>JAFRDQ010000124.1 GCA_017411225.1 Oscillospiraceae bacterium
GAGCCGCAATCCGTGACCGTGGATGCACAGAGTTTGCTGCTTCAGCTCCAACAATCTCCTGACTGATTGGCAGCGCTGTCTGCTCTCATCGTGCAACAGGCCGGATAGTACCTGTGCCAAATGCGTGCCAAAGCGCAAAATAATCAAAAATGTGTTCTTGCATACTTTGGCGTGCCAGAGAACACCAAACCGCGTTTTCCAAAGCGAGAACCTGAAATATAAAAAACGCCGCAACCCGTTGAGATTACGACGTTTTCTGGCACCCTGGAAGGGATTCGGACCCCCGACCTGCCGCTTAGGAGGCGGCTGCTCTATCCAGCTGAGCTACCAGGGCTTATATGGGCTGCGCGCTTGCGCAGCCCGATTATTTTACCGCAATTGATTCCGGCTGTCAACGCCGGGTCAGGAGCTTTGCCGCCGTTCGCGCGAAGATGAGCGCGCCGACGACGCAGATGAGAAAGCCCGCCGGGTCGAGCGCGGTTTTTGAGAGCAGGTTCGCTCCCAGCCCCGCCGTCATCGCGCAGGCGATCATTCCGGGCAGCCGCACGGCGGAAACCACGCGCTCGGGATGCCGGTTCTGCACCCACGCCATGAGTCCCACCGCCGCGACGAGCGCCGCCAGCAGCAGCACGCCGAGCCAGTAGCGCCGCGCAAGAATCAGAATCAGCGCCGTCACCGCGCCCGCGAGTCCGGGCAGGACCTCCAGCAGCGTCTGCACCGGGCCCGCCCATGCGAGGCGCTGGCTTTTGTCCAGCCGCCGCGCGAGCACCATCAGTCCGCCGCCGATGAGCACGAGGATCAGCCCCGGGATCAGCGCCTGACGCACCGCCGCGCCGTCCGTGCCGCCGGTGTTCGCAAGCACGCGGTTGAGCCCTGCGTTCACGGCGTTGGTGCTCTTCGCGGCGAGAGAAGCGCCGAGCACCGCCATCACCGCGCCGACAGTGCCGACGGCAGCAGGGAGGACACAAAGCACGGTCTCCCTTGTGCTCTGCGGCTTTTCCAAACCGGCCTTGCGCGTGAGCGCGGCAGGGAGGAGGGCCAGCAGAATCTGCGTCAGCGCGACCGCCGCCATCGCGAGCGCGCCGGGCTTCACCCAGCTCGCGCCGAGGGCGATCAGCCCCCAGACGATCAGCGCCGCGTCACCCGCGAGCAGAAGGAGCTTCGCTGCGTTGACCGGGATCGCTTCATCCCCGCGCCGCAGCTTCTGCTCTCCGTGCGCAGCGAGAAACACCAGCGCGGCGCAGCCGATCAGCACCCACGTCCAGTTTCTGAGATAGTGCGCGCGCATTCCGTCGGGGTTCAGCCCCAGCACGGAGTATTCCGTGCGCAGGAAGGCGACAGACGCCATCTGCTCCTGCGCGGGCGTGAGATGTTCGTTTAAGCCCTCGCGCGCCTGCTCGAGGATCTGCGGCTGCGTCATCGCCCCGCTCTCCAGGGCGGCGCGGGCGGCGGCCATGGCGTTTCCGCCGCGCTGCGTGGTGCGCAGATAGAGCCGTTCCGCCTCGGCAAACAGGCCGCTCAGCGCCTTGAGATCGGCGTGATCGTTCAGCGTGCACACGCCGTTTTCCTCGGTATAGGCGTCATGAATCGTCTTGTAATCCCCGGGCGCGAGGAAGATGCGCAGATCCTCCAGCGTCTGCGCGCGCAGCTGCACGGGCGTGGCATAGTGAATGCCGCTCTGACGAACGCCGATGTCCACCATCTGCATGACGCCGATGGGGAAGAGCAGCAGCCCCGCCGCCTGAAGGAGAATGAAAAGCGCCAGCAGCGTAAGCCGAACCCTCGGATTCTGAATTTTCTGCAACAGACGCCCTCCTTTCCGAAATCACGCTTGACCTTCCAGTGAGCGGAAGGTGTACGATACATTCAAGTTGATATTATAACACGCTTTGATTCGCATTTCCACACATTTCATTGACATCCGCGCGGTATCTGCTACAATCGGAATTACAGAGAAAAAAGGAGGCGTTTTCCCATGCTTCAAATCCAGCATCTGACCAAACGCTTCGGCGATCATGTCGCCGTGGACGATCTCTCGCTGCACATCGCGCCGGGCGAAATTTACGGCTTCATCGGCCACAACGGCGCGGGCAAAACCACCACGCTCCGTTCCGTCGCGGGCATTCAGCAGTTTGACGCGGGCGAGATCCGCATCGGCGGCGTCTCGATCAAATCTGACCCGCTCGCCTGCAAGCGCACCATGGCCTATATCCCGGATAACCCCGATCTCTATGACTACATGACCGGCATTCAGTTTCTGAACTTCATCGGCGACGTGTTCGCCGTGCCCGCGGACGTGCGCCAGAGCCGCATCCGCGACTATGCCGGCCGCTTTGAGCTGACGAAGGATCTGGCGCAGCCGATCTCCGCCTATTCCCACGGCATGAAGCAGAAGCTCGCCATCATCTCCGCCTGGCTCCACCAGCCGCGGCTGATCCTCATGGACGAGCCCTTCGTCGGTCTCGACCCGAAGGCCTCGCATCTCTTGAAGGAGATGATGCACGAGGTCTGCAGCGACGGCGGCGCGATCTTCTTCTCCACGCACGTGCTCGAGGTGGCGGAGAAGCTCTGCGACAAGGTGGCCATCATCCGCCGCGGCGCGCTCGTGCGCTCCGGCACGATGGAGGAAGTCAAGGGCGATGCGTCGCTCGAATCGGTCTTCCTCGAGCTGGAGGCGGAGTGAGATGGTAAAACTGCTGATTAAAAAGCAGATGCGCGAGATCTTCCGCAGCTGGTTTGTGAATCAAAAGACGAATCAGCGCCGCTCGAAGGCGGGGATCATCGGCTTTACGCTGCTCTTTGTCGTGCTCATGGTCGTCGTGCTCGGCGGCATGTTCACGGCGCTCAGCTTCTCGCTCGCGCCGCCGCTCGCGGCGGCGGGCGTGGGCTGGCTGCATTTTTCGATCATGACGCTCCTCGCGATCCTCCTCGGCGTCTTCGGCAGCGTGTTCAACACGTATTCCAGCCTCTATCTCGCCAAGGACAACGATCTGCTTTTGAGCCTCCCGATCCCGCCGCGCGCGCTCATCCTCTCGCGGCTGCTGAGCGTCTATCTCATGGGCCTCATGTATTCCGCCTGCGTCACGGTGCCCGCCGTCGTCGTCTGGTGGATCGTCGAGGGCGCGACGGTCTCGAACGTCATCGGCGGCATTCTGCTCATCTTCCTCGTTTCCGTGTTCGTGCTGCTGCTGTCCTGCCTGCTCGGCTGGGTCGTGGCGAAGGTGAGCCTGCGGCTGAAGAATAAGAGCTTCACGGTCGTGATTCTCTCGCTGGTCTTTATCGGGCTTTATTACTTCGTCTATTTCAAGGCGCAGGAGCTCATTCAGCAGCTCATCGCGAACGCCGTCGTCTACGGCAATGCCGTGCAGCGCAGCGCCTACCCGGTCTATCTCACCGGCCGCGTGGGGGAGGGCGACTGGCTCGCCATGCTCATCGTCACGGCGGTCATGGCCCTGCTCACGTTCCTCACGTGGCGCGTGCTATCGCGCAGCTTCCTCGGAATCGCCACCAGCACCGGCGCCGCCGGGGCGAAAAGGGTCTACAAAGAGCGCGCCGTCCGCGCGCAGAGCATGCCCCGCGCCCTGCTGCAAAAGGAGCTGCGCCGCTTTGTCTCGAATGCAAACTATATGCTCAACTGCGGCCTGAGCATCCTCTTCATGCCCGTCGCCGCCGTCGCCCTGCTCTGGAAGGGAAGGGAGTTCGTCGATCTGCTTCGCAACGTGATCCCCGGCCAGCCCGGCATCCTCGCGGCGCTGCTCTGCTCGGCCATCTGCCTGATGGCCTCGATGAACGACATGGCGGCCCCCGCCGTCTCTCTCGAGGGCAAGAGCCTGTGGCTGCTGCAGTCGCTGCCCGTGCCCGCATGGGAGGCGCTGCGTGCAAAGCTCAATCTGCAGCTTGTGCTCACGGCGCCGCTCGCGCTCCTCTGCGGCGCCTGCGCCGCCGTCGCCCTGCGGGCATCCTTGCTCGAGACGGCGCTGCTGGTGGTCGTGCCGCTGCTCTACTGCGTGCTGCTCGCCGCCGTCGCGCTCCTGCTCGGCACGGTGCGCGCCGACCTCCACTGGACGAATGAGATTGCCCCCATCAAGCAGAGCATGGCCGTCTTCATCGTGCTCCTGCTCGGCTGGCTGTTCGCCATCATTCCCGGCGGCGGCTGGCTCCTGCTCGGCGGCAAAATGCCCCTGGCGGCCTTCCTCGCGCTCCTCGTCGTCCTCTTCGGCGGCCTCTCCACCCTTGTGATCGCGTGGCTCAAAAAGAGCGGCGCAAAGCGGTTTGAAACGCTCTCTTGACAAAGAAGGGAAAAGGAGAAAGAAATGAGAAGTCCCAAGCTCTCCGTGAACACCTTCCTGCTGATTCTCCTGATCTTCGGCGGGTTCACGTTCTTCATCACCGTGCTCATCGTCCGCATGGCGGACCGCACGCCGGTCAATTCCTTCCACCCCATTGAGGGCACGGACTACGCCATTCGCTATTCCTCGCTCGAGCCGAGCGGGCTCTATCAGGGCAGCGAAAATGTCAATTCCCTCGTTGTCGAAGGCAGCTTCGGCTTCGACTGGGGCGCCGCGCTCGAGGGCGAGCGGCTGTATCTGAATGAATACGGCACGTCGAACATGGGCGTCATGCACTCGGATCTCGTCTGCGTCAACCTCGCGACGAAGCAGAAGGAGACGCTCTTCACCGACGCGATCCTCCGCGGAAAATGCGCCTCCGGCGAGCTCGTGTGCGTGCGCGGCGTGTTCCTCCCGGCGAACAAGCCGGAGTCGAACGTCCTCTGCGCGTTCTACGCCCTCACCGCGCCCGCAATGAACGACGGGGCGGAGGTGCTGTTCTTAGATCCCGCCACGGGTGAGATTGTCTACCGCGTGAAGGATGACGGCGCGATGACCGACGCCTTTGAAGCGCGCTATCTCCGGCGCACGCTCGAGGAGGTGCGGCAGTGAAATTCGGCATTGACAATCGCGGCAAGCTCACCGGCGCGGATCTCGCCGTGCGCATCGTGCAGATCGCTTCGGCGCTCCCAATGCTCTATCTCGTCATCCTCTCCGGCATGCTCTCGCTCCTCACGCGCGAGACCCCGATCACGTATCTCTTCTCCCTCGGCGTCTGCGCCGTCCCGCGCGCCGTCGCCCTCGGCCTCTCGGCGCTCTACCGCCATACCGGGGGAGAGGTGCTCTTCTCCATGCTCCTCGTCGCGGCGGCGCTGGCTTACGGCGTCGTGATGAACCGGCTCCTGCACTCCGAGCGCGGCAGAGTCGCGCGCATCGTCCTCGCCGTTCTGATCGCCCTCGACCTCATCGTCCGCCTCATCCCGCTCGGCTTCCCGCAGGCCTTCGGCCTCCCGTGCGAGATCATCGCCTTCGCCCTCCGAGCCGTGAGCCTCGTGCTCGTCCTGCTGGATCTCCGGGCGGATCAAAAAGCATAACCAAACGCCGCGCCAACCCGGTGCGGCGTTGCTTGTTGTCACGCAGTACGGTGAACGTAGGGGACGGCGTCGACGTCCCGGCAGAACCATCCCGGCAACGAACGCATTCCGGCGCACACGCAGCATCCCAAAGCTGCTGTAGGGGCGACCTGCGGTCGCCCGTGCGGTGAGATGTTTCGTGACTGCCGTCTTTCGGCGAATTCGCACCAACCCAACGCAGGGGCCGACGCCCCCGGCGGCCCTCTATCGGATGCCTGCCGCGATGCACGAAAACCCTACCTTCTCCGTTGACAATTATTCTCGCATACGATACTATTATCCTTGAGGTCTAAAGCTGATAGTCTGCATCTTGTGATTTTTCGTTAACAGAAGAGGTCTGATAACATGCCGGAAACCATCTTATTCATCGTTTTACTCTCGTTCTATATCCTCTTCATCGCACTCCTCGTGATCAGATATCGTCATATCTCAGCCAATGAAGAGGTCTATGACCGTATGCTGGAAAGCGAGGAATACAAAAAATCGGAATGGTACTGGCCGGTCAAAAAGGAATACGGCACGAAGGACGCGCCGGATTTCAGCGGTCTGGCGGGAGCGGGCTGTGTCGTTGCGATGATGGCGTGGCAGTATGTCTCCATCATGGTCGTTCATACGATTCGCGCCAAGCTATGGGGGCTGAAAACGCCTTTCAGCACTTACAGCGGGTTTCAACTGATCGTGTTGTTCGCAGCGTTGATCCTCGCGTTTGTGCTCGGCGAGTGGATCACCATGTTTTCCAGGCGCCCGATGGCGCTGACGCACGGCATCACCTTGTTTCCGAAGCAAAGGAAAAGTCAGGCGTGCAAGAAGATGACGCTGATTGCTCTCGCCGCATTTGCCCTGCTGTACCCGATCCGCATTGCCGGCATCTTCAACTCCGGTGCGTTCGACGAGGAGCGCGTGGTATATCAGGCTCCGTTTCAGACAAAAGCCGCCGAATTTCAGTATTCCGAGTGCGAATTGCAGCCGGAAGATCCGCCGGTTCTGGTGAACGCGCACGGCGAAAAGCTGGTTCTGAAACGCTCGCTGACGACGGAAGAATACGAGCCGGTCGCCGACAGGATGATGGAGCTATATCATGATGCTGAACAATAACAAAAAGGTTAAGCCGAATGATATGGAGAATACAGAGAAAACCATGAACATCATTGAAGAAAAAGGGGGTAGTTCTTCTGTGATGAAATTCCATTATAAAACACGATCAGCATATGGATTTTGGATCATTTATGCTGTGGTATGCGCGGCTATGGCATTCTGCTGTTTCGCTGCAAAAGAAAATCCAGGGATCATCGAGCTATCTTTTTCCGGGCTTCTGTTTCGCTGCGTTGGAATTGCCTTGCTCTGTCCAATTCTGTTCAGCTATTGGCTGTTTAGTTTCATTTATGTCGATCGTTTTGGTCTTACCTGCAAATGCTGCGGGCTGACCCTGTGGAAATGTGATTGGACAGATATCACCAAAATGGAAGACACTGTGTCTAATTTTACAAAGGTGATTGCGTTAACCTATGTAACGAAGAAGAAAGAAAGGGAAAAAACAACGACGGTTTATATCGAAAGGACAAGACGAATTGCCAAACTATTTCAGGACAGAGCACAGAGGGACGGTACGATGCGCTAATAGCTTTCCGCGTATTGGCTGTCGTTCGGATTATATATTTGATCTTATGTTTCGGCGAATTCGCCGAATCTTTCAGCATTCTGTCATCCTGAGCGCAGCGCGTCAGCGCGGAGTCGAAGGATCTTGGCACCGCAGCAAGACAGAACGATCAGCTTCAAACCAACTGCGCTTCCAAAAATCTTCGACTCCACTTCGTTTCGCTCAGAATGACACGCTTTTTTACTGCGCAGAATAAATCAAACGGGACTGCTGCAATTTGCAGCAGTCCCGTTTTGCGGTTTATCCGTTCGCCAGCTCCACCATCGCGGCGGCGTAGATCTCCGTCATCTTCTGCAGGCTCTCGAGCGCGATGAATTCGTCCGGCTCGTGCTCCACGCAGTTCTCGCCCGGGAAGATCGGCCCGAAGGCCACGATGTTCGGCATCGTCTTGGCGTAGGTGCCTCCGCCAATGACCTCGAGGAAGGCCTCGTTTCCGGTCTCCGCCTCATACACCTTCTGCAGCTTCTGAATCAGCGGGCTGTCCGCCGGCACATAGAGCGGCTCGGTGAAGTGGAAGTCCGATTCGCGCCATCCGGCCTGCGCCATCGTCTCGCGCATCTTGCCGTGGAAATCCTCCGCGCCGAACGTCACCGGCACGCGCAGATTCACGCCCAGCGTCACCACGCCGTTCTCCGTCGCCGCCGTGCCGAGATTCACGAC
Organism: Oscillospiraceae bacterium; assembly: GCA_017411225.1. Lineage (GTDB taxonomy): Bacteria > Bacillota > Clostridia > Oscillospirales > Oscillospiraceae > CAG-103. The sequence continues at coordinate 7,779 of JAFRDQ010000124.1, forward strand.
CATCGGGCCGGATACCTCGTCGCGCAGGTTGATGCCGAGCGCCTCGCCGATCGTGTTCTGCGGATAGAGCTTCGCGATCGACTGCACCAGCGCGAGCGACTCGGCCTGAAGCGGCAGCGTCTCGAGGAAGGCCGCGAGCTTCACGATTGCGTTCACGCCGAGCTCCGGCTTGCTGCCGTGCGCGCTGCGTCCCTTCGCCGTCACAAGAAGGCCGTTTTCGGTTTCCGAAACCGTGATGCCCTCTGCCTGCCGCAGCAGCACCTTCGCGCGCTCGCGCTCTGGCCAGTTGAGCTCTGCGGCCGCCTCCGCGGGCACGGCGTTGAGCGCCATGCCGCCGGTAAAGCGCGTGATCGCGTGCGTGCCGGGGCGCAGCTCGTGGTGATAGAGCACCGTGCAGATGCCCTTCTCGCCGTGGATGATCGGGAAGTCGCCGTCCGGCGTAAAGCCGAAGGCGGGCAGCTCCTCGCCCTTTTCGACGTAATGCTTCATGCACGCGCAGCCGGTCTCCTCGTTGAGACCAAACAGCAGCCGCACGCGGCGTTTCAGCGCGACGCCGGATTCCTTCACGGCCTTCAGCGCATACATCGCCGCCACCATCGGGCCCTTGTCGTCGATCGCGCCGCGGGCGTAGATCTTCCCGTCGTGAATTTCGGCCGCATACGGAGGATAGGTCCAGCCCGTGCCCTCCGGCACCACGTCGAGGTGCCCCAGCACGGTTACGAGCTCCTCGCCCGCGCCGTATTCCAGATATCCGCAATAGCCGTCCACATCGCGCGCGGCAAAGCCCATCTTCTCGCCCAGCTTCAGCACATAGGCAAGGCAGTCCGCCGCGCCCTGACCGAACACGGTGCCGTTCTCGCCCAGCGCCTCCACGCTCTTGATGCGCAGCAGCCCCTGCAGGGAAGCGACCTCCTCCTCAAACGCGTTTGCAATCGCCTGTTTGATTTCCATGGTAAGTACCTCCAAAAGATTTCACTGGCACAATTATAATCGTTCCGCCGGAAAAAGCAATCAAAACCCACGCGCGGCAAGATCCGCCGCGATCTGCCGGTAGACGTCGCAGATGTCCGCCACGCCGTCCCTGTCCGGCGCATAGGAGAGGGGAGCGCGCCGAAAGTCGATCTCGTCATAGTGGGAGACACCGCGGCCTGTGCGCCCCGTGAGCAGCGTGAACTTTTCGCCCCACCGCGCGGACGCGACCGTGACGAGCCCGTCGTTCTCGCCCTCGATCAGCTTCACGATCCCGTTCGCCGTGGAGAGATGGATATCCGAGAGCGGCGAGCGCATCACGCCCGCGAAGCTCTGGTAAAAGACGCCCGGCACGTCGGGGTTTTCCCGATTGAACTGCTCCGCCCACGCCGTGGAAAAGTCCCGGCAGACGGCAATGAAATCCGGCTTCGTGTCGCCGATCAGGCCGATCCAGTTGTCCACCGCGAAGGCCGCGATGTTAAACAGCGAATCCGGCGCCTTCAGCAGCCGGTCGATCGTCTTTGATCCCCGGTGCGGCGTCCCGATCGTCGTGATGCTCGCGATCTGACCGCCCATCCCCAGCGAGGACGCGGCCATGCGCGCCTCCAGTCCGCCCTTGGAGTGGGCGATGATGTTGACCTTCTCCGCGCCGGTCTCGTCGAGGATCTGCCGGATGCGAGCCTTGACGGTTTTGGCGTTTTCCTCCACGCGCGCCCAGCTGTCCTGCTGTCCGTAGTAGAGCTCCGCGCCCATCGCGCGCAGCGCCGCCGGGATCCGGCCCCAGTAAAGCGGCCATTTCAAATCCCGAAACCCAACGCCGTGCAGCATCAGAATCGGATATTTCGTCAGATGATCCATGATTTGTGCTCCTGTTTCCGGAATGCAGTCATTCTATCACGAAAGAACAATGCAGGCAATGACCGCGAGGGGGACCAAGGGACGGACTGGACGCAGTTTCATAACCTTTCTTTTAAAACATTTTTTCTAAGACTTTATATAGAAGTCAGTCCACTCAGTCCCTCAGTCCCGGCCGCCCGGTTTCCCGGCTGCGGACAGCAGCGTGCCCGGCAGAGAGAAGAAGTCTGTGACTATGTGACGGACGGGACACGGTTTCCTATATATATCATTTTATATTTTTTTTTAATGCTCTATATAGAAGTGCGTCACATGCGTCACACGGTCACAGTCGCAGGGGGCGACGACCTCGGCGCCCCTTTCCCGGATCCCTGCCGAACCCCGGCACGATGTGGGCATCGCGCCCTACGGGAAATGCCCCACCGTAGGGGTCGGCGTCCTCGACGACCCTGCAGAATGTACCGACTTGACCACCAATCCCCGGCGAACCCGCACCGCACCCCGCGTAGGGGAGGGGCTTGCCCCTCCCGCTTTTGCACTTCAACTGTCAGCATGCAAAGCGAAGCTGATAAAACTGCTGTACCCATTCCGGGTACGTTTTGTATACCCCGCTGTCCTGTATTTGTTGGATCGTTCGCTTTCCGACTCTTCTGTCTAAGATCGCAAAAATGCGTATCAGGCAGTTGTCGCTCGTCAGTGCGTCCGCGATTGGCATCTGCAGAAAGTCCGTCGCCGCCTGCAGGAAGTCCCATTCGGAAAGCGTGCCTTCCTTCTCCCATTTGCGCTTCAGCTCCAATGCGTCATAGTCATAGACGCCGGTCTCCTTCCAGCGCTCGTGCGCATCGCTCTCCTGCTTGTACATGTCGATCCATGAGAAGACAACGAGCTCTTTTCCATCCAGCTTAATCGATGCTCGCCCATAGGAATTGTGCACCTCATGATAGCGCGTCAGGAAGTAGGATATCCGATCCTTCAGCGGATCACACAGGAATGCATTCAATTGCTGATTCAGACCAGACCATGATTTATAATGATTCATCTCCGACTCCTCATCGATCCTCTTTCACCGGCGCAGACAGACACGCTGCTGCTTTCGCCATAGCATAAAAAGAAAAGAACGGCAATTCCATCAGAATTACCGCTCTTATTTTGGCGGAGGGTGCAGGATTCGAACCCGCGTGGGCTTTCGCCCTAACGGTTTTCAAGACCGCCCCGTTATGACCACTTCGGTAACCCTCCGTGTACTGCGACATTGTAAACCATCCGGCGCGAAAAATCAAGCGGAAAGAGAAGCGAGCTGTTTCGATATCTGAACAAGGAGCTGGAAAAGGAGCCCTGCGACCACACCGCGAGAAGAACCGAGGCGTGGCTCGACGCCCACTGCCCGCCCGAGAAGAAGGAGGGCATCCTCGCCGAGATGCGCGGCATGGGCGGCTGCTGCGACTGTGAGGTGCTGTTAAACTGCTATGAACGATACGACCTTGAGTGATATAGCGCCACTTGGAAGCACACCTTCCGCGCCTTCGCCCTCCGGGATACCACAGTCGGGGACACGCTGTCCGTCGCCTGTTTCCCAGCCAAACGGCGCTGAAAGATCCCGTGTTCAGATTAGGATGCAGGGGAGTGGCTCGCCCGTTCCGCTTTGCCGCAGCAACGTAGGGGCGGATATCATCCGCCCGCGCACGGCTGCACCGATATCCAGAAACAACGTGAGGCGAATTCGCGCACTGCCGCGAATTCGCCTCATTTTTTATCCTTGTTTCGCCCTCCGTGCCGACTGCATCCATCCCATCAGCGGCACGGCGTAGAGAAACACGGCGTAGACCATGCTGCGGTAATCCGCGCCGAAGAGCTTCAGCGGCACGCTGCAGATGATGCTCCACGGGACGAAAGCCGGCACCGTGATGCAGATGTTCTCCATGTCCAGCGCCAGATCCTCCCGGCTGCGTCCCAGCTGGTCGAACACCGGGCGGAAGAACGTGCTGCACAGCACAATCGTGATCACCTGATTGCAGAAGATCGCGGAGCCGAGCAGGCTCGTCGCAATCATGAGCGGGAACGTGCCGACGCGGTTTGACATTGCGGCGATGCGCTGCTCGAGCCGGTGGAGCATACCCGTGCCGTTGAACACGCCGGAGCACGTGCAGGCGAGACCGACGACCATGCAGCTGGTCAGCATGGAGATCATGCCGCCGCCGTTTAAGATCGCGCCGAGCGCGGCGTCCGGGCTTTCATAGCCGAGCGCGAGGGTTTTCATCAGCGCGCCCCAGCCGGCGCCCTGCGCAAAGCGCCCCACCAGCACCGCCGAGAGGATGCTCCCGGCCATGCAGATCAGAATCGGCACATGAAACAGCGGCAGAATCAGCAGCAGCGCCGCCGGGAGAAACACCCACGGCGTCAGCGAAAACGCGCGCGCAAACGCGGCGACCACCGCGCCGTCCACCTCGCCGATCGGATTGCGCACGGAGAGGAAGGCATAGACCGCGAGGCAGATCGCCGTCGGCAGCAGCGCGCTCTTCGCCATGCGCCGCACGTTTCCCATCAGCTCCGTGTCCGTCAGGTTCGCCGTCATCACCGCCGTGGACGAAACGGGGGAGCCCCGGTCGCCGAAGAAAATGCCGCTCATAATGACGCCCGCCGTGATCACGGGATTGACATTGCCGCTGCGCGCGAGCGCCATGAAGATCACGCCCGCCGTCCCGGCGACGCCGAAGCTCGTCCCGAGCGCGTAGCTCATCACGCACGTGACGATGAACGCCACCAGCAGAAACAGCCGCGGCGTGATGAGCTTCACGCCGTAGTCGACGAAGCCGATGATCGTTCCCGCGCTGCGCCAGCTGCCCGTGACCATGCCGATCGCCAGCAGAATCACCACGACCGGCATCGCCTCGTGCGCGCCGATGCGCGCCATCTGCGCGATCCTGCGCGGCGAAAAGCCCATGCGCAGCGCCAGCGCCGAGAACAGCCCGAGCGCCAGCACCAGCCCTCCGATGATGTACCACAAAGCGCGTACCTTCTTTCCTGTCAGATAAACAGGAATAATATACCATTCACGCACCCGGAAAGCAAGCGACCGGATTGCCCCGCGCTGTGATTTGTGATATAGTGGAAAAAACGCGAAAAGAAGGGAAGTCCATGCTGCAGGTGAAAACGCCGGAGGAGGCGCTCCGGCTGATTGAAACGGAGTTCAGCCCCATCGGCGGGCACACCGAGACCGTGCCGCTCGAAGCCGCGCTCGGCCGCGTGCTCGCGCAGGATGTCTGCGCAAACGAATACGTGCCGGATTTTGACCGCTCCACCGTGGACGGCTATGCCCTCCGCGCCGCCGATACCTTCGGGTGCTCCGACGCGATCCCCGCGATTTTGAATCTCGTCGGCGAGGTGCAGATGGGCGAGCAGACCGACCTTGCGCTGCCGCGCGGCGCCTGCGCCTATGTCCCAACCGGCGGGGCGATCCCCGCGGGCGCGGACTGCATGGTCATGATCGAATACACCGAGGATTACGGCGACGGCACCATCGGCATTCTCAAGCCCGGCGCGCCCGGGCTGAACCTGATCTTCCGCGGCGACGACGTCCGCCCCGGGCAGACGGTGCTGCACGCCGGCTCCGTCCTCACGCCGCCGGAGCTCGGCGCCCTCGCCGCCGTCGGCCAAACCGCGGTGCCCGTGCGAATGCCCCTGCGCGTTGCCGTCCTCTCCACGGGCGATGAGCTCGTGCCGCCCGAGCAGACGCCCGGACCCGGGCAGGTGCGCGATGTGAATGCGCCCATGCTCTCCGCGCTCCTGCGCCAATATGGGGCAGAGCCGGTCTTTTACGGCATCGTCTCCGATGACGAGGCCCAGCTGCGCAGGATCACGGCGAAGGCCGCCTCGGAGTGCGATGCGGTGCTCCTCTCCGGCGGCAGCAGCGCCGGCGTCAAGGACGCGGCCTGCCGCATCATCGCCTCGCTCGGCGCGGTGCTGTTTCACGGCGTCGCCATCAAGCCCGGCAAGCCGACGATCCTCGGCAAAGCGGGGAACACCCCGATTGTCGGCCTTCCGGGGCATCCGGTCGCGGCGTATTTCGTCTCGAAGCTGTTCGTCCTGCCGCTTCTCGCGCGGCTTGAGGGACGCGTTTTGAAAAACCACCCCGTCCGCGCCGTGCTCACGGAAAACCTCGGCGCGAACCACGGCCGCGCGCAGATCAATGCCTGCACGCTCTCGGAGCGGGACGGCGCGCTTTCTGCCGCGCCCATCCGCTCCAAGTCCGGGCTGATCACCCAGCTCGCCGAGGCGGACGGCTATCTGCTGATCGACCGCGACTGCGAGGGCCTGCCCAAGGGCGCCCCGGTCGACGTCTATTGGAATCTGTAAGGAAACAGGTGACGGAAATGAGCTTTACCTATCTGACCAACGTGCCGCTCGCGCAGGCGAAGGCGGATTATCTCGCCGCACTGCTCGACCGCGGCTTTGCCGCCAAAACTGAGACCATCCCGGTGCGGGCGTCCTTCGGCCGCCTGACGGCGCAGGCGGTCTATGCCAATATCAACGCGCCGCACTATGCCGCGAGCGCCATGGACGGCGTTGCCCTCCGCGCGAAGGATACCTTCGGCGCCACGGAGACGACGCCGGTCACGCTCGCGCCGGAGCAGTTCACCGTCGTCGACACCGGCGACCCGATCCCACCGGACTGCGACGCCGTCGTCATGGTGGAGGACGTCGTTCAGAACGACGATGAGAGCATCACGCTCCACGCCGTCGCCGCGCCCTGGCAGCACATCCGCCAGATCGGCGAGGATATCTGCGCCGGGGAGATGATCCTCCCCAGCTTCACGGAGATCACGCCCGCCGCCATCGGCGCCATGATCGCGGGCGGGGTGCAGGCGCTCGAGGTCGTCAAAAAGCCCGTTGTCGGCATCATCCCCACGGGCGATGAGATCGTCCCGCCCTGCGCCGACCCCAAGCCCGGCGACATTCTGGAGTTCAACTCCTCCATATTCTCCGCCATGCTCCAAAGCTGGGGCGCCGAGCCGAAGGTCTATCCGATTGTGAAGGACGACTTTGATTTGATCTGCGCCGCGCTCGCCGAGGCGGCGGGGGAGTGCGACATGGTGCTCCTCAACGCCGGCTCCTCTGCCGGGCGCGAGGACTATTCCGCCGAGGCGATCCGCCGGCTCGGCGAGGTGCTCTGTCACGGCATCGCCATCAAGCCCGGCAAGCCCGCCATTCTCGGCATGAAGGGCGAAAAGCCGATCCTCGGCGTCCCGGGCTATCCGGTCTCCGGCATCATCGTCATCGAGGAGCTCCTGCGCCCGCTCATCGACGCGTGGTACGGCGCAGGGCAGGCGGAGAGGCCCGCCGTCGACGCGGTGCTCACGCGCCCGGTCGTCTCTGGCCTGAAGTATCAGGAGTTCGTGCGCGTGCGCATGGGCTATGTCGGCGATCGGCTCACCGCCTCGCCCCTCCCGCGCGGCAGCGGCGTCGTCTCCTCCTTCATGAAGGCGGACGGCATGGCCGTCATCCCGCAGGGGACGGAGGGCTGCGCGGCGGGGGAGACCGTGCGCGTCACGCTCCTGCGTCCCGAGCAGAAGCTTCGCAACACCCTCGTCGTCATCGGCAGCCACGACCCGCTGATGGATGAGCTGGCCAACCTCGTCCACCGCGCCGACCGCAGCATGTTCCTCAGCTCCGCGCACGTCGGCTCCATGGGCGGCATCATGGCCGTCCGCCGCGGCGAGGCGCACGCCGCGGGCATCCACCTGCTCGATACCGAGACCGGGGAGTATAACAAGACCTACCTGCGCAAATATTTCCCCAACGGCGGCGTCCATCTCGTCCGCTGCGTCGGTCGCCGGCAGGGACTCATGCTGCAGAAGGGCAACCCCTTCGGCGTGCGGAAGTTCGGCGACATAATGAAAGATAATCTGCGTTACGTAAACCGACAAAAGGGCTCCGGCACGCGCATTCTGATGGACTATCTCTGCGTGAAGGACGGCGTCGATCCCGCGCGGGTCTATGGCTATGAGCGCGAGGAGATGACGCACAACTCCGTCGCCGTCCAGATCGCGGGCGACTCCGCCGACGCCGGCATGGGCATCTATTCCACGGCGAAGCTCTACGATCTCGATTTCCTCCCGATCTGCGACGAGGAGTATGATGTCCTCATCCCGGACAGCGCCTGGGACACCCCGCTGATCCGCCGCCTCATTGAAACGCTCCAAAGCGACGCCTTCCGCGAGCGCATCGAAGCCATGGGAGGCTACACGCTCGACCGCCCGGGCGAGGAGATTTTCTGGCAGGAATAAAGAAAAGATGCACCGCATTGCGGTGCATCTTTTCTTTTACTTGCCGAGCTTGTCAAACCGCGCGATGATCGCGGCCATCTGCTCGCGGGTGGCGCTGCCGTTCGGCTGGAAGGTGCCGTCCGGGAAGCCGGCCACGACGCCGTTCGCCACGGCCCAGGCCACGGCGGGCTTGGCATACTCGCTGATCGCGTCGGCGTCCTTGATCTTGCTCAGATCCGCCGCGCCGGTCTCGCCGCTGTAGCGGTAGAGCATTGCGACCATCTGCTCGCGGGTGATGTTCGCGCCGGGGACGAAGGTCGAGTCGGTCACGCCGGTGACGACCTTGGCGTTGTACGCCCAGACGACAGCGTCCTTGTACCAGTCATCCACCAGGTCGGTGAACGGGCACTTGGCGTAATCGGCCTTGGTGACCTCGGGAGAGCCCGCCATGCGGTAGATGACGGTCGCAAACTGCGCGCGGGTCGTGGTGCCCTGCGGCACGAAGAGATCGTCCTCCATGCCCTTCATGAGACCGTTTTCCCAGACGTAGTAAATGTCATCATAGGACCAGTCCTTCTCCGTCACGTCCTTGAAGGGGAACTCCTTCGCGGGAGGCGTGGTGGGCTCGGTCGTGGGTTCGGTGGTGGGTTCGGTGGTAGGCTCAGTCGTGGGCTCGGTGGTGGGCTCAGTCGTGGGCTCGGTAGTCGGCTCAGTGGTGGGCTCAGTCGTCGGCTCCACGGTCGGTTCGACAGTCGGCTCCACGGTCGGCTGCACCTCGGCGGGGAGGACGGTCAGCGTCGCCGCCTCGCTCGTCACGGGCGTGCGGGAGCCGTAAAAGTCCTTCACCACGCAGCGATACTGATTGCCGTCCATCGCTGCCTCGGCGGTCAGCGTCAGCGTCTTTGCAGTGGCGCCTTCCAGATCGGCCCACTCCTCGCTGCCCTTCGGCGCGCACTGCCACTGGAAGTACGGCGTGTTGCCCCATCTGTAATCCAGCGTGAAGGAGGCCTCTTCGCCCTCGCGGACGGTCACGTCCTGGGGCTGCTCGGTCAGCTTGATGTCCACCCAGTGCTCCGGCATGACCTTGAGCATGCGCGTGGCAATGTCGGTGTGACCCAGGCGCGTCGGGTGCATGGACCAGACAAAGTAGGTGAAGTAGTCGGGATCGGCCATTGTCATGCCCCAGGTATCCACGCCGTCCACGTCGACGAAGACGTACTTGTCGTGGTAGGCGGATTCATAGCGCATGAAGCGGTTGATCATGTCGATCACGGGCTGCACGATGGGGCCGAGGTTGATCGAGCGGTTCTCGTCGATGAAGATCTTGAACGCCGGGTTGTAGACGCTCAGAACTTCCATTGTAATATCCGGGTTCAGCTCGGTGAAGATCACCTTCATCGTGGCCTCCCAGTTCTCCTTATAGAGATTGTAGAGGGTAAAGATGTTCGTGATCAGATCGCGCAGCACGCCGGGCATATCGCGCGCAGTGCGGGCAAGCTTGAGGAGATCGGCAAAGCTTGCGTTTTTGCCGGCGAGATCGTTGAGATAATCCTGCACCTGCTTGATGAGCGCGTTCTTGGATTCCTCCGAGGCGCCGGCGCTGTTCATCGCGAAGATGAACTTCATGGCTGAGGCCGTGAGAATGTCGTTCGAGCCGAGGTTGATGCTCGCAAGATCCGACGTGCGGAAGCCCTCGCGGAACTGCTCGGTATAGCCGTCGAGCACCTCGGGGGACATGTAGGAGCTGCCGAAGCACTGCTTCCAGAAATCATCCGGGTCGGTGGCCTTGCCGTCCATCATGTAGCGCAGCTCAATGAGACGGAAGCCGCTCGTGGCATACTGCAGAAGGTCTGCATCCACGGCGTTGGCAACGATGTCGTGGTAGGCACCGCGCACGCGCGTGAAGCCGTAGTTGTCCCACGAGCCGCTGTAGGTGTAGCCGGCGGCAACGCTGTCGCCGATGCACAGATACTGCTTGTACTTGGTGTACTGGTACTTGTCCAGCGCCAGCGCGGACGAGAAGCTCGCCACCATCGCTGCCACAAGCAGGATCGCCAGGAATCTGCTGATTTTCTTCATGTTCGTTCCTCCAGATTGGTAATTTGAAGAATGGCGGATGACAATAACATATCAAAATAGAACAAAAATGTAAATCATTTTTGACAAATTCTGGACTGTGAAAGAAAATATTTTTAAGAGCATAAGATTCCTGCGATAAATTACGATTTTCTTTGCAATATTATACAAAGAATGGTATGATGGGGCTGACGGATCGCGCCAGCGGTCCGATTACAGCGAACGGAGTCAGCCGCCATGATCGGAGAAACCCTCCATCCCGCGTGGGATGAACAACTGATCATGAATATCGCCCGCGGAGACCGGGACGCCCTCGCAGAGGTCTATCTGCGGCACAAGGGCGCAGTCTATGCGTTTGCCCTGTCGATCCTGCGGCAGGCGCAAGCCGCGGAGGATGTCATGCAGGAGACGTTTCTCCAGCTCTGGAACGCGGCGGGATCCTACGTCCCGCGCGGGCAGAGCGCTCTGCCGTGGCTGCTCGGCATCACGAAGAACACCGCGCTCAAGCACCTGCGCTCTGCGCAGCGCTCCGGCATCCCGATGGAGGAGCTGCCGGAAACGCCGGGGGCGGATCCCTTCCTCGCGGTCGAAAACCGCATCATCACGAACGCGGTGCTCAAAAAGCTCTCCTCCGAGGAGCGGCAGATCGTCGTGCTCCACGCCGTGGCGGGCATGAAGCACCGGGAGATCGCCGATTTTCTGGAAAAACCATTGTCCACCATTTTGAACAAATATCGCCGGGCTCTGAAAAAGCTCGAAGGCTACTTGGGAGAACAGGTATGACGGAATTTGAACTCAACCTGCGCCTGCGTCAGGAGATGGAGTCCCTCGCGCCGAACCGGCTTGAGGATCTTCTGGCCGCCTGCGATGAGCAGAACCC
>JAFRDQ010000125.1 GCA_017411225.1 Oscillospiraceae bacterium
AATGGGGCTGCCCGACATGCCCTGCACGATGCCGCCCGTGGCGTTCAGCAGGCCTTCATCCGTCACCGTAATGAGATAGCGCGTGCAGCTCTGCTCGCGGTAGACGCGGTCGATCTTCGCGGAATAGTCGCGCGTCTCCTGCCCCGCGACGGTCGCGCGGATGACCGCGTCGCCGGTGTGCACCTCCTCGTCCGCCGCCGTCTCCACGGCGCCGAGCGCCGGGATCTCCGCCATCGCGCCGAAGATGCCGAAGACGCTGTTTTCCTCCACGCTGCCGAGCGGCTCTGCGTTCTGCACCGAGCCCATCAGCTCGCCCGCCTCGCCGTCCGCGCCGGGTCTCGCGCCGGAAATGTCCGCGCGCACGATCTCGCCGCGCTCGATCGGCAGGAGCTTGCCGCTCTCCTCGTCCGTGATGCCGTGGCCGAGCGCGCCGTAGGCCCCCGTCGCGGGGTCGCAGTACGTCACGGTGCCGATGCCGGTTACGCCGTCGCGCAGCCAGAGACCGAGCTGCAATTTCCCGTCGTCATCGCGATACGGCGTCACGACGCATTTTTTCTCCAGCCCGCCGCGGTCGACGCGGATCGTCGTCTTCTCCTGCACGGTCTCGAGCGCCGCGGCGAGATCCTCCGGCGACCGGACGTCCTGCCCCGCGACGGAGCGGATCACGTCGCCCTCGAGAAGGCCCGCGTCCTTCGCGGGGGACACCGTGCCCTCCGGCGTCTCAAGGTCGGCAAAGCCCGTGATGAGCAGGCCGTCCGTCTTCGCCTCGATGCCGATCGCCTGCCCCATCGGGATCAGCTGGGCCGCCTGCGCTCTCAGCGTGAGCAGACACAGAGCCAGCAGCATCAGAGGCACTCTGCATAAAAATCGTTGTTTTTGCAAAAAATCCCCCCAGAACAAAAATTTTGCGCTCAGTTGGCCAAGTTCGCGCAAGGTTATTGTGTCCGCGCATCGCCATCAGATGCCCGGAACATTCTCTCAGGTTTGGAAGTCTAATTTTTTGATTGAAAGAAGGAGGCAGAACCATGCCCGTTTCCATGACGTTTTTCGGCACGACCACGTGGCTTCTGGACGACGGCGAGACGCAATTGCTGCTCGACGCGCATCTGACGCGGCCGAGTCTGCTGCGCGCTGTGTTCGGAAAGCTCAAAACAAACACCGCCTTCGTCGACGAGGTGCTCCGGCGCTTTCCGATGGAGCGCCTGCAGGCGATCTTCGTCTCGCATTCGCACTATGACCATGTGCTGGACGCGGCGTATATTGCACAAAAGACCGGCGCGGACCTTTACGGCACGGTCTCGACCAAAAACGTCGGCCTCGGCGGCGGCCTTCCGGAAGCGCGCCTGCACCTCTTCGAGCCGGGGAAGCCGGTCTCGGTCGGCGCGTTTGAGATCACCGCCCTGCCCTCGATCCACTCGAAGCCGACGGTGCTGAATAACGATCTCGGCGTCGTGATCGAGCGGCCTTTATCGCAGCCGGCGCGCATGCGCGACTATTCCGAGGGCGGCTCCTATGATTTTTACATGCGGCACGGGGAGAAAACCCTCCTCGTCCGCCCGAGCTGCAATTACATCGAGGGCTCGCTGAAAGACGTGCGCGCCGACACGCTCCTGCTCGGCATCGGCAATCTCGCCAAGGAGGACGAGCCGTTTCATGAGGCGTTTTACCGTGAGACGGTCGGGTATGTGCGGCCGAAGCGGGTCATCCCCGTGCACTGGGACAATTTCTTCAGGCCTCTCAAAGCCCCGCTGCCGTATCAGACGCGCCTTGCGGACAACACGGCGGAGAACATGGCATGGCTGAAAGCGCGGCTTGAAGCCGACGGCATTGCGTTCGACGTGGTGGATGCGTTCGAGACGGTGGCGCTGTGATGAATAGCCTTCCCCTTGAGGGGAAGGTGGCGCGGCGTGAGCCGCGACGGATGAGGTGGAGACACGCAGCCAAAGCCCGGCTTGGGAGGTCGTCTGCCCCTCATCCGACCTCGCGTTGCTCGGCCACCTTCCCCCGAGGGGGAAGGCTTTGGCAAACACATTGCTTTTCACCCCGAACCGAGGTAAAATAAAACTATGGACAGAGAGAATTTGCGACACATTTCACCAGTACCATGGGTTTTGATTGTCCTGCTGGGCATTCTGCTGGCAGGGCTGGTGTTGGTGCGCCTGTTTACGCCGGCGCAGAGCGCGCCGGAGCCTGTGCCCACCGAGACCGTGACGCCCACGCCGGAGCCGACGCCGGACGCGGCGGAGACGCTCCTCGCGGACATGACGCTGCGCGAGAAGCTCTGTCAGCTCCTCATCGTGCAGCCGCAGATGCTCACGGGGACGAAAACCGTCACCGCCGTGGACGATGCGCTCATCGCCGCGCTGGACGAATACCCGGTGGGCGGCTTTCTGCTCGCGGCGGGGCATATGAAGACCGCCGACCAGCTCTCCGCGCTCACGCGCGATCTGGCGCGCGCCGTGCCGGGGGCGCTCCTCGCGGTGGACGAGGAGGGCGGCCGCGTCGGCAGACTCATGTATTCCGTCGGCACGACGAAGCTGCAGAGCATGTATTCCTACAAGGACGAGGGCACGAAAACCGCCTACAAAAACGCGTGGATCCTCGCGCAGGATCTGAAAAGCTTCGGCTTCAACACCGACTTCGCCCCGGTGGCGGACGTCTGGACCGTGAAGGGGAACGCTGCCATCGGCGACCGCGCCTACAGCGACGATTATGACGAGGCGGCGGAGCTGATCGCCTCGGCCGTCCGGGGCTTTCACGACGGCGGCGCACTCTGCTGCCTGAAGCACTTCCCCGGCCACGGCAGCACCACGACGGACAGCCACGAAGAGGCCGCCATCGTGCAGAAGGATCTCGAAACCCTGCGAAAAGAGGATCTCAAGCCCTTCGTCTCCGGCATCGAAGCCGGGGCGGACATGGTCATGGTCGGGCACATCACCGTGCCGGAGCTCGACGATCAGCCCGCAAGCCAGAGCAAAAAGATCACAACCGATCTCCTCAGACGCGAGCTCGGCTTTGAGGGCGTCATCATCACCGACGGCCTGCAGATGATGGCCGCGGGCGGCATTTCCGACGGAGAAAAGGCGCTGCGCTGCCTCAACGCCGGGGCGGATCTGCTGCTCGAGATCGCGGACATACAGGGCACAGTGGAAGCGCTCGAGCAGGCCGTGAAGGACGGCGCGCTCACGGAAGCGCGCATCGACGAGAGCGTCCTGCGCGTGCTGCATCTGAAAATGGAGCACGGCCTGCTGTGAATGTACATTTCCGGCCGTAGGGGAGGGGCTTGCCCCTCCCGGCGTGCCGATGTTTTATAAACGAAAATGTGAGGCGAATTCGCGGCTCTGTGCGAATTCGCCTCACATGTTTTTTGATTAGAATTGAGTTCTGCGCGGGAGGGGCAAGCCCCTCCCCTACGTCAGTACGTCAGGCCCCGGACGTCATGTATGCCAACGCCAGG
>JAFRDQ010000126.1 GCA_017411225.1 Oscillospiraceae bacterium
AACGGCAATCCCTGGGACAAGTTCACCAACACCTACGCTGTAGGCGACGTCGCCAAGGTCACTGTCGTGAAGCTCATGACCTTCGGCGCTTTCGCCGAGGTGCTCCCCGGTGTGGACGGTCTGATCGACATCTCTCAGATCGCCAACCGCCGCATCGGCAAGCCCGATGACATGCTGAGCGTGGGCGACGTTGTGGACGCCAAGATCACTGCAGTTGATGAAGAGAAGCATAAGATCAGCCTCTCCATCCGCGCTCTGACTCAGCCCGAGCCGGCTCCGGCCCGCAAGGTCGAGGAAGAGGAAGTCTTCTACAACGACGAGCCCGAGGCTCCCGAAGAGGATGCTCTGGTCTACGAAGTCTCCGCTACCGGCGAGGCGACCGGCAACATTCCCACCGACGTGGAGTAATCTATCGCAAGCATAAAGTCCGCTGTCATCAGACAGCGGACTTTTTTGTCAACTTACATGCGGAATCACAAACCATTTATATTGTTCATCCCGGTCAGGATTCGCCGATCGAATCGCTTCCACGCTGGATTGATTCATTTTTGCAAGCTCCCAGAGATCCGTATCCTCTCCCCTGCGCACCAGTGTCACTCCCGATAACGGTACCTGTTTTTTATCCGACAAAACTGCAGACGAAAGAACCTTCATGGAACCAGTGCGCTCCATCTCCTTCATGATCAAGGCCGGGACCCGAATCAGCACGCCTTGCTTTCCGGGCTGAACAGAAGGTTCTTCAAATTGCACAATCGTGTGATCTGATTTTAAGAAGCAGGACTCAGCGCTCACCGATTGCTGCGGATCCAGAAGCAGCATCGTAACCGCGACGCCGTCCCCCTGCGAGCTTGATCTGACAGCAATGACGTCCTTTTCTGTGATGTCACACGGGATTTCTCCTTCAAGCAGTATTTGCTCAGCTTCTTCTGTTATAAAATCCGAAAATGACTGCTCCTTCCAGTTCAGGCTCAGCTCGGCGGTGTTGCTGTATGCATCTGTGACATATTCGATCTCCCGTTGTGCAAAGCAGACAGCCTGAATCAGAAGATGATAAACGGTTTCGACCGCAGGCTCGTCGTTGCGGCAGCGCACTTCCCCACTCGTGAGATGCATGGATAATTTGCATTTTGAAACGTCCCCGTTCACATCCAACACGCAGGAAAAAGGTGTTTCAGCAATTTCAGTAATGAATTCCTTTTCTGCGGTATTCTGATAGAACAAAATTGTTCGAATTCTGCCTTTTACAGCCACTCGTTGATCAGCACACTCACAGACATCTGCAATCGGCACTGACGAAAAGCTCAGCAATCTTCCGTCAGACGGCATCCCGCACTGAAGCGGAACTGTTTCCTCCGCAGTGACCACCTGCTCTTCTACCGCCGAAAAATAAGGAAGCACCAGTTTCGTTTTTCTCTGGTAAATTCCGGCTTCCTTATCAGAGATTCCAGTAGTCACGGTAAGCTCGGAGGAACCATAAGTCACAAGTGAGCATTGGACCATCGCCTGAACACGCACTTTTCTTGAGTTCAACAATTGACCACTGAGCTTCTTGATTCGGCATTGCAGAAACGGTCTCTGCCCCGTTTCAATCGATTCTGCCCTCAGACGCAGCTGCACCGGAACGCGTACCGGGATGCTCATCCACGCGCCGTTGTCATCCACACAGCAAACACGCGCATCGATCTCACCTTCAAGTTCTGCGCTCCCATCCGACAGATCCAGCCGCCACAGGCACAGATCCCCTTCCGCGAGCAGCAATTGCGCAGCATCGGGCAAAGAATCCGGCACAACGGCATCGGTGGAAAAGCGCTCCTCCATGCTTCGCTGTGCGCAGGGGGTCAGGCACGGAATCTGCTGCTGTTCAAGTTGAAGTTCCATAGGCATGCTCCTTTTCCGTTTCGTGTCTGCAACAACCTATGAATCAAAATCCCGACATATGCAAAAAGACTCCCCAGTTGGGGAGTCTTTTTCGTTAGAAATCAGATCGCGTTTCCGGCATTGGCCAGCGCGGAGAGATCCACGCCGTCATCATCCGGATCGGGAGCCTCAGGCAGCGGCGGCTCATTGGTCTCAAAGTCGTGATAGACCTGCAGACCGGAGCCGGCGGGAATCAGCTTACCAATCAGGACGTTCTCCTTCAGACCGATCAGATGGTCGACCTTGCCCTTGATGGCGGCGTCGGTCAGCACCTTCGTGGTCTCCTGGAAGGACGCGGCGGAGAGGAAGCTTTCGGTCGCCAGAGAAGCCTTCGTAATGCCCATAAGGATCTGCGTATAGGTGACGAGGGAAATGCCCTCTTCTCCGTTGTCGATCCGCTTCTGCAGCTCAGCGTTCACAGCGTTAACCTCGTTGATGTCAACGATCGTATCGCTCAGAAGCGTGCTGCTGCCGGGATCGTTCACGCGCACCTTGCGCAACATCTGGCGGACAATGACCTCGATGTGCTTGTCGTTGATGTCAACGCCCTGCTGACGGTAAACCTTCTGAACCTCCTGAATGATATACTGCTGGCACGCGGAGATACCGGTGATGCGCAGAACATCATGCGGATTGAAGGCGCCGGAGGACAGAGGCTGTCCCTTGGTCACCGTCTGGCCAGGACGCACGAGGATACCGGCGGAGTGCGGAATGTTGTAGGTGACGGTCTCTCCGTCGTCCGGATTCGTGACCGTGACCGCCCAAATGGCGTTCTTCTTGGTCTCCTCCATCGCAACGACGCCGGCGATCTCGGACATCTGCGCCATCTTCTTGGGACGACGCGCCTCGAACAGCTCCTCAACACGGGGCAGGCCCTGCGTGATATCGTCGCCGGCAACACCGCCGGTGTGGAACGTACGCATGGTCAGCTGCGTGCCGGGCTCGCCGATGGACTGCGCCGCGATGACGCCGACTGCCTCACCCGCGTTCACGGGCTTGCCAACCGCCAGATTGATGCCGTAGCACTTCGCGCAGACGCCGCGGCGTGCCTTGCACATCATAACGGAGCGAACCTTGACCGCCTCAATGCCGTTGGCCTCGAGAACCGCAGCATCGCCGGGCATGAGCATGTGATCCACATCAAAGAGCACCTCACCCGTCGTGTTGGACACAACCGGCTCCGCGGGATAACGGCCATGGATGCTCTCGCCGAGCGACTGAACGACCTCGTTCTTATCGCGGATCGTCGTGGCCATGATGCCGTCCGTCGTGCCGCAGTCGGGCTCACGGATGATGACGTCCTGAGAGACGTCAACCAGACGGCGCGTCAGGTAGCCGGAGTCCGCGGTACGAAGCGCGGTATCAGCCAGACCCTTACGGGCGCCGCGGGAGGAGGTGAAGTACTCCAGAACGGAAAGGCCTTCACGATAGTTGGACTTGATCGGGATTTCGATCGTCTTACCGGCGGTGTTCGCGATCAGACCGCGCATACCGGCCAGCTGACGAATCTGCGCCATGGAGCCACGAGCACCGGAGTCAGCCATCATAAAGAGCGGGTTGAACTCATCCAGGCAGCCCTGCAGTGCGGCAGTGACGTCCTTGGTGGTCTGCTCCCATTCGGAGACGGTCTTGCGATAGCGCTCGTCGTCGGTCATGAAGCCGCGCTGGAACTTCTTTTCGATCTGAACGACCTTCTGCTCGGTCTCAGAGATCAGGCGCTTCTTGCTCTCAGGCACGGTCATATCCGCAATAGAGATCGTGATCGCGCCGATGGTGGAATACTTATAGCCGAGCGCCTTGACGTTGTCCAGCACCTCGGTCGCAATGGTAAAGCCGTGCTTCTCAATGCAGCGATCGATGATCGCGCCGAGCTGCTTCTTGCCGACCTTGAAGCCGATCTCGAGCTCGAACATGTGCTCGGGATCCTCGCGATCCACATAGCCCAGATCCTGCGGAATGGGCTCATTGAAGATGATACGGCCGACGGTGGTATCGATCACGCGCTTGCGCTCCTCGCCATTGACGGTGCGCGTCATGCGCACACGGATCGGAGCATGCAGGCCGATATCGCCGTATTGATATGCCATGATGGCTTCTTCCGGATCGCGATAGTACTTAATCGGACGATACTTGGGCTCGGCGAGCATGCGCTCCGCCTCGAGCGTCTCGGTGTCGGGAGCCTCGACCGTTTCACCCTTCATACGGCGCTTGGTCTCTTCCTCCGCGCGTGCCTTTTTCAGGCCCTTGCGGCGATCGTTCTCTTCGCGGATGCCCTTGAGCTTCTCATAGAAGAGATCGGCGTCAACCACAGTATCTGCCGGAAGATCAGTCTCACCGGAATCGGAGACGAGCACTTCCTCCGCACCCTTCTCGGCCTTGCCGAGACGGATATAGGTGAGGTAGTAAGAACCGAGGATCATATCCTGCGTCGGAACCGTAACCGGGTGGCCGTCCTGCGGACGGAGCAGGTTGTTGGCAGAGAGCATCAGAATACGGGCTTCCGCCTGCGCCTCCGCGGAGAGCGGCACGTGGATTGCCATCTGGTCGCCGTCGAAGTCAGCGTTGAACGCGGTGCAACACAGCGGATGCAGCTTCAGCGCACGGCCTTCGACGAGCACCGGCTCAAACGCCTGAATACCGAGGC
>JAFRDQ010000127.1 GCA_017411225.1 Oscillospiraceae bacterium
AGCAGAATCCCACAGGCGGGCGGATGATATCCGCCCCTACGCGGAGTGCGAAGCGGATTCGCCCGGGAATGGCAATCGCGCTGCGACGGGAACGCGGGGGAACGGATTGCCACGCCAGTGACGTCGGCCACTGGCTCGCAATGACAAGAGGGGGAGATGGTGCGGATTCGCCGGGGGCGGCGGCCTCGACGACGCTGCGATGCGGTGCTTCCGTGCCAACACAACACCCCCGCCGGTTCCGGGCTTGGAACGGGCGGGGGTGGTTTTTTTATTCGTCGGCGCGGATCATGTCGACGATGGCCTGCGCCTTGTAGCTCCAGTCGTTTTCGCGGGCCTCGCGGTCGAGCAGGGCGATGTAGTCCTTGTCCTCGCGCAGGGCCATGGCCTGATCGAGCTTGCGCAGAAAGTCCTCGTGGCTCTCGCCGATCAGGACGGAGCGGTACTTGTGGCACTCGTTCATATCGGTCGTGACGATGGGCTTGTGCAGCGCCATGTATTCAAACACCTTGACCGGGTTGGTCGAGCGGGTGATGTCGCTGATCTGAAACGGGATGACGAGCACGGACGCGGCGGCGGCGTAATACTTCAGCACGTGGTAGTCGCGCGTGCCGAGGAAATAGAGGTTTTCCACCGGCGCGGGCAGATTCTCATCGAAGCTCTCGTCATATTTGATGCCGAAGAGGACGACGCTGAACTTCCCCGTGGCGGCGATCTTCTTGACGAGATCATAGTCAAACCATTTGGCGAGCGCGCCGTAATAGCAGACGATGGGCTTGCCGAGATCGACAATGCGCTGAAAGTCGGCGTCGACGCGATAATCTGCCTCCATCTGCCGGAAGAAGGCATAGTCCACGCCGTTGGAGGAGTAGACCATCCGCCTCGTGCCGCGCTTGGAGACGACGTCCTGCTGCAGCAGATCGGCCGTCACGACGACGTAGACGTCGTCATGGCTCATCACGTAGTCGTATTTCTGCGTGATGTTCAGCGGCAGCGTCGCCGTGCCGGCGAGCTCCGGGCTGATGTGGTCGATATACTCATAGATGAAGCCGAAGCCGTTGCTCAGATACATTTCGATGTCCTGCACCGACAGCTTCCAGTCGGTGGAATAGAGCTGGACATAGCGAGGCTTCGGCACCTTGCCGAGCTCCTCCATCAGGATGCGGCTGAGCGCAAGGTTGTTGAAGTTGAACAGCCACAGATTCTCGTGCCGGCGGCGGAGCGTCTTGACCCGGTCGGTCATCGTCGTCACCTCATAGAGCACGAGACATCGGTTTTTCGCGAGATTGCGGGAGATGTGCTGCGGGCGCTGATACAGCGGCACCTCATAGCCGAAGCTCGAGCGCCACAGAACGACCCGGTCATAATCCGAGGAGAGCATTTCGCGGATCTGCTCGCGGTATTTCCGGGGATGCAGCATGACGTCAAAGCTGATTTTATTAAAATAGTTCGCCACGACATAGGCATACAGCTTTTTGCAGAAGATCAGAAAGCCGTATTTCTTATAGACGTTGAGCAGCTTTGAGGCGCTTTCGGTGATTGCTCTCAATCCTCATCTTCCTTTACACGGCAGGGCTTCAGACGCGCAGAAAATCCTCTACGGTCCGAATGCTCTCTGCATAATAATCCTTCTTCCATTCCTCGTACAGGCGCAGAATCTCGTCCCTGTGCTCGAGGCAGTACTGCGCCTTTTCAAAGATCTCGATGCAGTCGTCCACGCGGTTGACCACGAGATACTCCTCCAGCGGCGTGCCCTGCCAATAGTGGTGGTTGTTGCCCGTGATGCACGGCACGCCCAGCTCGAGACTCTCGAGCGGGAGCATCGGCGCGCACTCGGTGAACGTCGCATAGAGGTTGATGTCGTTCGATGC
This sequence comes from Oscillospiraceae bacterium, assembly GCA_017411225.1. GTDB lineage: Bacteria > Bacillota > Clostridia > Oscillospirales > Oscillospiraceae > CAG-103. Next base: position 1,869 of record JAFRDQ010000127.1, read on the forward strand.
GAGACTCTCAAACAGCTTCTCGCGCTTGAGATTTGTGTAGCTGCCGGAGAGCAGAATGCCGAAGAGCTTGGAGAGAATGACGGTCTTGTCCGTCAGCGGGATGCAGTCGACCTCCGCGTCCTCAAACAGGGAGGCGGCGGCGAGCTGGTTGTAGTAGTTCTTGACCCAGCGGTCGCCCGAGGCGTAGAGCCCGATGCGCGTTCTCTCGTGCGGCTTGCCGCCGCGCAGGCGCTGCACCGTCTCTTTGGGCAGCGAGACGCGGTTGGCCACAAACTCCGCCGGGACGCCCTTGCGGCGCAGGAACTCATACAGGCTCTTTTTCACGCAGCCGATGCTGTCGATCTCGCCGGTGTACGTCATGGTCAGAATCTCGTGGAACATCTGCCAGTCGTAGTATTCCACGTTCAGCGCGAGACTGCCGTGCCAGAGCACCTTGACGGTGATGGTCTCGTCGAGCTGCTTGATGCGCTTGATGAGCTTGCTCCAGCCGTAGGCGAAGGCGCTGAAAATGATCAGCTTCGCCCCGCTGCCGACCAGATACCGCGCCACGTGCTCGAGCAGAATGTCGGAGTGCAGCTCCTCGATGCCGAGCGTGTGGTCAAACAGCTCCTTCGTCGCAATCGAGGTGCCGAACCAGTTTTTGTTGTAGAGCGCGATGTAGGGCGGGGTTTTGAGCTTCGCGGCGTCCTTGTCAAATTCAGCGATCCACTTGTCGTCAAACGCCCTCCATTCCCGCTTCTACCTGATCTTGAGGAAGGGATAGAGCGGCACCTTCAGGATGGATTTGAGAATGTGCTTGCCGATGACGAGGATGCGCAGCAGGAACATGCCGAGCTTGTCGCCGAAGCGGAACTTGAACTCCGCGCGCAGCCGGTCGCTGCGATTGAGCCAGCTGCCGAGATAGTAGTGCACCATGCAGGTGTTGTCCGTCCAGCCGGTGCGGCTGCCGTCGCTGCCGATGGGGTAGAAATACTCGCGCGGATAGATGCTCACGCCGCTCGTCAGATGCTGCACGCCGGGGACGAAGTATTTCAGTCCGTGGTCGCGCTGCAGAATGCCGGTCAGCAGCGTCGGGATCGAGAAGGCGTAGACGTTGCCGAGATCAAACTCGTGCGTCTCATAATACTGCCAGAGCGCTTCGATCACCGGGTGGTGCGGCCCGCTCGTCCAGATGATGCCGGCGGCGACGTTGTAGTCCGATTCCCAGCCCGCGGTAAAGTCGCTCTGGAGAATGTGGTCAATGTTCTCGAGCACGAGCATGTCCGTGTCGAAATAGAGCCCGCCGTATTCCCGCAGCGCCCAGCAGCGCGCAACGTCGGCCACAAAGGCCCATTTCTTTTCTTTATATGCCTCGGCACAGAACCGGTTGATGTTCACATCGAAGTTCTGCTCGTTCCAGAGCATGATCTCATAGTCCGGCAGATATTTTTTCCAGCTCTTCAGGCACTTTTTCGCCAGCTTCGAGAGCGGCTTGCCGCCGAACCAGCAGTAGTGGATGATCTTGCTGCCGCCCACATCCGGCACCTTCGGTAAATGTTCCATGTCCTGTTCCTCAGCCTTTCTGTTCTCTCTTTTTCATCAGGTCGTCCAGCCGGCGCAGCCGCGCTGCGTTGATCTTGGCATAGTCCGGCGGAGAGCAGGGCGCTTTTTCAAATGCGAGCATTGCCGCGGCGATGGCCTGCGCGTTCTTCTCTGCAAGAACGGCGTAGTCGGCAATGTCGATCGCGTCGTCGCTGACGCGGATGGTCGTCAGAATGTTCTTCCCCAGCGCGAGCGCCTCGGTATAAACGACCGGGAAGCCCTCATATTCGCTCGTGAGCAGCAGGCAGTCCGCCGCGCGCAGATAGGGGTAGGGATTCGGCTGCGCGCCCAGCATCGTCACGGCGTCCTGCAGGTGATATGATTCGATCAGCCCCTCGCACAGCGCGCGGTCCTTTCCGTCGCCGAGGATCCAGAGCCGCAGGGAGGGGTTTGCCGCGTGCGCAATGTGAAACGCCTCCAGCATTCTCGTCAGGCGCTTGGACTCCTCCTCCAGCCGCCCGACAAACAGAAACACCGCTCCGCCGTCCGGCTGCACGGGGCAGGGCTCGGCTGCACGGGCACGGATCGCGTCGTCGTCCACCAGATTGTTGATGACATGGCAGCGCGTCCGGAGCTCCGGATAGACCTTGAGAAAGGACGCGCGGCTCTCGTTGGAGACAAAGACGAGGCTTTCAAAGGACTGCACGCGCAGCGCGCCGAAAAAGGCGCGGAAGTCTGCCTCATCCGGCAGAGACGCGGCGTAATCGCTGTGCACGTAGAGGCAGCTGTTCCCGGACGCGTACTGCGCGAGCCGGCTGCCGATCACGGAGTAGGTGCAGTAGGCGCAGGAAAAATCATACTTCCGGTAATGCCGCGCGGCCCAGAGCATCCGGCGCGAGAAGTTGAGAGCCTTGCGCAGCGGCGCAAAGCCGCCCCGGCTCACCCGGTGCTCCTCCACGCGGATCTCGGGGCGCAGCTGACCGAGCAGCGCGCCGCGCTGTTCCTCCAGCACGAGCGTGATCTCCGTCTGGGGATCGGCCAGACGGTTGAGCAGGCTCAGCAGCGCCTTTTCCACGCCGCCGAGCTCCATGTTTTTGGCGAAAAAGATGATGCGGCGCATCTCAGCTCACTTCGTCCACATAGTGCTTGCAGACCGCCTTGGCGTTGCCGATCTCGCGCACATGGCCGTGATCGAGCCAGACCGCGCGGCTGCAGAGCTTCTTGATCGAGGCGACCGCGTGCGACACATACAGCACCGTGGTGCCGCCGTTGATCATGCTGAGCATCTTCTCCTCGCTCTTCTGCTGGAAGGCCAGATCGCCCACGGACAGAATCTCGTCCACGATCAGGATCTCCGGCTCCACGATCGTCGCAACCGAGAAGGCCAGACGCGCCGTCATACCGGAGGAGAAGTTGCGCACAGGCACCTCCAGAAAGTCCTGCAGCTCGGAGAACTCGACGATCTCATCGAACTTGCTCTCGATGAATTTCTTGGAATAGCCCATGACCGCGCCGTTGAGAAACACGTTCTCGCGCGCCGTCAGATCCGGGTCAAACCCGGCGCCGAGCTCGATCATCGGGCAGATGTTGCCGTAGGCCTCCACCTTGCCCTTCGTGGGCTTGAGCACGCCCGCCACGATCTTGAGCATCGTGGACTTGCCCGCGCCGTTGGAGCCGATGAGGCCCATCACCTCGCCGCGGCGGATCTCAAAGCTCACGTCCGTCAGCGCCCAGAAATCGTTGTTCGGCTTCTCTTTTTTTGCCTTCCGCTTTTTGGGATCGAGCAGATCGACAAAGCCCTGCTTGAGCGAGAAGCCCTTTTCAATGCCGAGATTGAACATCATGGAGACGTTCTCGGCTCTAACCATCACATTATCCATTACAGGCTTCCCCCGGATCAGATATAATAAATGAATTTGTCCTGGTTCTTGCGGAAGACGAACACGCCCAGCAGCAGAACCACCGCGCCCGACACGAAGCAGGCAATCCAGCTGTCTCTCGACGGCGTCAGATTATAGAGCATGATCATGCGGCCGAAGTTGATGAACTGATACATCGGGTTGATCTTCAGAATCTGCTGGAACACCGGCTTGTCCGCCAGGATCTGCAGATCATACATGATCGGCGTCAGATACGTCCAGAGCGTGAGCACGATGCCGTAGATATAGAACATGTCGCGCATGAACACCGCAATCGTCGAGAGCAGGAAGCTCATGCCGAGCGTGAACAGAAACAGGCAGAAGAACGAATACGGCAGCAGCAGATGATGCCAGTTCACGCCCGTGCCCGTCAGCAGCAGCACCGCGTAGAGCGGGATGAGCGTCAGCAGGAAGTTGATGCCCACGAACAGGCACTTCGACAGCGGGAAGATGTACTTCGGGATGTACACCTTGTTGATCAGGCTGAAATTTGCGACCACGCTGCTCATCGACAGGTTCGAGGCCTCGCTGAAATAGTTGAAGTAGGTCAGACCCGTCATCAGATAGGCCATGAAGCTCACACCCGGCTGCGTAAAGCGGAAGATGTTGGAGAACACCAGCGCCATCACGCCGGTCGTCAGCAGGGGATAGAGCAGGCTCCAGGCCACGCCGAGGATGCTGCGCTTATATTTGACCTTAAAGTCGCGGCTTACGAGCTGGTTGAGCAGGTAACCGTATTTTTTGAGCGAATATAATATGTTGCGGACAAACTGCATTTTTGACCTCCTGCCCGCCGCGCCGTGCGGCGGAGCGCATGATAATCCATTATCTGAGCTATTATAGCACAAACATGCGGTCTGTCAATGCATATCAACTGTAATGAATCAAATCTGGATTTATTTGGAATGGCGGTATGGCGCAAAGCATCATTCCGATATTTAAAAGACTATGTTATATAGACCTTTCAATCATAGCACATTCTGTCGGAATTCGCAACCTCAGAGGGCGGAATTGTTTGCGTGCACATACCACATATATATAAAAGACCGGCTTTTCGCCGGAATCTTACAAAAAAACAGAAATTGCAGGGGAGACTGACCGCGGGCCTCTCCCTGCATTTCGTTTTTTTATTTTGCTGCCCGCGGCGTCAGCGCCCGGCAGGGGACGCGCCCGCT
>JAFRDQ010000128.1 GCA_017411225.1 Oscillospiraceae bacterium
CTCCTCCGTGGCCTCCACGCCGTGCCGCCCGCGCCGGAGCAGGGGCAGCCCGGTCTCGGCCTCCATCGCCGCCATCATCCGGCTCACGCCCGAGGGCGTGTACCCCAGCGCCTCCGCCGCGGCGGAGAGGCTCCCGAGCTCCAATACCTTCAGGAGCGCTGCGCATTTTGCCGTGTCCATCCCTGCTCCTCCTTTGCCAAAATGTCAAAGAATCATTGCAAAACTATCGCTTTACGCAAGGATACCACGGGCGTAAACTGACGTCAAGAATCATCCCGCAAGGAGGGCTTTCTATGAGCCGCCGCGTATCTGAACTTCTCCTCGCCTCCGTCATCGCCGCGCGTGCGACGAGCTATCTGTTTTCCAAGCTGATTTTGCAGGGCATGGGTATCTTCAACCTCATGGCCGTGCGCTTTCTGATCGCGTTTGCGCTGCTCGCGGTGCTGTTTTTCCCCCGCCTGCGGCGCGTGGACCGGCGCACGGTGCTCGGCGGCGCGGTCATGGGCACGCTCTATTTTCTCACCATGGCGGCGGAGCTGCGCGGCCTGCAGCGCGTGCCGACGAGCACGGTTTCGTTCCTGGAGAACACCGCCATCGTCTGGGTGCCTCTGATTTCGGCGGCGCTCTCGCGCCGCGCCCCGGAGAAAAAGACGATCCTCAGCGCCGTGCTCTGCCTCGCAGGCGTGGGGCTTCTCACGCTCTCGAGCGCGCTCGGCTTCGGCGCGGGGGAGGCCTGGTGCCTCGCCGCGGCGCTTCTGTAGGCCGCCGCCATCCTCACCACCGCCCGCCTCACGCACGGCAAGCTCGACGCCCTCGCCGCCGGCATCGTGCAGGTCGGCACGATCGGCCTGCTCGGCCTCGTCTCGGCGTTTCTGTTTGAGTCGCCCCGCCTGCCGCAGGGCGGCACGGAGTGGCTCGGCATCCTCGCGCTCGCCGTCGTGTGCACGGGCTTCGGCTTCACGCTGCAGCCCGTGGCGCAGCGCGGCACCACCGCCGAGCGCGCGGGGCTCTTCTGCGCGGTCAACCCGATGGTCGCGGCTACGCTCGGCGCGGTGTTTCTCCATGAGACGCTCACGGCGCAGTCGCTCGCCGGCATGGGGCTCATCCTCCTCGGCATTTTCGCAGCCTCCATCAAAACCATGCCGAAAATCGCTTGCAAGCGCCTGCGCCATACGGTACAATAAAGAAAATACCGTAATCTGGCTGGTGATCTCAAATGACACAATTCGTCTCCGCACAGGAAGCCGTCTTGCGTATTCCGGACGGCTGCACCCTCGCCGTCGGCGGGTTCAACGGCTTCGGCACGCCGGACGCCCTGCTCGCCGCCCTGCGCGAGCGGTTTTTGAAGGATGGCGCTCCCCGCAATCTCACGCTGATGAAGTCCGTCAGCGTCGGCGACCGGGGCGAGCGCGGCGTGAACCGCATTGCCCTCGAGGGGCTTTTGCGCCGCGTCATCACCTCCCACGTCGGGCTCGAGCCCGCCGTGGCAAAGCTCGTGGAGGAGAACAAAATCCTTGCATACATGCTCCCGCTCGGCACGGTCACGGACCTCTACCGCGCGGCGGCCTCGCACAGGCCCGGCGTCCTCACGCACGTCGGGCTTGAAACCTTTGTCGACCCGCGGCTCGAGGGCGGCAAGGCGAACGATCTGACCGTCCGAGAGGGCGAGGATCTCGTCTCGATTCTGAATATCGACGGGGAGGACTGGCTGTTCCACCGCGCCGTCCCCGTGGACGTCTGTCTCCTGCGCGGCACGTATGCCGACCGGAGGGGGAACATCGTCCTCTCCAAGGAGGCCATGTACGGCGAGCAGCTCGAGGCCGCCGCCGCGGCACACAACCACGGCGGCACGGTCATCGTGCAGGTCGAGCAGGTGGTCGACGAGGATTTCGACCCCCGCATCGTGAAGCTCCATCATACGCTCGTCGATTTCGTCGTCACCGCCCCGCCGGAGCTGCACCGCCAGAGCTACAGCTATGACGAATACCGCCCTGAGGTCGCGGGCGAGTGCCGTGTACCGATCGAGACGAGGGCTGCCATGCCCCTCAATGAGCGCAAGCTCTGCGGCCGCCGCGCCGCGCTGGAGCTCAAAGCAGACAGCCTTGTGAATCTCGGCATCGGCGTGCCCGAGGCCGTCGCCGCCGTCGCGGCGGAGGAGGGCTTCTCGGATCGGATCACGCTCTCGATCGAATCGGGCGTGCTCGGCGGCGTCCCGCTCTCCGGCCTCGGCCTCGGCGGCACGACGAATCCGGAGGCCATCTATAAAATGCCCGATACGCTCTGCCTCTATGACGGCGGCGTGCTCGATCTCGCTGTGCTCGGCATGGCGGAGATGGATTCCGAGGGCAATGTGAACGTCTCCAAGTTCGGCGGCCGCGTCACCGGCCCCGGCGGGTTTATCAACATCTCGCAGAACACCCCCGTCATGCTCTTCACCGGCAGCTTCACCGCCGGGGGACTCAAAACCGCCTGCGAGGGCGGGCAGCTCCGCATCCTGCAGGAGGGGAGAGCGCAGAAGCTCGTGCCGCACGTCGAGCAGATCACGTTCTCCGGCGCCTACGCCCGCAAAAAAGGCCAGCGCGTGCTCTATATCACCGAGCGCGCCGTCTTCCGCCTCGCCCCCGAGGGCATCGAGCTCATCGAGATCGCCCCCGGCATGGACCTCGAGCGCGACATTTTAGCCCACATGGGCTTCCGCCCGATCATCAGCCCAAATTTGAGGGAGATGGACAAGAGGATTTTTGCAGACGAAAAAATGGGACTGAAACTGTAACGAATTAGGAATTAGGAATGAGGAATTAGGAGTTTACCGGCATTTCATTCCTAATTCCTCATTCCTAATTGAAAGGAGCTGCCTTATGACTTCCCGCGAACTGTTGACGATTCTCCACACCGCCGAGCGGCTGAAGGACGCCACGCGGCATTGCGATACCTCCGGCGGGCGGCGCGAGAGCGTGGCCGACCACAGCTGGCGCCTCGCGCTGATGGCGTTTTTCCTGCGCGACGCGTTTCCCGCCGCGGACATGGACAAGGTTATCCGCATGTGCCTCATCCATGACCTCGGCGAGGCCTTCACCGGCGATATCCCGTCCTTCCTCAAGACCGCCGCGGACGAGCAGCGCGAGGAAGATCTGCTCGGCGCGTGGGTGCGCGCGCTCCCGGCGCCGTATGCCGAAGAGCTCGACGCCCTCTATGCCGAGATGGCCGCGCGCGAGACCGTGGAGGCGCGCATCTACAAGGCGCTCGACGGGCTCGAGGCCGTCATCCAGCACAATGAATCGGATCTCGCCTCCTGGTCGGAGAATGAATACGCCCTGAACCTCACCTATGCCGCCGACCGCTGCGAGGAGTTTCCGCCGCTCAAGGCGCTGCGCGCGGCGATCCGCGCCGATACGGAGCAAAAGCTCCGCGACGGCGGCATTGATATGCAGAATTTAAAATAGGAAATTGCAAAAACACCTTGATATTTTCCAGATATCAAGGTATAATTGCGTTATTCTGAAAGTTTTACTTTTAAAAATTGCAAAATCAAAGGAGAGACCCCGCCATGCCTGACTTCCGGCAGCTTCACGATGAAGAGATCCACGCCCTCTATTCCGAGCTCGCCTCGCAGTATGAGATCCCGCAGCTCAAGCGCGACGATCCCAGCATCAAATACGGTCTGCGCAATGCCGACGGCACCGGCGTCGTCGCGGGCGTGAGCAACATCGGCTCCGTCCAGGGCTATTATATGGAGGACGGCGTGCGCCAGTCCATGCCCGGCAAGCTCTATTACCGCGGCATCAGCGTGGAGGATATCGTCGATGCTCATCAGAAGGCCGGCACCTTCGGCTATGAGGAGGTCGCCTATCTCCTGCTCATCGGCCACCTGCCCACGCGCGACCAGCTGGAGAAGTTCAACCTCCTGCTCGAGCAGGCGCGCTTTCTGCCCGAGCGCTTTCAGGAGGACAACGTCCTGCGCAACCCGAGCAACAACGTCATGAACCAGCTCGGCCGCTGCGTCATGGATCTCTACGCCTATGACGACAACGCGGACGATACGTCGATGGAAAATCTCACGCGCCAGTCCATCGAGCTCATCGCGCGCTTCCCGCTCATCGCGGCCAACGCCTATCAGGCAAAGCGCCATTATATCGACGGCAAGTCCCTCTATGTCCACAACCCCAAGCCCGGCCTGAGCTTAGCGGAAAACTACCTGCGCATGCTCCGCAAGGATAAGCAGTATACCGTCGAGGAGGCGCGCCTGCTCGATCTGATGATGATCCTGCACGCCGAGCATTCGTCGAATAACTCCACCTTCGTCTGCCGCGCGATCACCTCCTCCGGCACCGATACCTACAGCGCCATCGCCGGCGCCATCGGCGCGCTCAAGGGCCCGCTGCACGGCGGCGCCAACGCCAAGGTCATGGAGATGTTCCGCGGCGTGCGCAGTGAACTCGGCGACACGCCCAGCGACCGCGACCTCGGCGATTATCTCGACCGCCTGCTCGACGGCAGCGCCGGCGACGGCTCCGGCAAGATCTACGGCCTCGGCCACGCGGTGTATACCGAGTCCGACCCCCGCGCCGTCGTCATCAAGAACTATGCCATGTCCCTCGCCGAGAGCAAGGGCCGGGGCGACGAGCTGCGCCTCATGGAGCGCATCGAGACCCTCGGCATTGAGCGCATCCTGAAGAAGACTGGCCGCGGCATCGCCATGTGCGCCAATGTGGATATGTATTCCGGCCTCATCTACGACATGCTCGGCATCCCCGCCGATATGTATACCCCGCTCTTCGCCAGCGCCCGCATGGCCGGCTGGTGCGCCCACCGCCTCGAGGAGGCCGCCACCGGCAAGCGCATCATGCGCCCGGCCTACCGCGCCGCCCAGATACGCGCGCCGTACATTCCTGTAGAAGAGAGATAATCCGCAGGGGCAGGATGTTCTGCATACACGCATGCATTCCGGCGAATCCGCAAGGATGAAACCGTTGCCGTAGGGCGGGCTGCGAAGCGCCCGCCTGTACGTGAAGCAGAATCTCACAGGCGGGCGCTGACGCAACCCGCCCTACGGCGTCTGAATGGCTGCGCATGTGGATTACGGGCGACCACAGGTCGCCCCTACAGTTCTGTTCCGCTGCGGCGAATCATCGTAGGGGGCGACGACCCCGGCGCCCCGTTCCCCGGTGCCTGCCGGAACTCGGCGCGATGTAGGCTGTATAGCCCAGTAAGATAGGTCACAGAATGTCCAAGGACATAGGTAACAGTTTTGGAGTAGAATAAAGGCATTACACAGCAAAGGAGAATCCTTGCCAATGCCTTGGAAAGAGAGAACTGC
>JAFRDQ010000129.1 GCA_017411225.1 Oscillospiraceae bacterium
ACCGAAAAACGAGACCGAAAACAAGTGAATTAAAAAATAATTAGAGCACTGCCAAGACAGTGCCCTCAGTTTGTCAAAAGCCTCGCAGAGTTCGCGGCTCGGATGCCGCGAATGCAATCCAATCGATTTTCCGGCGACATGTGCGGCGGAAAAACTCTCTGAGACGCGGCTGATGACGCGTCCTCGCGCCGACCAAGGCGGGCAACGCCTGCCGCGATGAAGCGCGAGTATCCCTTTGCCTGTCAAAGAACATAGTTCTTTGACAGGCTCAGAGCACTGCCGAGGCAGTGCCCTTTGTATGTGTGTATGAAAACCGATCAGAACATAAAACCGACGGCGATGCTGGCGGCCACGATGGAAGTGATCGCGGCGACGAAGTAACCGAGCACCATGCGGGGCACGATCAGCTGCGTGCAGACGTTGTTTTCCGCTTCCGAAAGCTCCGCAGTACCGCGGATAACCTCTTCTGCAACGATCTGGCTGCCGGGATAGCCGATATAGCAGCACATGGAGATGCCCATCGCGAGACACGGATTGATCTTCAGAATCTTGTCGAGCACGGCGGAGAACACTAGCATGCCCACGGCGGCCATCAGAATGATGGCGACGGCGGGGATGATCTGGCTCATCATGACGTCCAGCGTCACGCTCGCAAACGTGGACAGCAGCAGAGAGAACAGCGCAAAACGACATCGGAAGTCTCCTTTCTTATCTGCTATCCTTTGGTGTAGTCGATGACGCCTGCGGCGATGTTGTCCTCCGCAAGCTGACGGTAGAGGTCGGTGAAGCGGATATATCCCTCCTCGCCGATGACAAAGGGATTCGCCACCTGGTCGAGACGATTGCGCATGACGGCCATGCGCTCGCAACCGCCTGTGTCGCGCATGATGCCACCATGCAGAAGCTCATTCCCATTGCCCATTCGGTTTCGCAGCGATATGACGTGTCCGTCAACATCAACGGCATTGAGGGCGACGATGCGATCCTGCTCTATCGGGTTTCCCGCGTGCTCAATAAGGATCTGGATTTCGTCATCGGCCAGAAGGCGCCGGTCTACTGCACCAGCAGCGGCAAGGCGATTCTCTCCATGATGGAGCCGGAGGAGCTCGAGCCGATCCTGCAGAATCTGAAGATTCGCGCCTTTCAAAGTGCGTGCAGCTCCGTTGATCAGCTCCGGGAGGAAATCAGCGACGCCCGCCGCAGCGGCTACGCTGTCTGTCACGAGGAGTATGTCTCCGGCGTGTTCAGCTTCAGCCTGCCGGTGCTGGACAGTGCCGGGCGGCGCTATGCCTTTACGCTCATCATGCCGACGCGCGATCGAAAGCGCGTGTTCCGCGCAGAGGTCATTCAGGAGCTGAAAACGCAATTAAAACAAATTCGGAACAATTGGATATGAACCTTGATTTTTCATTGTTTCACAAGAAAAGCAATCAAAATAAGACGCATGACCGAATCATCGATCATGCGTCTTTTTTGTGTTTTTTCAGAATTTGTCTGCAAGCGCCGCAGCCTGCGCGATGCCGTCGGTCTTGTCGATATCGCCGACGGAGAACACGCCGGGGACGAGCACCTCGCCGACGACCGTCCACTTGTTCAGCGCGGCGGTGCGCTCGAAGGGGATCTTCACGCCGTCAAGGATCGCCGGATCCTCCTCCTCGCAGCAGGTTATCAGCGCGCATTCCTTGCCGAAGAAGCCCTCCTTCTCTCCGATCACGAAGCTGAACATCTTGTCGATGACAGCTTTGATCTGGCTCGGCACGGAGTACCAGTACACCGGGCAGGAGAAGACCAGCGCGTCGGCCGCGAGAATATCGGGCGCGATCACGTTGAAATCATCGTCAAAGGAGCAGGGCTTGCCGGTTTTGTAGCAGGTCTGACATGCGTGGCAGAAGTTCAGCTTCAGCTTCGCCGTGTCGATCACCTTGATGTCGTGACCCTTCGCCGCCGCGGCGTCTGCAAAAGCCTGCGCCATGCGGTTGCTGTTGCCGTCCTTTCTCGCGCTGCCGGTCAGAACCAGAATCTTTTTGGACATATGTATTACCTCCATCTTTTCGTTCTGTGTTCTCATTCTACCCGTCGTCTGACAATTCTTCAAGTACCAACATTTTTGAAAGGTACTTACCTATGGCAAAGCGTTGCTTTTGTGACCTGTGAACTTTTCTTTCGCATGGATTTATGATACAATCAAACATCTTCAAAAAGTACAAAGGAGAAACAAACCATTATGAGAATTGCAGTTACCTATGAGAACGGAAACGTCTTCCAGCACTTCGGCCATACCGAGACCTTCAAGGTCTATGAGGTCGAGGACGGCAAGGTTGTCAGCAGCGAGCTCATCGGCTCCAACGGCAGCGGCCATGGTGCGCTCGCGAGTCTCTTGAACGACAAGGGCATCGATGTGCTCATCTGCGGCGGCATCGGCGGCGGTGCGCAGAATGCTCTGGCCGAGCGCGGCATCGAGCTCTGTGCCGGCGCGAGCGGCAATACCGACGAGGCGGTCGAGGCATATCTCCGCGGTGAGCTCATCAACACCGGCGCCAACTGCGACCATCATCACCACGAGGATGGTCATTCCTGCGGCGATCACGGCTGCGGTGATCACGACCATGACTGCGGCGACTGCCACGGCGGTCCCGAGGGTAAGAATGTCGGCAAGAGAGTCCGCGCGCACTATCGCGGCACCTTCAATGACGGCACGCAGTTTGATTCCTCCTATGACCGCGGCGAGCCGCTGGAGTTCGTCTGCGGCGCAGGCCAGATGATCCCCGGCTTCGACAAGGCCGTGGCGGACATGGACATCGGCCAGACGATGGACGTACATCTCATGCCTGCGGAAGCCTACGGCGAGCATGACCCCAACGCCGTCTTTGCCGTCGAGATTGCAAAGCTTCCCGGTGCAGAGAGCGTCTCGGTCGGCCAGCAGGTCTATCTGCAGAATCAGTACGGCCAGCCCTTCCCGGTGAAGATCGTCGCCAAGGACGACACGACCATTACCTTCGATGCAAACCACGAGATGGCGGGAAAAGAGCTGAATTTCCGCATCGAGCTCGTCGAGGTGCTCGAGGCGTAAAGCGGACTCAACAGAACAGCAAACGGCGGAAGTTTCTTGACACTTCCGCCGTTTTTGTTAAAATTAATACTGTAATTATGCACAATATCATTCGTTCTGTGAACAATCAGGAAGGAGAATCACCGCATGAGCAGCTTCAAAGACCTCCGTATCGTCGATAACTTCTATCAGACGAGCTCCTATTTCCCCATGCCCACCGTCATGATCTCCACGCTGGCCGAGGACGGCAGCACCTCCGTGGGCTCGTATTCGCTCTGCTTCCCGTACTATATCGCGGGCAAGGACTATTACGCCATGGTGCTCGAGGCGCGCAACTCCTCCAACACCGCGCAGCATCTGCTCGCCGGACGCAAGCAGGTCGCCATCAACTTCATGCCCGAGGGCCGCGGCTATCACAAGAAGATTGTTGCGCAGGGCTGGCCGGGCGATACGCCCGCGGAAAAGATGAAAAACTTTGGCTTCACGCTCGAGGACGGTCTCTGCATCGCGGAAGACCCGTCCACCCCGCGCCCGAAGGTCATCTCGGAGGCCTATCAGGTCATGGAGTGCACGTGGATGAGCGATCTGGAGAACGCCACGGAGGACATCGGCCGCAAGCTGGTCGACGGCTGCTATCCGCCTCCTTACCGCGATTTCAACGGCATCACCACGCAGTACGGCGCGCACTTCATCCTCCGCATCGACAAGATGCTCATGAAGCCGCAGTATCACGATAACATCATCAACGGCGTCAAGGGCAGGCTCTGGCCGAATGTGCTCATCTGCCACGGCTACCGCGACAGCAAGAATTTCTGGTTTGCCAAGACGCCGCGTCTCAAGCCGGAGCTCCTGCCGCTGCGAAACGCCTCGCTCGATTCCGTGCGATATGCCGCCGACCGTACCGATCCGGAGGTGCACTTCACGGACGACGCGCTCGAAATGCTCCTGAATGTTCCGCGCATCTTCCTGCCCACGGTGCTCAAGGGCTGCGTCGCCTGGGCCAAGGAGCACGGCGTCAAGGAAGTCACCGCCGTCGAGATGAAGATCATCAACGACAAGCGCTCCAAAGAGAAGGGCAAAGGATAAATCCAAAAGAGAGCCGCGATGCGGCTCTCTTTTATGCTTTCATCAGTGCTAAAAACTCTGCCATTGCCCTTGGAGAACCGGCGGCGATGCCGGTTCGGCTGCCGTCAGTGGGGAAGGGGCTGCCGTCGATCCGAGAGCAGACGCCGCCCGCCTCGCGCACGATCAGATCGCCCGCCGCGTAGTCCCAGAGACTGACCTTCAGTTCAAAATACAGCCCCGCGCGTCCTGCCGCCACCGTGCAGAGATCAAGCGCCGCCGAGCCCTCGCGCCGCAGGTCGAGACTCGCGGCATAGAGCTTCCGCGCTGTCTCAAACGTCTCGTCCGTCAGCTCGGGATTGTAGGGCGCCGTGCCGTAGCATACCACGCTTCCGGCGAGGCCCTCGTCCGTCACATGAATCGGCCTGCCGTTCAGGTAAGCGCCGCCGCCTTTGATCGCGGAGAACAATTCGTCCATATAAGGATTGTAGATCACGCCGATCAGCACCTCGCCGCGCTCGGCGTAGGCGACGGAGATGCAGCTGTGGTGAAATCCGTGCACAAAGTTCATCGTCCCGTCGATCGGGTCGATGATGAAAAGCTGCTCCGCGTCCAGCCGGTCGCGCTCGTCCAGCTCCTCACAGAAATAATGCGCACCCGGCACAGCCCCGCCCAGCCGCTGCATCAGCAGCGCCTGCACCCGGCGGTCATATTCCGTCACCACGTCGCGCCGTCCGCTCTTCGTCTCCGCGAGAATCCCGTGCGCATGGAGGATCAGCTCCGCCGCCTCGCGCTCCGCCTTCTCGATTGCATTGCAAATGTTCTGCAAATGGTCCATCTTTCCTGACTCCTTTTTCCGTTTTTCCAGAGTTTACAGCAAATCTCACTGCACTGCAAGTTTTTTCGGCTCTTTGCACCGGATTTACCTCTTTACAATAACGCGTTAGTGTGTTAGTATAATAAAGCGCAGAAAACCTGCGAAACTGAATTATCTTGACACAGGGAGTATTTCAAATGAAAAGAACACTTGCACTGCTTCTGGCGCTCGTGATGGCGGCGGCTCTCTTTGCCGGCTGCGGTTCGAGCAACAACGCCGCTCCGGCGGCCGGCTCTGCGGACGCTGCGGAGACCACCAAGTTCGTCATGGGCATCGACCCCGAGTATCCGCCCTTCAGCTATCTGGGTGACGACGGCGATTACACCGGCTTTGATGTGGAGATCTGCCAGGCGGTCTGCGATTATCTCGGCTGGGAGCTCGAGATCTTCGGCGTCAACTGGGATGAGAAGCTCGTTCAGCTCGATTCCTTCGAGTGCGACTGCGTCTGGTCCGGCATGACCATTCTGGATTCCATGAAGGAAGCCGGCTACGTGATCTCCGAGCCCTACTATGACAACACGCAGGTTCTCGTCGTGAAGAGCGACAGCGGCTATGCTTCCTCCGCGGATCTCGCGGGCAAGGTCGTCGCGGTGCAGCTCGGCACCTCCGGCGAGGCGCTGCTGAACGGCGATCTTGCGGATCTGGCCGGTACGTTTGAAAATGTTCTCACCTGCGACAGCTTCCTCAAGTGCTTCACCGAGCTCGAGGGCGGCAGCGTGGACGCCGTGTTCGTCGACATGCCCGTCGCGGCGAGCTACGTCGCGCAGCACGAGGGCCTGACCATCATCGATGAGGATCTCGGCGCCGAGCAGTACGGCATCGCCTTCCGCGCCGACGATCAGGCGCTCTGCGATCAGGTCGAGGCCGCCGTGCAGGCGCTGGTCAAGGACGGCACCTATGCCGAGATCGCGTCCAAATATCCCGACATCGTCAACAATCTCCTCTTCCTGCAGGAGTGATAGAAGGCCGAACGGCTGATTGATTGCTGACGCATCGCCCGAAAGCGCATTTCCATGCGCTTTCGGGATTCATTTTGAGAACGAATTGAGGTTCCCACCATGACCCTAATGACCATGATCATGAAAATGAGCGAGGGTCTCGGCAAGACCTGCGCCATTTTCTTTCTGACGGTCTTGTTTTCGCTGCCTTTGGGCATGATTGTCGCGCTGCTGCGCATGAGCAAGAACAAGGTCGTCTCTGCCGTCACGCGCTTTATCATCACGGTTCTGCGCGGCACGCCGCTGATGCTGCAGCTGCTCGCCGTCACCTACGGGCCGTATTATCTCTTCGGCGCGGGTGTTGCGCGCAATAAGCTGATCCCCGTCGTCATCGCGTTTTCCATCAACTACGCGGCCTATTTTGCCGAGATCTACCGCGGCGGCATCGAGTCGATCCCCGTCGGGCAGTATGAGGCGGCCGAGGTGCTGGGTTACACGAAAATGCAGACCTTTATGCGCATTATTCTGCCGCAGGTGGTCAAGCGCATCATGCCGAGCGTTACCAACGAGATCGTCACGCTCGTCAAGGACACGTCCATGGCGTTCACGGTCTCCTATCAGGAGATGTTCACCATCGGCAAGCAGATCGCAAACTCCCAGACGAGCTTCATGCCCTTCCTCGTCGCCGGCGTGTTCTACTATCTGTTCAATCTGATCGTAGACCGGGTTATGGGCAGGGTTGAAAAGCGACTCGATTACTATAAGGGTTGAGGAAAAGAACATGGCAGAAACCATTCAAAAAGAATCGGCTGCGATCCTCGAGATTCGCGGTCTGCAAAAAGCCTTCGGCGAGAATACCGTTCTGAGGGACATCTCGCTCGACGTCGAGCCGGGCAACGTCGTCTCTATCATCGGCCCTTCCGGCTCCGGCAAATCCACGCTTCTGCGCTGTGCCACCTTCCTCGAGACGGCGGACGGCGGCGACATTCTCTATGACGGTCAGTATGCCGTGCGCGGCGGCGTCTACGCCCCCAAGGCGGATCTCGCGCGCTTTCGCACGCGGTATGGGCTCGTGTTCCAGAGCTTCAATCTCTTCCCGCACTATTCCGTCATGAGAAACGTCTCCGAGGCGCCGATCCTGCACGGACAGAACAAGGACGAGGCGCAGGAATACGCCCGCTCTCTGCTTAAAAAAATGGGCCTTGAGGGCAAGGAGAACGCCTATCCCTTCCAGCTCTCCGGTGGGCAGCAGCAGCGTGTTGCCATCGCGCGCGCCCTCGCCATGAAGCCGGAGATTCTCTTCTTCGATGAGCCCACCTCCGCGCTCGACCCCGAGCTCACCGGCGAGGTGCTCAAGGTCATCCGTCAGCTTGCAGAGGAGAAAATGACCATGGTCGTCGTCACGCACGAGATGCCCTTCGCCAAGGCGGTCAGCAACCGCGTCATCTTCATGGATGGCGGCGTCATCGTCGAGCAGGGCGATCCGATCTCCGTCTTCGACCACCCGAAAGAGGAGCGCACGAAGCAGTTCCTCAGCGTCTTTGAGCGCTGATGCGATATCGCATTTTTGATCCCACGGGCAACATCACCGCGCTCGTGGAGGAAGCAGTGGATGTTTCGCGGCAGCCGTCGGTCGCCGCGGATATTATGCAGAAGCACTCAAATGTCGAGCAGGTCGGTTTTGTGTCTCTCGATGGAGACTTGCCGGCGCTTCGCATGGCGGGCGGAGAGTTCTGCGGCAACGCCTCCATGAGCGCGGCCGCGCTGTTCGCCCTCGAGCAGAACCTGCCTCTGCCGACGACCGTGAAGCTCTCCGTCTCCGGGGCACTAGAGCCAGTGGCCGTGCATCTGGAGCGCCGTGAAGGAGAGATCTTTTGCGCCGCTGTGCGAATGCCGCCCGCGAGAAGCGTTCAAAAGCAGACGTTCGCGTTTGCCGATGTGTCAGATGATCTTACCGCCGTGCGGTTGGATGGAATCTCCCACATCCTCATCGAGCCGGAATCCCCGTTTTTTGCCCTGTTGGCCGACCATAGTGCAGCGGAATCCGCAGTGCGTCAATGGAGCGAAGCACTCAACGCGGACGGGCTCGGACTCATGTTCGTCTCCGGCAATTCCCTCACGCCGCTGGTCTTTGTCCCCGGCTGTGACACGGTTTTCTGGGAGACCTCCTGCGCCAGCGGCACTGCCGCCGCAGGCATGGCGCTCGCGGCGGAGACTGGCGAGAAGATCGATCGCTCCTTCACCGAGCCCGGCGGCACGCTCCGCGTCGTGAGCGACCCCAGCACCAGGGAGACGTGGCTGCACGGCTCAACCAAACAGATTTGATTATGAAAGCAGAGCCTGCGTATGGCTCTGCTTTTCGTTGTATTTTGCGCGCACTTGTGTTAGACTGACACAGAAAGTAAGCATTCAATGGAGGAAAGAAAATGTCCAGGGGAACACTCATCGTCATCGAAGGGCTCGACGGCAGCGGCAAGGCCACGCAGGCAAAGCTGCTCTTTGAGAGTCTGCAGCAGCAGGGAAAGAATGTGCGCAAGGTCTCCTTTCCGGACTATGATTCCGCTTCCTCTGCGCTCGTCAAAATGTATCTCGCCGGAGACTTCGGCTCCGACCCCGGGGATGTGAACGCCTATGCCGCGTCCACCTTCTTCGCCGTGGATCGCTATGCATCTTTCAAGAAAAACTGGCGTGAATTCTATGAAAACGGCGGCGTCGTCATCGCCGACCGCTATACCACCTCCAACGCCGTCCACCAGTGCTCCAAGCTGCCGGAGACGGAGTGGGAAGGCTTTCTCAATTGGCTGTTTCATTTTGAGTATGACCTTCTCGGCATCCCCGCGCCGGATCGCGTGTTCTATCTGCAGACCGCGCCGGGCGTGAATCAGAAGCTGCTCGACCACCGCTACCACGGCGACGAGCAGAAGAAAGACATCCACGAGCGCAACGCGGACTATCTCGCCCACTCCCGCGCGGCGGCGGAGTTCTGCGCAGAAAAACTCAGCTGGACGACGATCCACTGTGTCCGAGACGGCGCAATGCGCGGTATTCAGGAGATCCATGAGGAGATTCTTGACTGCCTCATGCTTTCATTCCACTAAGGCGTGCATCCGCACGCCTTTTTTGCAGGTGATTCCCATGTCAGACGAACGCATCATCCATACCACCGGGCGCAACAACTGCGGCGGCCGGTGCATCATCCATGCCCATGTGCGTGACGGCGAGATTCTCCGTCTCACGACGGATACGCCCGAGGCTGCCGGGAACACGCCGCCGCTCACTGCCTGCGCGCGCGGACTGCAGTATCACAAGACGTTTCTGCACCCGGATCGCCTCAAAACGCCGCTTCTGCGCGTTGGTGAACGCGGAGAGGGGAAGTTTCGAACCATCTCATGGCAGGAGGCGGTCGAGCGCATCACAGAGCAGTGGATCCGCATCCGCGATGCCTACGGCGTCGGCTCTCGCTATGTGACCTATGCCACCGGCGTCTCCGCCGCCTTCTCGCCGCGCAGTCTCGCCAAGCGTCTGCTCGCGCTCGACGGCGGCTTTCTGGATTATTATAATTCCTATTCCACCGCCTGCATCGAGCACGCCACGCGCCTCATGTACGGCACAGAGCTCTCCGGCTCCAGCCGTGACAATTGGCTCAAGAGCAAGCTGATCCTTCTCTGGGGGCACAACCCGAGCGAGACGCACTTCGACGCAAGCACGATGTATTATCTCCGTCAGGCAAAAGAGCGGGGCATCCCCATCATCGTCATCGATCCCCGCCGGAGCGATACAGTCAAAGCCCTCGGCGCGGAGTGGATCCCGCTCCGCCCGGCGACGGACGCCGCGCTCTGCGACGCGATGGCCTACGTCATCTGGACGGAGGGCCTTGCGGACAAGGCGTTTTTGGATCGCTGCTGCGTCGGCTTTGACGATGCGCATCTGCCGTCGGACGCCACAGGGGAGAGCGTGCTGTCCTATCTGCTCGGCATTATCGACGGCGTGCCCAAAACGCCCGCGTGGGCGGAGCGCATCACCGGCGTTCCGGCGGAAACGATTCGCTCGCTTGCTACCCGCTATGCTGCGGCCAAGCCTGCCGCACTCATCCTCGGTTACGGCGCGCAGCGCCACGCCTACGGCGAGCAGGGTGTGCGCGGCGCGATCCTCCTCGCCTGCATGACCAGGAACGTCGGCGTCCCCGGCGGCTGGGCGTCCGGCACGGGGTACATGAACCGCCATGCACTGCCGCATCTGCCGTTCGTGCCGAATCCCTATCGCATGGAGATCCCGACCTTCCGCTGGACAGACGCGGTGGATCACGGACATGAGATGACCGCCCTGCACGGCGTGCGCGGCGGCGATCGGCTGCAGTCCGACATCAAGATGATCGTGAATCTCGCTGGAAACTGTCTCATCAATCAGCACAGCGATATCAATCGCACCGCCGCGCTCCTGCGCGACACCTCCAAATGCGAATTCATTCTCTGCAGCGATCTCTTCCTCACGCCGAGTGCGCGGTTTGCAGATATTCTGCTCCCCGGCGTTTCGTTCCTGGAGAGCGAAAACATCACCATGCCGTGGGAATGCGGGGATTTCCTCGGTTATAATAATCAGGTCGTCGAGCCGATCGGGGAGGGTCGGTTTGAATATGACTGGCTCTCCGAGGTCGCGCGTAACCTCGGCCTGGAGCAGGCCTTCACCGAGGGCCTCGACACACCGGGCTGGCTGCGCCGCATGTATGATGAGGTGCGCGCCAAAGAGCCGCAGCTTCCGCCGTTTGCGGAATTCAAAGAGGCGGGCATTTATCGATATCAGAACGACCCGCCGCTCGTGGCGTTCGAGAGAGAATGCGCCGACCCGGAGCGCCATCCGTTCCCGACGCCATCCGGCAGAATCGAGCTCTATTCCATGCAGGTGCAGAAGGCTGCCTTTGAGCAGCCGTTTCCGGCAATCCCGGGCTATGTCCCGCCGCCGGAGGGTGCGCAGGATCCGCTTCATGAGCGTTATCCGATCCAGCTCATCGGCTATCACACCAAGCGCCGCTGCCACAGCATCCATGACAACAACCCCAACTTGGAAAAGCTCGATCCGCAGCGCCTCTGGCTCCATCCAACGGACGCCGCCGCGCGCGGCATCTCCGACGGCGACACAGTCGAGGTTTTCAACGACCGTGGGAGAACACGAACTATCGCCTGCGTCACGGAGAACATCATGCCCGGCGTCGCCGCACTCGCGCAGGGCGCGTGGTACGATCCGGACGAGTCCGGCGTCGACCGCGCGGGCTCAATCAACGTGCTCACAAGCTGGAGCTCCACGCCCCTCGCCCGCGGCAACCCACAGCACACGAATCTGGTGGAAGTCAAAAGAACCGACCCATGACGGATCGGTTCTTTTCATTCTAATGACTGTTCAAATTCTTGGATCTCAGGCACCTTTCTGAGCGCATGCCAGAGCGCCGTGCCGCCCGCGACGCCGACGGCGCCCTGCAGGAGGTTTCCGACGATCTCCGCCGAGGCCGCGAGTCCATAGCCCAGCGCCAGCGATTCGTAGAAGAAATACAGCGCCGCCATCACAAACTCTCCGCACACGGCGGAGACGATGGGCTTTCTTGTTTTGCGGTAAAGCAGCCCCGTCACCACGGCGGCCAGACCTTTCGCAAGCAGCGTACCGGGCGCATAGACGGCGTAGCCTACGAAGACGTCCGCCAGCATGGAACCAATACCCATCGAAACGCCGCCCCAAACCGGCCCTGCGAGCAGGGCAGTGAAGACCACGATCATGTCGCCTGCGTTCAAGTATCCGCCCGTTGGTGTCGGAATCGGAATCGTCATGGTCGCCACGCAGCACAGCGCCGCGAGCAGCGAGAGATACACGAGCCGCTTGATTTTGTTGTCCATGGCAAAACCTCCATTCCTGTTTTTTCCTATCTTATGACTGGGAGATGCATTTTGTCAATGTTGCCGTTACCAAAGATTTCAGTTATAATGACAGAGAATTGGAGGAATTTGACCATGACCATGAAACTATACGATGCTGACAGCTTTCTCTGGAATTTTACCGCCCGTGTCCTCTCCTGCGAGCCGGCGGGGGAGCGCTGGCGTGTACTGCTTGACCAGACGGCCTTTTTTCCCGAGGGCGGCGGACAGCCCGCCGATCCGGGTATGATCGAGGGCATCCCCGTACTCGACGTGCAGGAGGAGCCGGACGGCATTGCGCACTACCTTGCGTCTCCGGTTCAGGCAGGGGAGACCGTATCCTGCGAGCTCGACGGCGCCACGCGCATGCGCCGCATGCAGAACCACACGGGAGAGCACATCCTCTGCGGTCTTGCGCACCGTGCCTGGGGTTTTGAAAACGTCGGTTTTCATCTCGGCGAGGAAGCTGTCACGATGGATCTCAGCGGCGAGCTCACGCCGGAGCAGCTCCGGTGGCTCGAGGCGGAGGGAAACCGCGTCGTCTGGGAGGATGTGCCGGTCACGGCGGAGTATCCAGATCCCGCATTGCTGCCCATGCTGACCTACCGCAGCAAGCTCGATCTCACGGAGAACGTGCGACTTGTCACAATTGCCGGCTATGACGTCTGCGCCTGCTGTGCGCCGCATGTCAAGCACACCGGTCAGGTCGGCATGATCAAGATCATCGACGCCATGCGCCACCGCGGCGGCATGCGCCTCACGATTCTCTGCGGCGTCGATGCCTATCATGATTATGTAAACCGATTTGAACAGGTAAAGGCGATCTCCAACCTTCTCAGCACGCCGAAGGACGAAATCGTTCCCGCCGTGGAGCATCAGCTCGCTGAAAAGGACGCCCTGCACCGGGACCTCGCCGACCGCGACCGCCAGCTCATTGCGCTCCGGCTCGAATCGATGCCCGAGACGGACGGCAATCTCTGCATTGTCGATCAATTTGATGATTTCGAGGCCATGCGCGAGCTCGTGAATGTCGGCATGGGGCGTGCTGGCGGCGTCTGCGCTGCGTTTTCCGGTTCGGACGAAGCGGGTTACCGCTATATCATCGGCAGCAAGACCGTCGATCTTCGCGCAGAGGCAAAGGCCATCAATGCCGCGATCGAAGGCAAGGGCGGCGGCAGAAACACGATGATTCAGGGCTCCTGTACGGCAAAAAGGGCGCAGATTGAGGCATATTTTGCCGAGCGTGATTTCATCACGGATAACAATCCGTGACCTGTGTAGAATAACCTCAGAAATATTATTTTTTACAGGAGGATCTCAAAATGGGACTTTTTAATCGCCCGAGCATGGATGAAGGCGTGCAGATGTATCGCGACACGGCCGGCGCTGTACTCGTCGACGTGCGCGAGCCGGACGAGTATGCCCAGGGCCACGTGCCAGGCAGCGTGAATCTCCCGCTCTCCCGGATCCGCAGCGCCGAGGAAGTGCTGGAAGACTTCGACGCACCGCTCTTCGTCTATTGCCTCTCCGGCGGCCGCAGCGGACAGGCTGTCGCCGCGCTCACCAGAATGGGCTATACCGCCGTCACGAATATCGGCGGCATCAGCAGCTATCATGGGGAGGTGGAGAAATGAGCCGTAAAGTCGTCATTGTCGGCGGCGTCGCAGGCGGCGCCACGGCCGCGGCCCGCATCCGCCGTCTCGATGAGCAGGCCGAGATCGTCGTCTTCGAGCGCTCCAGCTATATCTCCTACGCCAACTGCGGCCTGCCGTACTATGTCGGCGGCGTGATCACCGATCCCGAGGAGCTCACGCTGCAGGATCCCGAGAGCTTCTATGCGCGCTTTCGCGTCGTCATGAAGGTGCGCCACGAGGTCACGGCGATCCATCCCACGGAGAAGACCGTTGAGGTCAAAAATCTCGAAACAGGGGAAACCTTCACGGAATCCTATGACAGTCTCCTCCTTTCCCCCGGCGCGCGCCCGACCGTGCCGGATCTCCCTGGCATCGACTCCGAGCGCATCTTCTGCCTCCGCACCGTGGAGGACACCTTCTCCTTGCGCGAGCGCGTTGTGCAGTTTCAGCCCAAGCGCGCAGCCGTCATCGGCGGCGGCTTCATCGGGCTCGAGACGGCGGAGAACCTGCGCCACGCCGGGCTCGACGTCACGATTCTTCAGCGCCCGAAGCAGGTTTTGAGCCCGCTCGACGCGGATATGGCTTCCTTTGTGCACGGCGAGCTGCGCGCGCACGGCGTCAGCCTCATGCTCGGCCGCAGCGTCATGGGCTTTGAGACCGACGAAAACGAGATCCGCGTGCTCTTAAAGGACGAGGAGCCCTTCGCGGCGGATATCGTCGTCCTCGCCATCGGCGTCCAGCCCGAGACGAGCCTTGCCAAAGCCGCCGGGCTTGAGCTCGGCCTCAAGGGCAGCATTCTGGTCAATGACCGCATGGAGACTTCCGCAAAGGATATCTACGCCGTCGGCGACGCGGTGCAGGTGCGCCACTTCGTCACGGGCGAACCCGCGCTCATTGCGCTCGCCGGCCCTGCAAACAAACAGGGCCGCATCGCGGCGGACAACATTTGCGGCCTCGACAGTCATTATAAAGGCTCGCAGGGCTCCTCCGTCATCAAGCTCTTCGATCTCACCGCCGCCAATACCGGCCTGAATGAAAAGGCCGCGCAGGCCGCGGGCATCGATTATGATAAGATCTATCTCTCGCCCATGAGCCATGCCGGCTATTATCCCGGCGGCGAGATGATGACAATGAAGGTGCTGTTTGAGAAGGGAACGAACCGCCTGCTCGGCGCGCAGATCGTCGGCGGCTCCGGCGTGGATAAGCGCCTCGACGTGCTTGCCACCGCGCTGCGTGCGGGCGTCTCCGTCGTGGAGCTCAAGGATCTCGACCTCGCCTATGCGCCGCCCTATTCCTCCGCGAAGGACCCCGTGAACATGGCGGGCTTCATGGCGGAAAACCTGATTGAAGGCCGCGTCAAGCAGTTCCACTGGCATGAGCTCGACGCCCTGCCGCGCGACGGCAGCCTCGTCCTCGTCGATGTGCGCACGCCGCGTGAATATGCCCGCGGCCACGCCGAGGGCGCGGTCAACATCCCGGTTGACGATCTCCGCGAGCGCATGAGCGAGCTTCCGAAGGACAAGCCGCTTTACCTCATTTGCCAGAGCGCGCTGCGCAGCTATATTGCCTGCCGCATCCTGGCCCAGGAGGGCTTCGACTGCCGCCACATGGCCGGCGGATGGAGACTCTACAGCTCTGTCATGACCGATCAGCAGGCCGCCAAGCAGGCAGCCCCCTGCGGCATGGAGTAACTCTCACCCATCTCAAAAGAGCGTACCGATCGGTACGCTCTTTTTTACATCTTATCTTTATCTGTGATCGCCCGGATGACCCGGCAGGGGACGCCTGCGGCGAAGCAGCGCGGCGGAATGTCGCGCGTCACGACGCTGCCGGCGCCGATCACACAGCCCTCGCCGATTGTCACGCCGCCGCAGACCGTCACATTCCCTGCAAGCCAGCAGCTGTCTCCGATCGTGATCGGCCTTGCGGCCTCCAAATCGGCGATGGCGTCGCCGTATGGGAAGGGATTCCGGTCGTCCGGATGCATTGGGTGCACCGGCGTGAAGAGCGAAACGTTCGGCCCCATAAAGACGTTGCTGCCGATCTTTACCGGCGCGCAGTCGAGCACCGTGAAGTTGAAGTTCGCGTAGGAATTGTCCCCGATCGAGGTGAACACGCCGTAGTCAAACTGCACCGGACCTTGCAGAAACACGTTCTTCCCGCGCTCCGGCACGAGCTCGGAGAGAATCGCCTCCCGCCGCTCCGCCTCAGTCTCTGCAGTCTGGTTATATTCCATGCTCAGCCGATGCGCCTTCTGCCGCAGTGCCTTCAGCTCCGCGTCCTCCGGGCAATACAGCGCCCCTGCGAGCATTTTCTCTTTTTCCGTCATCGGTATCACGCTCCTTTTGCGCCATGATAGCACGGATGCACGCGCCGTGCAAGGTTGCGTTTCGGCGCGGCGCATGGTAAGATATTCAAAATCAACGCGCGCATTTTCGCGCAGAAGGAGGCTCTCATGCAGCTTCAGGATTATGAACGCGATCATCTTGCCATGCTCAGGCCATGCCTCGCCGAGTGCACGGTGCTGCTGAAGAAAAACGGCGCCTTTCCGCTCGACTGGCCGTGCGATCTCGCGCTTTACGGCAGCGGCGCGCGCCGCACCGTATTCGGCGGCACCGGCTCGGGCGAGGTGAATGCGCGCCATTTTGTCTCCATCGAAGAGGGACTCGAGCAGGCGGGCTTTCGCCTCACGACGAAGCACTGGCTCGATCAGTATGACGAGGTGGAAGCGCAGGCAAAGTCCGCCTTCCTCCTCGAAATCAGGGCGAATGCGCGCAAGCACCGCCGCCTTGCCGTTCTCGAGGGCATGGGCGCCGTCATGCCGAAGCCGGAATATGATCTCCCGCTCACCGCGCACGGCGACGCCGCGGTCTATGTTCTCTCCCGCATTTCCGGAGAGGGGAGCGACCGCTCCGTCGAGGGCGACGTGCTGCTTACAAAAAGTGAGATCCGTGATATCCTTGCGCTAGACCGTAAATTTGACCAATTTCTGCTCGTCCTGAACGTCGGCGGGCCGGTGGATCTCTCACCGGTGCAGTCGGTGGGGAACATTCTGCTCCTCTCCCAGCTCGGCACGGAGACGGGAAGCGCGCTCGCGGACATCCTGCTCGGCCGCCGCAGCCCCTCCGGCAAGCTGTCCACCACATGGGCCGCGTGGGAGGATTACCCGCGCCTCGGCGATTTCGGCGCGCGGGACGACACCCGCTATCGCAAGGGCGTCTATGTCGGCTATCGGTATTTTGATTCGGTCGGCAAGCGCGCGCTCTATCCCTTCGGCTTCGGCCTCAGCTATGCCGACTTTGAGCTGCAGGACGCTGAAGCCTCTGTGGACGGCGAGCGCGTCACCGTTTCCGTCACGGTGGAAAATGTCGGTGAGCACGCCGGCAAGGAGACGGCGCAGCTTTACGTTTCCGTCCCGTGGGGCAGGCTGGATCAGCCTTTCCAGACGCTCGCGGCTTTTTCCAAGAGCCGCACGCTCTACCCCGGCGAGAAGGAAACGCTCACCATGTCGTTTGACCTCCACGAGCTCGCGTCCTTTGATGCTTCTCGCAGTGTGAGCATGCTGGAAGCGGGGGACTATGTGCTTCGCCTCGGGCAGAGCAGCGTGGACGCTGAGCCTGTTGCCGTCGTGCGTCTCGAGCGCGAGGTCATCACAGCGAAGCTCCGCGCGCTGGAGGGGCCGGACTATGAAGACTGGAAGCCGGAGAATCCTGCTTCGCAATCGCTGCCGGAGCTCCCGGTGTTCACGGTCGACCCGGATCGGATCCCGTGCCTCACGCCGGACTATGACGTCCCTGCACCGATCGACCCGCTTGCGGCCTCGCTTTCGGACGAGACGCTCGCCATGATGAGCGTCGGCGCGTTCGATCCGAAGGGCGGCGCGCTCAGCGTCATCGGCAACGCTTCGACCGCCGTGCCCGGCGCGGCTGGGGAGAGCAGCCACGCGCTGGAAAAGAGCGGCGTGCCGTTTCTCGTCATGGCGGACGGGCCTGCGGGCCTGCGTCTCACGCGCACCTTCGCCCGCGATCGTAAGGGCGTTGTTCCGCTGGAATCCACCATGCCCGCCACGATCGCGGATTTGCTGCCCGGCATCGTCACGAAGGCGCTCGCGCTCACACAGCGAAAGCCCCTGCCGGACGCCGAGATCATCACGCAGTACTGCACCGCCATCCCGATCGGAACCGCGCTCGCGCAGAGCTGGAATCTGGATCTGGCCAGACTCTGCGGTGATCTCGTCGGCGCGGAGATGGAGCGCTTCGGCGTGCAGCTCTGGCTCGCTCCGGCGCTGAACCTCCACCGCGACATCCGCTGCGGCCGTAATTTTGAATATTATTCGGAAGACCCGCTCCTCTCTGGCCGCATGGCCGCCGCCGTCACGCGCGGCGTGCAGGCGCATCCGGGCAGAGCCGTCACGATTAAGCACTACTGCGCCAACAATCAGGAGACAAACCGCTTCCAGTCCAACAGTCAGGTCAGCCACCGCGCCCTGCGTGAACTGTATCTGCGCGGCTTTGGCATCGCGGTCCGGGAGAGTTGCCCCCGCGCGGTCATGTCGTCATATAATCTCTTAAACGGCGTGCATACCTCCGAGCGGCGAGATCTGATCGAGGACGTCCTTCGCGCCGAGTTCGGCTTCGACGGCCTTGTGATGACCGACTGGCTCATTGCGCAGATGAAGGATAAGCGCGCCGCGTACCCGATCGCAAGTCCGGCCAGGATCCCCGCCTCGGGCAACGATGTGGTCATGCCCGGCACGAAGGGAGACTGCAAGTGCATCCTGAACGCGCTCCGATCCGGCGAGCTCGACCGCGATCAGGTGCGGCGGAACGTCTCTCGGCTCATCCGCCTTGCGCGAGAACTCAGTGAATAAACATACAGAATTTGCTTGTCAAAAATGCAAAAATCCGGTATACTGTTTCCATCTTTTTCTGAGAGAAGAAAAACCAAGAGAGGAATGTTTTTGAATGATCGACGCCATTGACAATGTCGTAAATGCCATCAGCGGTGTGCTTTACCAGCCGTATGTCGTCCCGCTGATCCTTGTCCTTGCCGGCCTGTATTTCACCATCCGGCTCAAGGGTCTGCAGTTCAATCTCTTCGGCGAGTCCATCCGCGTCGTCACGGAAAAGCCCGTCAATCTCGAGTCCACGTCCTCCTTCGGCGCGCTCATGGTCTCCACGGCCTCCCGCGTCGGCACCGGCAACATTATGGGCGTCTCCACGGCTATCTGCCTCGGCGGCCCCGGCGCCATCTTTTGGATGTGGGTCACGGCGGTGCTCGGCGGCGCTTCCGCCTTTGTCGAGTCCACGCTCGCGCAGATCTATAAGAAGAAGAACCCCGACGGCTCGAGCTTAGGCGGCCCGTCCTACTATATGCAGGAGGCCATCAAGCAGCGCTGGCTCGGTGTGATCTTCGCCATTGTTCTGATTCTCACCTACGCCGTCGGCTATAACATGCTCGCGGCCTATAACACGCAGGATACCTTCTCCTCCTTCTCCTTCTACAGCAAGACCACGTCGTTCGTTGTCGGCGCGGTGCTCGCGGTGTTGATTGCCGCGTCCGTCCTCGGCGGCGCCAAGCGTCTGACGAAGGTCACGGAGGTGCTCGTTCCGCTCATGGGCGTGCTGTATATTGTCGTCTCCCTCGTCGTGATCGTGCTGAATATCAAGAGCTTCGGCGCGGTTTTCGGCAGCATTTTCAAGTCTGCCTTTGACTTCAAGGCCATCTTCGGCGGCTTTGCCGGCAGCGCCATCATGTGGGGCATCAAGCGCGGCCTCTACTCCAATGAGGCCGGCATGGGCTCCGCGCCGAACGCCGCTGCGGCGGCGGACGTCTCCCACCCCGCGAAGCAGGGCCTGGTGCAGATGCTCTCCGTCTTCATCGACACGCTCCTCATCTGCTCTGCCACGGCGTTCATGTGCCTGTTTTCCGGCGTCACGCCCGACGCCGAGCTCAAGGGCGCGCCCTATGTCGCCGCGTCCATGAAGGCTGCGCTCGGAGGCTTCGGCCCGATCTTCATGACGGTCGCGGTCTGCCTCTTCGCCTTCACCACGCTCATCGGCAATTACTATTACACCGAGGGCTGCTGGCGCTTCATCCTGAAGAAGGATCCCGGCAAGGGCTTTATGACCTGCTGGCGTCTGTTCTGCGCGCTGCTCGTTTTCGTCGGTGCGGTTATCTCTGCGGGTCTCGCCTGGGATACGGCGGATCTCCTGCAGGCGCTCATGGTCATCATCAACGTGCCTGTCATCGCCATCCTCGGCCACACGGCGGTGCGCGCGCTCGATGACTACCGCGCCCAGCGCAAGGCTGGCAAGAATCCGACCTTCAAGGCCAAGAACATCGGCGTGACCGGTACGGATTTCTGGAATTAAATTGTTCGACGCCGGAGCAGTGCGCTCCGGCGTCTTTTGGAAGGGTGATTATGATGAATCTGATTCAGGTGGTAGGCACGTTCACGCCTGCCGAGGAAGCGCGCCTGCGCGCGGCAGCGGGGGAGACAGAGATCCGCTTCTGCTCCGACGCTGAAGTCACGGCGGAGACGCTCAGGGACGCCGATGCGCTCATCGGAAACCCGCCGCTTGCCATGGTGGAATCGGCGCAGAAGCTCCAATGGATGCAGCTGCTCTCCTCCGGCGCAGATGCCTATGCCGGGTCGCAGGTGCTGAAAGACCGCGGCCTCGTCCTCACGACCGCCACCGGCGCTTACGGCGTCGGCATCGCTGAATATATGGTCGCGATGCTGCTGGCTATGATGAAGAAGCTCCCGGGGTATTACGATTTGCAGAAGGCCGCGCAGTGGCGCGATCTCGGCGCGGTCGTATCGCCCTGCGGCAAGCGCGTCCTCGTCGCCGGCACGGGTAACCTCGGCCGCGAGTTTGCAAAGCGCATGCGCGCCTTCGGCTGTGAACTCGTCGGCGTGCGCCGCAGGGCAGGGCAGTGCCCGCCAGAGTTCGATCGGGTCTGTCTGCTCTCGGAGCTGGAGGCAGAGCTTCCGGCGGCGGATGTTGTCGCTCTGTGCCTTCCCGGAACGCCGGAGACGCACCATCTCTTTGACGCGGCGATGCTCTCCAAATGCAAAGAGGGCGCCTATTTCATGAATGTCGGCCGCGGAACTGTCGTGCCGCTCGAGGCGCTGCTGGATCGCGCGGTCACGGATCGGTTCACCGCCCTCTGGGTCGATGTGCTCGAAACAGAGCCGCTGCCGGACGGCCATCCGCTCTATGCGGTGCCGAATCTTCTCATCACGCCGCACATCACCGGCGGCCTGCATCTGGATATCACGCGCGAGAACATTCTCTCCATCTGCGAAGAGAATCTCCGCGCATGGAAGGAAGGCCGGCCTCTGCGCAGCGTGCTGGACTGGAACACAGGCTATTGTCGGTAATCAACCGCACCGCACTTTTTTGGAGGACAAACAATGAAGCTTGCAGATTGGTTCCGAGCAAAAAAACAGCAGTGGTTCGGCGGGCAGGAGGAACAGCCGGCGGCGTTTCAGCCGTTGGAAGCCGACCTCTCCGAGATCGATCCGCCCGAAACGCGCTTTACCGAGGATTATCGGGAGTTTCTGAAACAGCAGGAGGCCGCCCGATCCGAGGGCCCGAACAAACGAGAGCTGAAATAAAAACATATGCCAGTATCGTTAATCTGTTTTACCATTCACAGATTCTTGTCATTGCGAACCAGTGACCGACGTCACTGGTGTGGCAATCCGTTCTCCTTGGCAGAGACTATGATTTATAGTCCGCCGCTGGGGGATGCGGATTGCCACACCAGCGTGCGCGCTGGTTCGCAATGACATGCTATTTTGCTGCGCCACTGATTTTATCGCTGTCTAATAAAACAGCCGACTCTGAAAAGAGTCGGCTGTTGTCGTATTTGGTTTACTCAGCGCTTTCAAACACCGCAATGTATTCTACGGACTCCGCGACGTCCACGGTGATCTGCTCCTCGGTGGAGAAGTCCTCGCCGTCCTTGGTCCATTTCACGAACTTCCAGCCGTCCTCGGGTTTGGCCGCGAGCACGTAGGTTGCGGGGCCTTCGAGATTCTGCACCGCAGACTGCACGGGGAACTCCGTCTCAAACTCGAGCGCTTCGCCCTCCGGCGCGTAGGCGATTTCGCCCAGACCCTCGGTGTTGATCTGCATCGTGATCGAAAACTCCGGCACGTCCATCGGCGTGAAGTGGTAGCTCTCGCCGCCCTCCGCCTCGAGCAGCAGGCCGTCCTCGCCCTCCTCGGAGATGGTCACGATAAACTCGCCCTCTTCGCCCTCCGCCACGAGGTTGCCGTGGAGCTTGTCGCCCTCCTGCTGAATGATCCAGCCGTGCAGCTCATCGCCGTGCATGAAGGTGACTGCCCAGCCCTCGTAGCCCTCGGTGTCGCTGAAGGAAATGGAGAGAAAGTCGCCGTCGGCATTGTCAAAAGAGCCAACGCGCGTCCATTCTTCCGCAGACGCGCTGCCGGGCGCCGACTGCTTTGAACCGCAGGCACAGAGCGCAAACAGCATCGCCAGTGTGAGCAGTAATGCGAATGTCTTTTTCATGTTTTTCTCCTTTGCAAAATTGCCGGAGCAAGCGGTATTCGCTTACTCCGGCGTGTGGTGGACCACTACCATCCTTAAACAAAACCTTTTCATCTCCGGCGATATCCTCCAGCTCTGAAAGGAGAGCGTCGGTGATGGTAACAGGTTCGTCTCCCGAATTATAAGTGATCGTGACCCGATCATCGTATAAATATATACGATTTACAAAGATATCTATGTGTATGCCATAAAGGAGTATAAATTCAGATTAATTAATACTGTCTATACGTTTCCCTGTTGTGAACGAATATTTGATGATTACCAATCTAAAATCAACTCAAGTAGCAATGAAGCGCGAAAGAAAAAAACATCTGTTATTATTAAAGAATTAGTCTGGAAAAAGAATAGATGGGTGAATGATATTTCATTTGATGATTTGCTTCGCAACATTATGAGCAACAGATAAGCGTTCCCTAAAAACAAGAAAGCAGAGAGTGATTGAATACTCTCTGCTTTTCTTGCTACTACACAAACCACACCGTTACAGCGAATCCGCCGTAGTAGAAATAGGGTTTTGTGTAATTTTGTTGTGGTGGAGATGGGGGGAGTTGAACCCCCGTCCGAAAGCACTTTAACAGGAACTTCTCCGGGCGCAGCGGGTTGTTTTGATGGGCCGAACCCATCTGTTCCCTTCGTCACAGGCCAACACGCAAGCCTGTAATTCCGGTAGCTTCATGATACATGGCACGCATCAAAGCTTAGCGTGCGCACGTTCCCCACTTATCGACGCTCCGCATCCGGGCCGTGGGCCTCCCGGCGGGAACGCTCGCTAATTAAGCAGCGAGAAGAACAGTGTTATCGTTGTTCTTTAATTTATAAGGTTGCCCGTTTTATGGCGGTCAGGCGCCGCCGCCCGCTATTCCTGCTTCCACGCCCCCGTCGAAACCGAGACATCCCCGCGTCGTCAGACCGGGCGCGCTCCACGCCGCAGCCGGGCGAAGGCGATGCCTTGCCCGACGGCTTTGTATCCGCTTCCCCGGTCATCCTCTCCGAATCAAAGCAAAACGCTTTGATTCGGTAAAGGGAAATCGGTATCACGCTTTGCGTGATGGTTTGAATAAACTGTTCTTCTATACTGACGCAAATGATTCGGATATGTTCCTCATGCGCGAAGCGCGCATCATCCGCGGAGCGGACATCATTTGCGGAGCATACATCATTTTTATCTGCCCGGGAGCTTTTCCGGAGCGGGATATTCGACGCCCTGCGTGTCGACCGTGACCTTCTTCATGCGCTGGTCGGCCTTGGGCTTGTCGTTCATCATATTGCGCGGGGCGCGGGCGATCTCGTCCACGACCTCGATCCCCTCGATGACCTTGCCGAAGGCGGCGTACTGGCGGTCGAGATGCGGGGAATCCTTGTGCATGATGAAGAACTGGCTGCCGGCGGAGTCGGGGATCATGGTGCGGGCCATGGAGAGCACGCCGCGCGTGTGCTTCAGATCGTTCTGGAAGCCGTTTGCGGTAAACTCGCCGCGGATGCAGTAACCGGGGCCGCCCATGCCGGTGCCTTGGGGATCGCCGCCCTGAATCATGAAGCCGGGGATCACGCGGTGGAAGATCACGCCGTCGTAGAAGCCCTCCTGCACGAGACTGATGAAATTGTTCACGGTGTTCGGGGCAAGCTCCGGATAGAGCTCCGCCTTGATCACGCCGCCGTTTTCCATTTCGATGGTTACGATGGGATTGCTCATGTTTGATCTCCTTTTTATGTAGTTAGTATCTTTCCTTCATGGCCCGGTCCATATCTCTCCGGGCGGTCTTCTCGGCTGCGGCCTCGCGCTTGTCGTAGAGCTTTTTGCCCTTGCACAGGCCGACCTCTACCTTCACGCGGCTGTCCTTGAAATACAGGCTCAGCGGAATGAGCGTCAGCCCGTCCTGCTGCACACGCGCCTGAAGCTTGAGGATCTCGCGCTTGTGCATCAGAAGCCTTTTCGGCCGATCGGGATCTTTGTTATAGTAGCTCCCGTGGGTGTAGGGGCTGATGTGAATGCCGTGCGCGAAGAGCTCGCCGTTTTTCACCGCGCAAAATGAATCCTTCAGATTCACCGTGCCGGCTCTGATGCTCTTGACCTCAGTGCCGAAGAGCTCCACGCCCGCCTCGTACTTTTCCAGCACGAAATAGTCGTGATACGCCTTCCGGTTGGCCGCCGCTTGCTTGGTTCCTTTTTCCCGCGGCATCCGATCGCCTCCTTTCCCGGTTGCTGAGTGCCAGTTTACCACATTTGTGCCGAGAAAGAAAGAGGAAAATGTGAACGCAAAAAGAGAGCCTGATTTCAGGCTCTCTTTTGAGATTAAAATACGTCCTCCACAACTCTCTCCGGCGGAGTCTCGAGCAGCGCGGGCTGGCGGATGAACATTTTGAACATCTTGAAGCCCTGCGCGTAATCGAAGCCGTCGCAGATGCGCTCGTCGGTGTTGATCTTGAAGTCGATGTACTTGCGCTGGGCGACCGTGCCGTCCGCTTGTACCTCATACGCTTTTCGTTTCGCGCCGAAGGCGATGAAGGCGGGCAGGGTGCCGAAGTTGTATAGATGATGATAGACCGGGCTGATGCCGAGCGAGCCGAGATCGGTGATGATCATGGAGCCGTGGAAGGGGCTGGCGTCGAGCAGGCTCTGGGGGATGACGCCGAAGTAATCCATCACCTTCAGAATCCAGATCGCAAAGCGCAGAATGAAGCGGGGGAGCTTCGTCAGCGCGGAGGCCACCTGCTCGGTGTTGTTGTCCTCCTCACCGTACTTGATCTCGTCGATCTTCTCGGTCATCTTGTGGTAGACGTCGAAAACCGTGTCATAGGGGTCGAAGACGACCTTGATCGTCGTCTCGCCGGCCTCGGCGGTCATGCCGCGGCGCACCGTGAGAACGACCTCGATGTTGTTTCTGGCATAGATCCGCCGGCCCGCGATGAAGCGGTTGATTGCCGGGCGCTGGCTCACGAGACGCACATACGCCGCGATGAACAGATGCAGATAGCCGAGACCCTTGTAGCCCTCCTTGCGCTTCTCGCGCAGCCATCGGTCGGTCTCCGTGATCTCCGCAGAATCGGAGAACTGATTGCAGGCGTCGTTCTTCTGCACCATGATGTAAGGAATGAATTTATAGAAGGGGTCGAGAGACCGCAGCAGACGGCCTTCCTTGCGATCCCCGAAGCGTTTCTTACCGGGCATGAGAGCACCTCCGGATAATTTAAATATTTGAATAATTGAATTATATCGCAGATCGGCGCGCATGGCAAGCATTCAAACATGTTTTTTCGCTGAATTCGTCAGCCGCATTGACAGGAAAGAGTGTCAAATGCTACAATCAGGAAAAAGATGGAAACAATATTCAACTATTACGAAAGGAGCGCTTATCATGCTGCAGCCGGAAATCATTCAGAAGCTCGCGGACGAAATCCATCTCGCCGGGCAGAACACCATGCCGATCGAACCGTTCACGCAGGCATATCCCGAGCTCACAATCGAGGACGCGCGGGAGATCCAGCTTATCAACATCCGCCGCCGCATGGCCGCCGGGGCAAAGATGGTCGGCAAGAAGGTCGGCGCCACAAACCCGGTCATGCAGGAGAAGTTCAATCTTCGCGAGCCGGTGCTGGGATATCTGCTCAGCGACATCATCCGTGATCCGAGCCAGCCGATCCGGCGCGACACGCAGATCGCCCCGTTCATCGAGTGTGAGATTCTCTTTGTCCTCGCCGAGCGTCTGCAGGGCCCGAACGTGCATCCCATCGACGTGCTCCGCGCCGCCAAAGGCGCGATGCCGGCCATCGAGGTACCGGATGTGCGCTTTACCGGCTCGCGCACGATTGTGGACGCCATGTGCGACAATGTCTTCAACGGATATCTCGTAACAGGGGAGATGATGGCGGACGTGCGCGGCATCGACTTTGCGAACATCCCAATCCGCCTCTGGAAAAACGGCGCGCTCGCGAGCGAGGGCGTCAGCTCCGCCGCGCTCGGAAATCCTTTGCGCGTCGTGGCGTGGCTGGCCAACAAGCTGGCGGAATATGGCGAATGCCTTGAGGCGGGGGACATCGTCATCACGGGCTCGCAGAATCCCGCGGTGTATATCGACGCGGGCGATCACTTTGAAGCAGACTTCGGCCCGCTCGGCAGAATTCAGGCGGACTTCATCTAATCTCAACACGAAATATTCAACCGGGAGCCGGGTTTCCGACTCCTGGCTTTTCATTCGTGAAAATGATGAGAAAAGATAAACAAATAATAAATAAAATGTTGAGTAACCACGCGAAATCTACCGTTGTGAAAACGATGAAAATAAAAGAGATAACCGCCCTAATTTTGTCAATTATGTAACAAACAAGTGAAAAAACTAGCAAAATCAACAGAAATTTAACGGTGCTGTCACAAAAATAATTAGTGATTCTGTCAGAAAAACACGGGCGACAGGCTTGCGAAATCGTTCAAAATGAGGTATCATGTTGTTGAATTCCACGCATAGTTTTCTTCTATCACACAGTGCTATGCGTCATTGTTCAGAAAAATACACAGGTCGGGAGGTGTGTGAATGTCATTTGAAGCGATCAATACGGTCCGGGAAGCGGAAGAGCGTGCCAGGCAGATCAAGCTGGAAGCGACGCAGGCTGCCGCCGAGGCGATCGAAGCGGCCGAACGCGAAGGCAAGGAGGCAGTGGAGGCGGCGCTGAACAAAGCGCGCGAAGAACTCAAATCTCTGCGCTCCAAGACCGACGAAAAGGCCACGCAGGAAGCCGAAGCGCTCGCAGCGACGACGAAGAATCGCGAGGCTACCATGCGGACACGCGCGGAAGCAAGACTGGACCAGGCGGCGTCACTCATCGTGGAAAGGATCGTGAATAGCTGATGGCCATTGTACAAATGAAAAAGCTGCAGCTCATGGTCGTTCGGGAGCAGAAGGAAGCCCTTCTCCGCGATTTGATGTTGCTCGGCTGCGTGTCTGTCACGGAGCCGGACCTGCCCCAGGAGGGGGACGCCGCGCAGCTTCGCCCGGAATCCGGCGGACTGACGGAAGCGAGGGCCGATCAGGCCAAG
This sequence comes from Oscillospiraceae bacterium, assembly GCA_017411225.1. Lineage (GTDB taxonomy): Bacteria > Bacillota > Clostridia > Oscillospirales > Oscillospiraceae > CAG-103. The sequence goes on from JAFRDQ010000129.1 coordinate 27,075, forward strand.
CTCACCGCCGCGCTCGGACTGCTGGACAAATATGCTCCCGTGAAGTCCAAACTCCTCAGCGCCCGTCCCGAGGTTTCGGAGGCGGAGTTCTTAGACGAGAATGCGTACCGCCGTGAGCTGGAGGCCGCCTCGCAGATGGAGGATCTCGAAGCGCAGATCCGCCGCCTGACGAGCGAGGAGACGCGCCTGCGCTCGTCCATGGAGGCCCTCGGCCCGTGGACCGGGCTGGATCTCCCGCTTGAGACGAAGGGCACCGGCTCGACGGACGTGATTCTCGGCACCATTCCCGCCGTGATGGATCTGACTGAGGCGAAGCGTGCGCTCGCCGAGGCCGCTCCCGAGGCGGAGCTTTTCCCCGTGAATGCGGACAAGGACGCGCACTATACCGTGCTCGTCTGCCACAAGAGCGTGCAGGCAGAGGCGCTGCAGGCGCTGCGTGCCTTCGGCTTTGCGATCGCAAGCGTCGCCGGCACGGTTGGCACCGCGAGAGAGCAGATCGAAGCGCAGAAAAAGCAGGTTGCCGCCATCGGCGAGAGCCGCGCTGCGCTCGAGCGTCAGATCGCCGCTTACTCCACGCACCGCGATGCGATCAAGCTCAGCATCGACCGCGCCAACGTCTTCATCGGCAAGGCCGAGGCCGCCGAGCGTATGGTCGGCACGGACAGCGTCGTCTGTCTCAACGGCTGGATGGAGGCCCCGGAGGAAGCGCGTGTTGTCGACACGCTCTCGAAGTATGACTGCTCCTGGGAGTTCACCGAGCCCACGGAGGAGGAATACGCCGCCGTTCCGGTCAAGCTGAAAAACGCTGCCGTGACGGAGCCGCTGAACATGGTCACCAACATGTACAGCCTTCCGGCTTACGGTTCGCTCGATCCGAACCCGCTCATGGCGCCGTTCTTCATTTTGTTCTACGGCATCATGATGGCGGACATGGGCTACGGTCTTCTGATGATCGCAGCCGCGCTCATCGTCAAGCATTTCGTCAAGCCCAAACGCGGCTCGAAGACGTTTGTGAACCTGCTGCTCGAAGGCGGTATCTCCACGTTCATCTTCGGCGTGCTCACGGGCGGCTTCTTCGGCGATCTCATCCCCACGCTCTACAAGATGTTCAAGGGCGTCGAGATGGGCGACAATTTCCTGACGAAGCCTCTGATCAACCCGCTGAACGACACGCAGACCATCCTCTACGGTGCACTCGTGCTCGGTGTGCTGCAGCTGTGTACCGGCATGATCATCTCCATGACCGCCAAGATCAAGAAGGGCGATACCAAGAGCGCCATCTTCGAGGAGGGCTCGTGGTTCGTCATTCTGGCGGGACTGCTGATGTTCGTGTTCAAGATCGGCAACGTCGCCGGCATCCCCGTGGTGCTCATCATCGGCGTGCTCATGCTGATCTACGGCGCGGCCTATCCGGCCAAGGGCTTCGGCAAGGTCACAGCCGTGTTTGCCGCAATCTATAACGGCGTCACCGGCTGGCTGGGCGACATTCTGTCGTATTCCCGACTCATGGCGCTCATGCTCGCAGGCAGCGTCGTGGCGCAGGTGTTCAACAACCTCGCCACCATGCCGATGGGCGGCAACAAGCCGAACGTTCTCACGTTCCTGCTCTTCGTGCTGATCTGCCTCGTGGGCCATGCGCTCAACTTCGCGCTGAACCTGCTGGGCTGCTTCGTGCACGATCTGCGTCTGCAGTGTCTGGAATACTTCGGCAAATTCTATCAGGACGGCGGCAAGCCCTTCAAGCCGCTGGAGATCAACACCAAGTATGTTGATGTGGAAAACCACCTTTAATACGGTAAACATTATCAATCAAGGAGGATTATATCATGGGATTTCTGGAATCATTCGGCGGTCTGGCAATCGGTCTGCTCGGTGCGGCTCTGGCTGCGGCTCTGGCCTGCGCGGGCTCTGCCCAAGGTACCGGCATCGCCGGTGAGGCATGTGCGGGTCTGATCAGTGAAGATCCGGATAAGTTCGGTAAGGCAATGATCATGCAGGTCATCCCCGGCACGCAGGGTCTGTACGGCTTCGTGGTCTGGTTCCTGGCCAACTCCCGCGTGCTCGCGGCCTTCCAGGCCAACGGCGGCATGGATGTTGCGCTCGGCTGCCGCTTCCTGGCTGCCTGCCTGCCCATCGCGATCGGCGGTCTGATCTCCGCTGCGGCGCAGGGCCGCGTGGCTGCTGCTTCCATCAACATTCTGGCCAAGAAGCCGGATGACTGGGCCAAGGGCATGGTGTTCTGCATCACCGTCGAGTTCTACGCCATCCTCTGCCTGCTGGCTTCCATCATGATGCTCTTCGCCATTTGATGATCATCCCGCCACCCGAACGGAGGGAGAACAAACATGACAGGTATTGAAAAAATCACCGGACGCATCGAGGCGGACGCCCGCGCTGAGGCCGCGCAGATCGCAGCCGAGGCCAAGGAGCGCTGCGCCGCGATCCGCGCCGAATATGAAAAGAAGGCGGAGGACGCCTATTGGGAGACCCTCCGCAGCGGCGTCAAGGACGCGGAGGATCGCGCAGAGCGCCTCGGCAGACTCGCCGGCATGGAGGCCAAAAAGAGCACCCTGGGTCTGAAGCAGTCCATGGTGGGCGAGGCGTTTGACCGCGCGCTCAATAAGATCTGCGACATGCCCGCGGGCGATTACGTCTCCGCCATGGCGAAGCTCGCCTGCAAGGCCGCTTCCACCGGCAGCGAGGCCGTGGCCTTTAACGCCAAGGACCGCGAGCGCTGCGGCGCGGAGATCGTCGCGGCGGCCAATCTGCTCCTGCAGGAGCAGGGAAAGCCCGGCAACCTCACGCTTTCGAATGACACCCGCCCGATCCGCGCAGGCTTTGTCCTGCAGCAGGGCGATGTGGAGGTCAACTGCGCGCTCGAAACGCTGGCCGAGCTGAGCCGTGCCGATCTGGCCGGTCAGGTCGCCGCCGTGCTGTTCGATTAAGATCCTGAAGGTTCTGGCTTTTGCCGAGCCAAGAAGGAGGAACGAATTTGGCTACTATCAAAGAAACCAATTATCTGGCCATCACGGCCATGCTGGCAGCGCGCACGAGCGGCATGCTCTCCGGGGAACGCATGGAGCGCATGATTGCCGCGCCCAGTGATGACGAGGCCGTCAAGGTGCTGGAGGAGTGCGGCTACGGCGATCTCTCGGGCCAGAGCCTGAATGAGATCAACGCCGCTCTGGAGAAGCACGTCGCCGCCATCTTTGATGAGGTGGAGAACATGGCGCCTGAGAAGGCTCTGGTGCAGATGTTCCGTCTGAAATACGACTTCCACAACATCAAGACCATCATCAAGTCCCACGGGGCTTCGGTGGACGGCAGCTCGCTTCTGTCTCAGCGCGGCAGTGTCGACGTCGGCCAGCTGCAGGAGGCGTTTCGCTCCGGCGAATATGCCATGATCCCGACGGCGCTTGCCGAGGCGATGCAGGAGGCCTCTTCCACGCTCTCGCGCACGGCGAACCCGCAGCTTGCGGACTTCTCGCTCGACCGCGCCTACTTCGTCGAGATGGCGAAGCTCGCCGACTCCGTCGCCGATTCGCGCTTTGCCAAGGACTACGTCCGCCTACTGATCGACAGCGCGAACATCCGCTCCGCCGTGCGCACCTGGCGCATGGGCAAGGACGCCGATTTTCTGCGTCTGGCTCTGATCCCCGGCGGGGAAGTGAGCGCGGACAACGTCGCTCTTGCCGACTCCGGCGATGCGCTTGCGGATCTCTACCGCGCCACGCATGTGGGCAGCGCCGTCGACGCTGCGGCTGCGGCCGTCTCCGGCGGCTCCCTCACGGCCTTTGAGAAGGCGTGCGACAACGCGGTCATGCAGTTTGTGCGCGAGGCAAAGATCATGCGCTTCGGCGCGGCACATGTCGTCAGCTATCTGGCGGCCATGGAAAACGAGACGACTGCCGCGAGAATGATCCTCGCCGGCAGACATGCCGGGCTCAAGCCCGATACCATCCGGGAAAGGCTGCGTGATACTTATGCTTAAAATTGCAGTCATCGGCGGTCCCGAGACCGTCATGGGCTTCAAGGCGCTCGGACTCGAGGCCTGCCCGGTCACGAGCGCGGAGGAGGCGCGCAAGACGCTCCGCCACCTCACGCGTGACAGCGAGGATTACGCCATCATCTATGTCGAGGAGACCCTCGCCTCCGATCTCCAGCACGAGATCGACCGCTATAAGGACGTCCCCTCTCCGGCCATCATCCTCATTCCCGGCAGGGAAGGCCCGCTTGGGCTGGGCCGCGAGGCCCTCGTCGCCGCGGTGGAACGCGCCGTAGGCACCAACATTCTTCAATAACTCTGCAAAATCCTTCGATGAAAGGAACGATGTAATTTGAGCGGAACGATTACCAAAGTTTCCGGCCCGCTGGTCGTGGCGAACGGTCTGGCCGACGCGAACGTGTCTGACGTTGTGCGTGTCGGCAAGCAGCGCCTGATCGGTGAGATCCTGAACATGACCGGTGACAGCGCCTCCATTCAGGTCTATGAGGAGACGTCCGGCCTCGGCCCCGGCGCGACCGTGGAGACCACCGGTATGCCGCTGAGCGTGGAGTTCGGCCCCGGCATGCTGGAGAACATCTACGACGGCATTCAGCGTCCTCTGCCTGAGATCCGCGATATCGCCGGCTCCACCATCACCCGCGGCATTGAGGTCCCCGCGCTGAACCGTGAGCGCGTGTGGCACTTCGAGCCCGTTGTGGAAGCGGGCGCGAAGGTCGTCGGCGGCGACGTCATCGGCACCGTCCAGGAGACCAGCGCCATTCTGCACAAGATCATGGTGCCGCCTCAGATGAAGGGCACCATCAAGTCCATCACCGGCGGCGACTTCACCGTCGACAAGACCGTCGCCGTCCTCACGGATGAAGCGGGCGTCGATCACGAGCTTTCGATGATTCAGCGCTGGCCCGTCCGTATCGGCAGACCCTATGCCGCGAAGTTCGCGCCGAACAAGCCCATGAACTCCGGTCAGCGTATCATCGATACGCTCTTCCCGATCGCCAAGGGCGGCACGGCCGCCGTCCCGGGCCCCTTCGGCTCCGGCAAGACCGTCGTGCAGCACCAGCTGGCCAAGTGGTCCGACGTGGACATCGTCGTCTACATCGGCTGCGGCGAGCGCGGCAACGAGATGACCGACGTTCTCATGGAGTTCCCCGAGCTGACCGACCCGCGCAACGGCGAGCCGCTGATGAAGCGCACCGTCCTCATCGCGAACACCTCCGACATGCCCGTTGCG
>JAFRDQ010000130.1 GCA_017411225.1 Oscillospiraceae bacterium
AGGAGCGTGATGCCGAGATATCGGACCGTTTTTTTCTCGCAGCCCATCAGCTTCGCGCTGCCGAAGGCGCCGAGGTATTTGCCCAGCGAGCGGAAAAAGATATAGGCCGCGCCGATGCCGATGATCGGCAGAGAGCGAAAGACATTCAGCTCCAGCTCCGCTCCGCTGAGCACGAAGAAGAGCGTAAAGAGCGGCGCCGTCCATTTATCCGTGCGGTCCATGATGTCCGCGGAGAAGTCGCAGAGGTTGCAGAACATCGTGCCGAGCATCATGCAGACCAGCAGCGAGGAGAAGCCGATGCGCACCGGGCCGACCTGGATTTTTGCCATGGAGATCGCCACGGTCATGAAAACGAAGGCGACCGAGAGGCCCAGGCGCTTGCTGTTGGAGCTGAAAAACTTCTCGCTCCAATGAAACAGCACGCCCATTGCAGCGCCGAGCGCGAGGGAGGCCACAATTTCGATCAGCGGCTCCACGAGCACGGAAATCAGGCTGAATTCCCCGTTGAGCATCGCCTTGGCAATGCCGAAGGAGATCGCAAACACGATCAGGCCCACCGCGTCGTCGATGGCCACGATCGGCAGCAGCAGGTCGGTCAGCCGGCCCTTCGCCTTGTATTGGCGCACGACCATCAGCGTTGCGGCCGGGGCCGTGGCGGCGGCGATGGCGCCGAGCGTGATCGCCATGGGCACGGGCAGCGCGTCTTTTAGAACCAGATGCAGCACCAGCAGCGCCGCGTCGACCATCAGGGTGGCGATCAGCGCCTGAAAGATGCCGATGAAGGTCGCCTGCTTGCCGATCTGCTTGAGCTGCGAGAGCCGGAATTCATTGCCGATGGCAAAGGCGATGAAGCCGAGCGCCACGTGGGAGATCAGCTCGAATTGCCGCAGGTTTTCGGCGGAGGTGAAGCCCATGCCCGCAACGCCGAAGCGCCCGAGCCCGTAAGGGCCGATCAGGATGCCGGCGACCAGATACGCGGTCACGGACGGCAGTCCCAGCTTTTTTGTCACGCGGGAGAGAAACAGTCCCGCCGCCAGCGCGATGGCCAGCGCAGATAGGATTTGCATAACGGTTCGCCTCAGTCGGTATAAGTATGATCGCAGACCTCAAGGATCTTTGCGCGCAGGACCAGGAAATCCTCGAGCGCATCCGGCTTCTGATTCGGATTGCGCAGCAGCGCCGCCGGATGAAAGGTGCCCATGAACAGAATGCCGCCTTTTTCGATGAACTGCCCGTGCTGCTTCGTGACGCGGAAGTCCGGGTCGGTCAGCTTCTGCGCGGCGATCCGGCCCAGGCAGACGATGATCTTCGGGCGCAGCAGACGGGTCTGTTCACGCAGCCAGCGGATGCACTCCGCCTGCTCCTCCGGCTTCGGGTCGCGGTTGTGGGGCGGGCGGCATTTGACAATGTTGGCGATGTAGATGTTTTTATGGCGGTCCAGCTCGACGGCCGCCAGATATTTATCCAGCAGCTTGCCGCCGCGGCCGACGAACGGCTCGCCCTGCAGGTCCTCGTTTTCGCCGGGGCCTTCGCCCACGAACAGCACCTCGGCGGTTTCACTGCCCACGCCGAAGACCAGATTGGTGCGCGTGTCTGCCAGCGGGCAGGCGCGGCAGGGCAGGCAGTCCGCCCGCAGAGCTTCCCAGGATTCATACATGATCGGTTCCTCGCTTTTGAAAGAGTTCCAGAGACTGCGCGGCGTCCGCGCGGATCTGCGCGGAGAGCGCCGCCATGGAGTCGAATTTCGTTTCCTCCCGCAGATAGGCAAACAGCCGCACCTCGATCTCCTGCCCGTAAAGATCGCCGTCAAAGCCGAGCAGGTTCGTTTCGCTGCGCAGATCGCTGCCCGCGAAGGAGGGGCGCAGCCCGATGTTGGTCACCGCCGGGTACTCCGTGCCCTCCACGATCGCCGCGGAGGCATAGACCCCGCGCCGCGGGATCACGAAGTCGGCGGGGAATTGCTGATTGATCGTCGGCGCGCCCATCAGGCGGCCGCGTTTGCTGCCGTGCACGACTTCGAGCTTGTAGTTGAAGGCCCGGCCGAGCATGGCGTTCGCCGCCGGCAGGTCGCCGGCAAGCACCGCGTCGCGAATGCGCGTGGAGCTGATCGGCTGCCCGTCCTGCAGCACGGCGGAGGCGACCGAGAGCGCTGCGCCGTTCGAGGCGCACAGCGCGCGGAGCGTTTGCGTATCGCCCGCGTTGCCTGCGCCGAAGCGGAAGTTTTCGCCGCAGCAGACCGCGCCGGCCTGCAGCTGCCCGCAGAGGATCTCCGAAACGAACGCGTCGCAGGAAAGATCCTTGACGGCCGCGAAGGATATCACGCGCGTCTGCGCGCCGAGCGCGCGGAGCATTTCGTCCCGCAACTCCGTCTGCAGCAGCGCCGGAGGCGCCTGGCCGGTGAGCACCTGCAGCGGATGGCGGTCAAACAGCAGCACAACAGGAATCAGCCCGCGCTCCCGGAAAGCGAGGGCGCAGGCGATCACAGATAAATGTCCTTTGTGCAGGCCGTCAAAGCTGCCGAGCGCGACGGCGGTTCGTTGCGGTTGCTTCATTATTTCTTGCGGAACTGCTGCTTCATGCGCTGCTCCTTGGAGAGGATGCGTTTGCGCAGGCGCAGGGAGGCCGGCGTGACCTCGAGCAGTTCGTCGTCCTTGATAAATTCCATGCACTGCTCCAGACTCAGCACGCTGTGCGGCACGAGCCGCAGCGCGTCGTCCGAGCCGGAGGCGCGGGTGTTGGTCAGATGCTTCTGCTTGCAGACGTTGCAGGTGACGTCCTCGTTTTTGGCGCATTCGCCCACGATCATGCCCTCATAGACCTCCACGCCCGCCGGGATGAACAGGCGGCCGCGATCCTGCGTGTTAAAGAGGCCGTAGGCCGTGCTAACGCCGGTTTCGTGCACGACGATGGAGCCGCGCTCGCGGGTCTGGATGTCGCCCTTATACGGCGCGTAGCCGTCAAAGAGCTGATTCATGATGCCGTTGCCGTTGGTGTCGGTCAGGAATTCCGCGCGATAGCCGATCAGCCCGCGGGAGGGGATGCGGAATTCGAGATGGGTGCTGCCGCCGTCGCGGGCGTCCATATTTTCCAGCTCGCCCTTGCGCGCGCCGAGCTTTTCGATCACGGCGCCGACGTATTGCTCCGGTACCTCGACGATCAGCAGCTCGATCGGCTCGAGCAGCCGGCCCTCCGCGTCATGCTTGAAGATGACCTTCGGGCGGGAAACCTGGAACTCATAGCCCTGCCGCCGCATGGTTTCGATCAGGATGGAAAGATGCAGCTCGCCGCGGCCGGAGACCTTGAAGGTGTCGGTGCTGTCCGTCTCCTCCACACGCATGCTCACGTTCGTTTCCACCTCTTTGAACAGGCGGTCGCGCACGTTGCGGGAGGTGACGAATTTGCCCTCCCGCCCGGCGAACGGGCTGTCGTTGACCATGAAATTCATCGAGATGGTCGGCTCGTCGATTTTGATGAAGGGCAGAGCCTCCACGTGCTCCGGGTCGCAGGCGGTCTCGCCGATGTTGATGCCCTCGATGCCGGACACGCAGATGATATCGCCGGCCTGCGCGCTTTCGCATTCCACGCGGCGCAGCCCCTCGAACTGATACAGCCGGGAGATGCGCACGTTCTGCGTGCTGCCGTCGGTCTTGCAGAGCGTGACCTGCTGATTCTTTCTGATGCTGCCGCGCTCCACGCGCCCGACGCCGATGCGCCCGATGTAGTCGTCATAATCCAGGCTGGAAAACAGCACCTGCAGCGGCCCGTCCGGGTCGCCGGCCGGGGGATCGATATTCTGCAGGATCGCGTCAAACAGCGGCTGCATGTCGCCGCTGCGCACATTCGGCTCGAGGCCGGAATAGCCGTCCTTCGCGCTGGCGTAGACCACCGGGAAGTCGAGCTGATCCTCCTCCGCGCCCAGATCGATGAAGAGATCGAGCACCTCGTCCACTACCTCATAGGGGCGGGCGTTCGGCCGGTCGACCTTGTTGATGACGACCAGCACCTTCTTTTTGAGATTGAGCGCTTTTTTGAGCACGAAGCGCGTCTGCGGCATGCAGCCCTCAAAGGCGTCCACAAGCAGCAGCACGCCGTCCACCATCATCAGGATGCGCTCCACCTCGCCGCCGAAAT
>JAFRDQ010000131.1 GCA_017411225.1 Oscillospiraceae bacterium
GGGACTGGACTATGTGATGCTGGATATGGAGCACTGCCCGATGGACTGGACGGATGTGCAGAACGCGGTCACGGCGGCGGACACAGCCGGGCTGGAGCCGTTTGTCCGCATTCCGGAGGGCTCGCGCAGTGCGGTACTGCATGCGCTGGACGTCGGCGCAAAGGGCGTCATTGTTCCATGCATCGAGCATGTGGAGCAGGTTCAGGAGATGATCTCCTTCGCCAAATTCCAGCCCCTCGGCGCGCGGGGCTACTGCATGACCCGCGACGGCAAATGGGGATACGATGGAGCCTATGCCGAAGGACTCCCCGGCTACATGCGCGAGAGCAATGAAAAGACGCTATTGATCCCACAGTGCGAGACTGTCGGCTGTCTCGAGCACATCGAGGAAATCGCCGCGCTCCCGGGCGTGGACGGCATTCTCATCGGACCATATGATCTCAGCATCGCAATTGGCATGGCGGGGCAGTTTGATCATCCCGCGTTCCGTGCTGCCATTGCACGGATTCTTACAGCGTGCAAAGCAAACGACAAGATGAGTATGATCTTTGTCGGCAGTGAAGAAGACATGCGCAGCCGGCTCGCCGAGGGCTTCGACAATATTCTCTTTGGCTTGGACATTCTGAGTCTGATGCAGCACTATTCCGGCGTCGCGGCGTGCTTTCGCGACTGTATCACAAAGAAAGAAGGTTAAATCATGCGTTATTCTGATCTTGGAAACGGATTGAAGGATTCCGGCCTCGGTGAGCTGCTCGCGCTCGCGGGCAAGCCGGAGATGTATAATTTTTCGAGCGGCTTTCCGGCCGAGGAGCTCTTCCCGCTCAAAGAGCTTGAGCAAGTGAACCGCGCCATCCTTCAAAAAGAGGGAAAGCAGGCGGTGCAGTACGGTTCCTCCGCGGGCTATCTCCCGCTCCGGGAGCAGATCGCCGCGCGCATGAACAAGATCTTTCATGCCGACTGCAGCGCAGAGCAGATCTTCATCACCTCCGGCTCGCAGCAGGGTCTCAGCCTGCTCGGACAGCTGTTTCTGGACAAGGACGACGTGGTGCTCGTCGAGAGCCCGACCTACCTCGGCGCAATCAACGCCTTTCAGCTCTGCGGCCCGAAATTCGTGGAGGTTCCCACCGACGAGCAGGGCATCATCCCGGAAGCGCTGGAGGAGATCCTGCGCACGACGGAGCGCGTGAAGATGATGTATGTGATTCCGGAGTTTCAGAATCCCACCGGCGTCACGTGGACGATGGAGCGCCGCCGCGCCGTCATGGAGATCGTGAACCGCTATGATTTCCCCGTGCTGGAGGATAACCCCTATGGCGAGCTGCGCTACGACGGCGAGACGATGCCGGCGCTCAAATCCATGGACACGAAGGGGAATGTGATCTTCCTCGGCTCGTTCTCCAAGATCCTCATGCCCGGTCTGCGCGTCGGTTGGATCGTGGCCGAGCCGGAGATCCTGGAGAAGCTCAACCTGCTCAAGCAGGACGTGGATCTGCAGTGTTCCTCCTTTGCGCAGCGGCAGGTCTCTTACTTCATGGACATGTTCGACCTCGACGCACACGTGATCGTTCTCAAAGAACGCTATCGCAAACGCCGCACGCTGCTGTATGATTCCATTCAGAAATATTTCCCGGCGGGCGTCACGGCCACCTATCCGGAGGGCGGCCTCTTCCTCTGGGTCACGCTCCCGGAGGGGATGGACGCCAAGGCTCTGGCGCCCAAGGCTACGGCTCGAAAGGTCGCCTACGGCCCCGGCGCGCCGTTCTATCCCAACGGCGGACACGGCAACCATCTGCGCCTGAACTTCTCCACCATGCAGGAGGACAGAATCGTAGAGGGTATCCAAATCCTTGGCGACCTGCTGCTTGAGGAGCTGGAAGGATAAATACATGAAAACCCATGGAACCGCGGTTCCATGGGCTTTTTATCGTCATTCTCCCTCGATCACGAGGTTGTCAATGCCGTTCTTCTCGAATTCATCAAAGTATTTGTTGATCCGCTCGATCAGCTCCGGGTCGGTTTCCGGCAGCGTCTCGCCGTTTTCCAGATCGCGCCGTGCCATCTCCTCGGCCAGAATGTCGAAGAATACCGCGTCCTCATAGTCCGCGATCGCCTCGTGAATGCCGCCGCGCTCATAGGCGGGGGAGGGGAACGTGTGGCTGTACCATTTTGTCACGAGCGCGCGCATGCCGTGCTCGGGGCAAAGCTGGAAGATCTTCTCCTGCAGATTGTCGTAATCCTCGATCCGATCGTCGCCCCGCGCGGAGTTCATGATCCAGTTTCCCGTGTACACCAGATCCAGCAGCAGCCGAAACTCCTTTTCCGTCAGCTCAATGTTCATATGCGCGCCCTCCTTTGGCCGTTTGTGGAATATGCGGACATTATACCAGAGCAGGGCGTGAAAATCCACCTATTTTTCTGTTGTAAAATGGATCAAAATAAGGTATAGTAATGTTTTGAATTCAAGCAAAGACAAGGTGTTTTATGAAAGATGTGATGATCCGGATTCTCGCCACGCAGACCGGCGACGATCCCAGAGAGCAGACGGAGCTCGCGGAGTTTTCCACCGAGGGGCAGATGCAGTGCCATAACGGCTTCGGCACGCTCACCTACCGCGAGAGTGAGCTGACCGGCATGGAGGGCACCGTCACCACCATCGCCTTCAACCCAGAGGGCGCCGTGCTCACGCGCGAGGGAAACCTCACCGGCCGCATGGATTTCTCCCCCGGCGAGCGCAACACGTTTCTCTATGAAACGCCCTATGGCTCCGCCACTGTGGGTCTGGAGACCAAGCGCTATGTCTCCACGCTCACCGAGCAGGGCGGCACGCTTGAGATCGAATACGTCATCGACTTTGACCACGCCTTTGTGGCGCTCAACCGGATGCGTATTCAGGTAACGGAAAAGAAAGAATACTGAGGATAGAGGTAACGATTATGAACTGCATTGAACAGGCAAAACAGGCGCTCGACGCCCTGCTGCATCAGGCATATGATTCCGCCGTCGCCGCGGGCGAGTTCGGCGGGGAAGGCGAGCTTCGCGGCAGCGTGGAGCAGCCCAAGGACTCTGCCAACGGCGATTTCGCCGCCAACCACGCCATGGCCTCGGCCAAGGCGCTGCGCATGCCGCCGCGCAAGATCGCCGAGACGCTCGTGGCGCATCTGAATCTCGCGGAGAGCTGGTTTTCGTCTGCCGAGGTCGCGGGCCCCGGCTTTTTGAACTTCCGCCTTTCCCCCAAGTGGTATGCAGACGTCCTGCAGAGCATCGAAGCCGAGGGCGCGGACTATGGCCGCGTGGACGACGGCCACGGCGAGAAGGTCATGGTCGAGTTCGTCTCCGCCAACCCCACCGGCCCCATGACGATCGGCAACGCCCGCGGCGGCGTGCTGGGCGACGCGATGGCCGCCGTGCTTGACCGCGCGGGCTACGACGTCTGGCGCGAGTTCTATGTCAATGACGCCGGCAATCAGGTCGATCTCTTCGGCCGCAGCATCGAGGCGCGCTATCTCCAGCTCATCCAGGGCGAGGACGCCGTCGAATTCCCGGACAACGGTTACCATGGCGACGATATCAAGGCTCTCGCCAAGCTCATCTATGAGCGCGACGGGGAGAAGTACCTCACGGTCGATTCTGAGGCGCGCCGCGCAGAGTTCGTGGCCTTCGGTCTGCCGTATAACATCGAGCGCATGCAGCGCGATCTCGAGCGCTACCGCATCCACTTTGACCAGTGGTTCCTCGAGAGCAGCCTGCACAATTCCGGCTACGTGGCCGAGACCGTGAAGCTCCTCGAGGACGCGGGTCTCACCTATGAAAAGGACGGCGCGCTCTGGCTCAAGAACACCGACCTCGGCGCGGACAAGGACGAGGTGCTCCGCCGCTCCAACGGGTTCTATACCTACTACGCCGTCGACGTCGCCTACCACCGCAACAAATTCATCGAGCGCGGCTTTGACCGCGTCATCGACGTCTGGGGCGCAGACCACCACGGCCACGCCGTGCGCTTTGCCGCCACGATGAAAGCCCCCGCCCTCGGTCTGGAGCACCGCAAGCTCGATTTCCTCATCATGCAGATGGTGCGTCTCGTGCGCGGCGATGAGGTCGTCAAGGTCTCCAAGCGCACGGGCAAGGCGCTCACGCTCGCGGATCTCATGGACGAGATCGGCGTTGACGCCTGCCGATTCTTCTTCAACGCCAAGCCCGACACGCACCTCGAGTTCGATCTCGATCTCGCCGTGCGCGAGGACAGCGAGAACCCGGTCTACTATGTCCAGTATGCCCACGCCCGCATTTGCACGCTGATCTCCGCCCTTGCCGAGGCGGGGCACACCGTGCCGCAGGCGGCCTCGCTCGATGTGTCTGTCTTTGAGACCGAGCAGGAGCGCGCGCTCCTGAAAAAGCTCTCCGAGCTCCCGGAGGAAATTCACCTCGCCGCGCGAGACTATGATCCCAGCCGCCTCAATCGCTATGCGATCGATCTCGCCGGCTGCTTCCACCGGTTCTATAACGCCTGCCGCATCAAGGACGCGGAGGAAAACGTCCTCCTCGCCCGTCTCAAGCTCGCAGACGCCACGCGCATCGTGCTCGAGAACGCCCTCGCCATCATCGGCGTCACAGCACCCGACAAAATGTAATCAAGACAAAAACGCCTTCGCGGTAAGCGAAGGCGTTTTTGCGCGCAAAATGCGCCGGTGTCCGAATCGAATCACCGGCGCAAGCCATAAAAAAAGAAGGGGGGCTGTATAGAATTGTATCATCTGCCTTGCCGTTTTGGAAACCGTTTTGTGCAATGTCGGCACAGCAGTGCGCAAATGCGGCGCTGAAAAACACAGCGTTGAAAACAAAAAAAGCCCGAAAAACGGGCTTTTTTGATGTTATTAGATTGACAGAAAAGCACACAGCAGACCCAGTGTGCATCAAAGCGGATATCCCAGCTCTTCCGTGACCACATTTGCGACCGCGGCAAAGCGCGCGGAAAAGCGCGTCAGCGAGCGGAAGGTTTTCTTCACATATTCCTCCGGCGGGGGACAGGGATCGGTGCGCAGCCAGTCCTGCAGACTGTCAAAGAGTCCGTCGAGAATGCGCGTGATGTAAAACCGGCGCTCCTCGTCCGTATCGCAGGCGCTGCCGTAGTCTCGCTCCAGATAGATATAAAGCCGGTCGATGCAGAACTCCCGAAACGCACCCGGTCCGTCCACATCAAAGGCCTGAAGGTAGAACTCCCGGTTCTGATACAGGTGCTCACAGGCCAGCGGAAGGATTGCAAGCGCATGCGGCGTGCTTTTGTCGTCGAAGAAACGACAGAAATCGTCGTAGTGCACGAAGTTCAGCAGCTCGAACTTGTCCTGAAAATAACGATAAAATGTGCGGCGGCTGATATACGAGCGCGCGCACAGCTCTGCAACCGTGACGTCTTCAAACTTCTTTTCGCACAGCAGCTCCTTCAAGCAGCTCGACAGCGCGCGTTTCATTTCCAGATTATCTGACATTTTGCACCCTCCGATCCTTCAAATTATAAAACCATTTTATGACAGACAAGTCGGAAAGTCAATGCATATCAAACACGAATGGCACAGCTTTCGCTGTGCCATTCGCTTGCTGGGGATGGAGAAAAAGAAGAAAGAAAAAGATGGGGAAGCAATCAAAAACAACGGTTGCAGATCCTGCTGACGATCTTAAAATATCATTCGTACCTTAATGCAACCTTAAAATCCTTAAATTTGACTGGATAATATCATAAAAAATCCCAAATGTCCAGTAAAAAATTGTAAATAAATTATGAATCACTGTAAATCAGTAAATTGCTGAACATTTGCCTTGACAAGACAGGCAAAAAGTGTAATAATATCCCTCGCAATTGAAAACAATCCGCGGAAGCCTCTGGAATCGTTCGAGACCGGAGGGGGAGGATACTCTGGAGAATCCCAAGCAATTGGGTGCCGAAGGTGCAAGGCTGCAAGCCGAATCTCTCAGGCAAAAGGACAGAGCAGGGCGCAATGCGCGTGCGATACTGTGTGGTTTTTCAGAGCTGCCGACCCAAAGCGGGCCGGCGCTTTTTGTTTTTGGTTGCAAAATCAATTCAGAGGAGAGAACACACAAATGACATTCGCAGAAATTGTCGCCGCAGTAGATAATTTTGCCTGGGGTCCGGTCATGCTGGTCCTGCTGGTCGGCACGGGCCTGTATCTCAGTATCCGCTCCGGCTTCCTGCAGTTCACCCGCTTCGGCTACGCCATGCGCAATACGATCGGCAAGATCTTCAAAAAGCAGACGGCGGGCAAGGGTGAGGTCACGCCGTTCCAGGCCATGACCACCGCCCTCGCCGGTACGGTCGGCACCGGCAACATCGCCGGCGTCACGGGCGCGATCTTCGTCGGCGGCCCCGGCGCTGTGTTCTGGCTGTGGGTCTCGGCGCTCGTCGGCATGGTCACGAAGTATTCCGAGGTTGTGCTGGCGGTCAAATACCGTGAGCGCAACGCGGCCGGCGACTGGGTCGGCGGCCCGATGTATTATATCAAGAACGGTCTCGGCAAGAGCTGGATGTGGCTCGCCTTCGTCTTTGCGTTCTTCGGCATGACCGCGTCCTTCGGCATCGGCAACACCACGCAGGTCGATTCCATTGCCACCGCCATCGGCACGGCCGTCACCGCCTTCGGCGGCGGCGAGGTCAGCACCACCTTCCGCATCATCATCGGCGCCATCGTCGCGCTCATTACGGCTTTCGTCATCATCGGCGGCATCAAGCGCATCGGCGCTGTCACCGAAAAGCTCGTCCCCTTCATGGCGGTCATCTATATCATCGCCGCCCTCATCGTCGTTTTCGCCAACATCGGCCAGATCGGCGCTGTCTTCGGTGCGATCTTCAAGGGCGCGTTCAGCCCCAGCGCGATCGCCGGCGGCGCGCTCGGCGTCGGCATCATGACCACGATCCAGAAGGGCATCGCCCGCGGTGTGTTCTCCAATGAGGCCGGTCTCGGCTCCGCGCCGATCGCCCACGCCGCCACCTCGGAAACCGATCCTGTGAAGCAGGGCGTCTACGGCATCTTCGAGGTGTTCATGGACTCCATCATCATCTGCACGCTCACGTCTCTCGCCCTTCTCATGGGCCTCTCCGGTCAGGTCGGCATCGACGGCATCGACTGGGGCGTCAGCCACGGCAGCGAGATGGTCGCGCAGGCCTTCTCCGGCGTCTTCGGCGGCAAGATCGCGGCGGTCGTCATCGCGGTCGGCCTGAGCCTCTTCGCCCTCTCCACGATCCTCAGCTGGGCGCTCTACGGCTCCCGCTGCGTGGAGTTCCTGTTCGGCAAGGCTGCCAGACCTGCCACGATGATCTACAAGGTCATCTTCTGCGTCGTGCTCATCATCGGCTCCACGCTGGGTCTCGATATCGTCTGGGACATCGGCGACGCGCTCAACGGCCTTATGGCCATCCCGAACCTGATCGCGCTGCTTCTCCTGTCCGGCACGATCATCAAGATCACGAAGGATCACTTTGCGGACAAATAATTCCGCATAGAAAACAATCCCGCATGCGTCGGCATGCGGGATTGTTTTTTTGCTAAAACCCCTTGGCTGTGAACGCTTCCCAGCTTCGGTGCATGTAGGTTTCCAAGGCGATCGGCTCTCCGATGAATGCAGGATCTCTGCCGTCGGAGAGAAACTGCTGCAGATATTCCTTCCGGCCCGTCGTGTGCACGACGGGGATGCCGCTCAACTCGCTCGTTTCCTTCAGCACATCGTAGCCCCGGCGCAGATCGTCCGCGCTCGCGTAGTTTAGGAGATTCGCGTTGTTCACAAAGCCCGTCACTTCGAGTCTGGCGAAGCCCTCCATCTCCTCCTTGAGCCTGAGGATCTTGTCCGGCGCGTCCGACATCGGGCGAAAGACATTCACAATGTCATACACGTGCAGCGTCTCCGGCGGAACGGCGGCAAAGTCCGTGTGATACCGCCCGAGCGAGAGCGCGCCCGCGGCGTCGCCGCCCACGTCGAAGACCACATAGTCCCAGTCCCCGTCAAACGCGGAGGCCACGGCGGCAGACATGTTGCTTGGCGTCACGCCCTGACCGGCGAAGGTGGGGGAGACCACGTTGATGCTCCGGTCTGTCAACAGCTGTACCTTGTCCGACATGCGGAAATAGTCGTTCACCTTGTCCAGGTCAATGACCAGCGTGTTCATGCCTTTCCCGGCGGCATTCACCGCCAGATTCAGCGCGATCTCCGTCTTGCCGGAGCCGTAGTTTCCGATCAGGACCACCATCTGCTTCATCGCAGCCACCTCCTCGCTTTTTCAATATACCACAGGATGCCGCCGCGCGCAATGAAGCTTGTCAGTGAATTAACGTTTTGTAATCATAAGTATCTGATTCGTTTCCTGTAAAGTGTTGAATATTTTTACGA
>JAFRDQ010000132.1 GCA_017411225.1 Oscillospiraceae bacterium
CAGATCGGCGGCCCGTCCGGCGGCTGCCTGACGAAGGATCATCTGGATCGTCCGATGGACTTCGACAGTCTGACGAAGGTCGGCGCGAGCATCGGCTCCGGCGGTCTGGTCGTCATGGACGAAGACAGCTGCATGGTCAACATCGCGCAGTTCTTCATGAACTTCATCTGCGAGGAATCCTGCGGCAAGTGCACACCGTGCCGCGAGGGTACCACCCGCATGAACGACATTCTCACCCGCATCACGCAGGGCAATGGCCGCATGGACGACATTGACCAGCTGAAGAAACTGGCGAGAATGATTCAGAAATCCTCGCTCTGCGGCCTCGGCAAGACGGCGCCGAACCCGGTGCTCTCCACGCTGCAGAACTTCGAGGACGAATATGTGGAGCACATCCGGGATAAGCGCTGCCGCTGCGGCGTGTGCAAGGATCTGGCCCAGTTCGTCATCACCGACAAGTGCATCGGCTGCACCAAGTGCGCCCGCAACTGCCCGGTCGGCGCGATCACGGGCACCGTCCGCCAGAAGCACACCATCGACACCACCAAGTGCATCAAGTGCGGCGCGTGCAAGGCCAACTGCCCGGTCGGCGCCATCAAGGAGGGTTAAGACATGGCGGAAAAGAAAATGTTTATCGACGGCGTGGAATGTCCGTTCACCAATGAGCGCAACGTGCTCGAGGTGGCCCGCGCAAACGGCATCGACATTCCCTCGCTGTGCTACTGCGAAAATCTCTCCATCTATGGCGGCTGCCGCATCTGCATGGTCGAAAACGAGCGCGGCGGCATGGACGCCGCCTGCTCCATGCAGCCGAAGGACGGCCTGAAGGTCTTCACGCATACCGAACAGGTCATCGCGAGCCGCCGCACCACGCTGGAGCTTCTGCTCGGCAGCCACCGCGCCGAGTGCACCACCTGCGACCAGTCCGGCAAATGTAAGCTGCAGGCCTATGCTCAGCGTTACGACGTGCACGAGCAGGTCTATTCCGACAATACCTACAGCCGCGAGCGTCTGGACGTGTCCAGCCCCTGCATCACGCGCGATCCGTCCAAGTGCATCCTCTGCGGCCTGTGCGTGCGCATGTGCGCCGAGGTGCAGAATGTCGGCGCCATCAACTTCAACAACCGCGGCAAGAAGGCGTTTGTCGCTCCCGGCTTCGGCAAGATGCTCTCCGAGACGAAGTGCGTCGGCTGCGGCCAGTGCGCCGCCGTCTGCCCGACGGGCGCGATCACCATCAACAATCAGGTTCGCCAGTTCTGGCCGATGCTGCACGATAAAAACAAGCGCGTCGTCGTCCAGTTCGCGCCGTCTGTCCGCGTCGGCCTCGCCGAGGAATTCGGCATGCCCGCCGACACCGCCGTCACCGGCAAGCTCGTCACGGCGCTCCGTCGCCTCGGCGCTGACGTC
Source organism: Oscillospiraceae bacterium (assembly GCA_017411225.1). Taxonomy (GTDB): domain Bacteria; phylum Bacillota; class Clostridia; order Oscillospirales; family Oscillospiraceae; genus CAG-103. The sequence goes on from JAFRDQ010000132.1 coordinate 1,408, forward strand.
GTGTATGACACGAACCTCACCGCCGACCTCACGATCATGGAGGAGTCCGCCGAATTCTTCGAGAAGCTCGAGCGCGGCGACAAGCTCCCCATGTTCACCTCCTGCTGCCCCGGCTGGATTCAGCACGTGGAGAAGTCCCACCCAAACCTCATGCCGCAGGTCTCCACCGCGGGCTCCCCGATGGAGATGTTCGGCGCGCTGATCCGTCAGCAGTTCAAGGGCGAGGACGTCTATTCCGTCGCCATCATGCCCTGCACGGCCAAGAAGTTCGAGGCTGCCCGCCCCGAGCTCGAGAAGGACGGCGAGCGTCTGATCGACCTCGTCATCACCACGCAGGAGCTGGCCCATATGATCAAGGAAGCCGGCATCGACTTCAAGAACCTGCCCGACTCCGATCCCGATGATCCGCTCGGCGATTACACCGGCGCGGGCGTCATCTTCGGCGTCACCGGCGGCGTCACCGAAGCCGTCATCCGCCGCGTCCTCGGCGACGCGAGCCCCGGCACGATTCAGACCATCGCCGAGTGCGGCGTCCGCGGTCTCGAGGGCATCAAGGCCTTTGAGGTCACTGCCGGCGACACCACGCTCCGCATCGCGGTCGCGAACGGTCTCGGCAATGCCGATAAGCTCATCGCCAAGGTCGAGAGCGGGGAAGAGTTCTTCCACTTCATCGAGGTCATGGCCTGCCCGAACGGCTGCATCGGCGGCGGCGGTCAGCCGCCCGCATCCAATGCGCGCAAGGCAGAGCGCTTCCAGGCCATCTTCAAGGAAGACGACCGCCTCGAGCTCAAGATCCCGCAGCAGAACCCGGCTCTGGACTACATCTACGACGAGCTCATGAAGGGCCGCGCCCACGAGCTGCTGCACATCCACTATCCGCTCCACGGCGATCACCACTAAAAAACGCAAAAAGAGAGGCTCGGTTTCGAGCCTCTCTTTTTGGATACTCGCTTTTATCGCACGGGGCTTTGGCCCCGTTTGGTCGAAGCGAGGGGCGAGCGTCGCGCTCGCCCGAAGGAGTTTTTCCGCCGCACATGTCGCCGGAAAAACGGATTGGATTTGATTCGTGCTTCGCACGAACTCTGCGAGGCTTGAGTATCTGATCCGCTCCAAAACCTTCCCCCCTCGGGGGAAGGGGGACCGCGCCTGCGCGGTGGATGAGGGGCGCCTCCTGCTGCGCACCTCCCTCGTAGGGGTCGGCGTCCTCGACGACCCTATCCGCGCCCGCAGAAAAGGAGCGCTGCACCGCAGCGCTCCTTTTCTCCGTTCAATTAAACAACTTCGGGCTTACAAACTTATTCTCGCTGATGCTGTGGCCGTTTTCGTATTTCACCGTCACGTAGTACGTCTTTCCGCCGTCAGATACCTTCACGTAGCAGACCCCGTCGTCGTCAAACTTGTCTGTGATTTCGATCTTCTGGTTGTGGTAGTATACCCACACGCTGCCGTCCTCGCGGTATTCCACATCCGGCATGTCGAGCTGCTCGCGGATTTCCTCCTCCGTCACGTCGCGCTCGCGGCCGAAGAGGTCGTACGCCTTGCCGCCGCCGTACTGCTCGTGCTCCACGCCGTTCTCGTCCGTGTAGGTCAGCGAATATTCGCCGGCCTCCACATTCAGCACAGCGTCGGTCTGATCGCCGTGCACCCAGATCTGGATCGTCCGCTGAATCCCGCCGAGGTCGGCGGCATAAGCCGTCGCGGCGAGCGCCAGCACCAGCATCACCGCCGCGCAGACCACAGCGACGCGGGGGAGATAACGCTTTCTTGTCTGTTTCATTTCGGTTCCCTCCATGTTCCACTGTCTGGAGGGATGGAGTGTTGAAAACGCTCTCTGATATCGCTCATGATTCGTCATCGTTCCATTCCTCCTGTAAGGCATTTTTCAGGAGCATGCGGCCCCGATTGAGCTGACTTTTTACTGTTCCGGCTCTGCGGCCGAGCAGCGCGGCGATCTCCTCCACGCCATAGCCCTCGTAGTAATGCAGATGGATCACCACGCGGTATTTCTCCGGCAGCGCCATCACCGCGCGAAACAGATCCGAATCCTCCGGCACCTGGAATTCCAGCGTCTCCATGTAGTCCTCCAGCGCGGTTGTGTTCCTGCGCCAGAAGCTGCCGGTCAGATCCTTCGCCCGGTTGATCGCCACGCGCAGCAGCCACGCCTTCAGATGCGCTTCGCTCTCGAAGTCGTCATTTCGCGTGTGGTAGCGCAGAAAGGTGTCCTGCGTCGCGTCGTCCGCGTCCGCCGGGTCGCGCGTTATGCTGAACGCCGATGCATATACCCGGTCTGCATATCGCCGGTAGGCTTCATCAGTGTCAAGTCGCATGTGCCTGCTCCTTTTTCATATCGGAAGGTCCCTTCATCTACTATACGCCTCAGATCCGAAAAAGGTTGCGTATTTCTCAAATTTTTTTGTTTTTTCTTCGGCTTATCCTCCAGCGCGAACATGGCAAGCAGCCCAACCAAAAACATGACGATCAGAAACATCGGTTTTTTCCTCCTTTGAATCTCTTTGATCCAAGCATATGAAAAAACCTGTCCAAAAATCTTCCCACCGGGCAGGAGTTCTGCTATAATAGTAAAAAAACAGGGAGGTAAGGTTTAATTTTAACTTCCGCTAAAATCTGCTTTAGGCGGAAACAAGTCCGAGACATGGTGTAG
>JAFRDQ010000133.1 GCA_017411225.1 Oscillospiraceae bacterium
AAAATTTTTCGACAATCTGAAAGATACTCGCTTGTATCGCACCGGGCTTTGCCCGGTTTGGTCGAAGCGAGGGGCGAGCGTCACGCTCGCCCGAGGGAGTTTTTCCGCCGCACATGTCGCCGGAAAAACGATTTGACTTTATTCGCGCCTTCCGAGGCGCGAACTCTGTGAGACTTTTTTAATTAGACGGAAAATCCCCACCGCTTCCGGGGTGGGGATCTTATGTATCAAGACAGCAAAGGGAACAGACGGATGAAGGAAAACTTGAAGTACACTCTGATGGTGGCCGGGATGGTCATCTCCTGGTCCATTTATTACGCGGTCAGCAAGATCGTCGTCGACGCCACGGGCTCTCCGCTGCTGGCGGGCTTTCTGCTGCGCACGGCGGCGCTCGTGTTCCTGACGATCCAGCTGCTCGCGGACAAAAATTTCAGCCGCCTGTTTCATCAGGGGAAGGCGGTGCTGATCTTCGTCGTGATCGGCGTGTTCGGCTTCCTGCTGGATCTGTTCGCCAACCTCGGCTATGCCGGGGGCTCTCTGAGCACCGGCACCGCGCTGCTCAAGACGGACGTGCTCATGGTGAACCTCGCCACGGTGATTCTCTATCACAAGAAGCTCTTTGTCTCCGACTGGCTCGGCACCGTCATCATGCTCTTCGGCGTCCTGCTGGTGCTGGGCGTCGACTTCGGCGGCATGACCCTGCACGCGACGGATCTGTATTTTCTGCTCTCCGCCGCCTGCGTGAGCGCGAACGCCTTCATCATCAAGGCCGCGCAGGAGAAGTATCACGAGGACGCGGATATGATCTCCTATTATAATAACGCCGTGGTTCTGATCCTCTTTGCCGGAAGCGCGGCCTTCGTCGGTGATTTTCACCTCCCCGCGGCCCTCATCAAGGGCTTCTGGCCGCTGGTCGTGCTGGGCGGACTTGCCCAGACGGGCATCTATTTCTTCTATTATCGGAATCTGAAGCACTTTGAGGTCTGGCTGGTCAAGCTGTATCTGCTGCTCATGCCGGTGCTCAGCTGCTTCATCGGCGTGTTCTTCCTCGGCGAGGAGCTCAGCTCGAAAAAGCTGCTGGGCATCCTGATCGTGCTCGCGGGCGCGGCGGTGATCCTGCAGCGCGGGCGCATCAACCACCACAAGCAGATGAATCAATAAGTCAGTATCTCAAGCGGAGAAGGAGCGACTATGTCCTACAAGGGCGACAACCTGATGAGCGTCAAGCGCACCAACCGGAGCGCGGCGCTGCGTGCGCTGCACGAAAAAGGCGCCATGTCGCGCAAGCGGCTGGCCCATAATATGAACCTGACCCCCGGGGCGATCACCAAAATCGTTGCCGAGATGATCAGCGACGGGCTGCTCTCCGAGGGAGAGATGCTCACCAGCGGCAACGCGGGTCGGCGGGAGATCCTCATCGACATCAATCCCCAAAAGGCCTGCGGTCTGGGCGTGCTGATCAATCTGCAGCAGGCGATCCTCTCCGGCGCGTGGCTGGACGGCAGCGTGATCTTTGCCGAGTCCGTCCCGCTTCAGGCGGAAGCCCCCTCGGAGGAGACGGCAAAGCGTCTGTGCGAGCGGCTCTTCGCGCTGATGGCCGAGCATGATATCCCGCGCGAGCGGGTGATCGGCCTCGGCATCGCGGTGCGCGGCATCACCTCCGCCGACGGGCGCATCGTGCGCAACTCCTTCGGCGCGCTCGCCGAGACGGATTATCCCCTGTGCGAGCTGTTTGAATCGCTCACCGGCTTTCACTGCGTGATGGAAAACAACGTCCGCTCCCTGCTCGCGGCGCAGATGTTCCTCTCCCGTGATGAAAACGAGGGCTCCCAGTTCTTCCTGCGCTGCGGCTACGGCATCGGCGCGGCGCTCTCCATCGACGGGAGGATCTGGCACGGCGTGACGGCGCAGTGCGCCGAGATCGGCCACATCCCGGTCATACGCCGGGGCGGCAAGCCCTGCCACTGCGGCAAGAGCGGCTGTCTGGAGACCATCGCCTCCCCCGGCGCGATTCAGGAGGAGGCCAGGGCCATCCTCTCGCCGGAACAGACGCCGCTGCTCTGGCAGACGTTCCGGGACCGCAGCGCGCAGGAGCTGAGCGTGTTCGATGTGCTCACCGCCGCCGGCAACGGCGATGCGGGCGCGTCGGCCATCGTGGATCAGGCCATTCAGGCGCTCGGCAGCGCCATCAAGGCGCTGATCTATCTTGTCGATCCGGGGAAGATCATCCTCTACGGCAGCCTGTTCGAGGATCCGTATTACCTCTCCCGCCTCAGCAGCGAGCTGCAGGAGGGCGTGGATCTGCGCCATGCCGTCGAGATCGGCAAGAGCCGCTATAACATGCAGCTGGAGGACACGGCCGCGTGCCTGCTCGCAGTACAGGATTTTATGGCCAACGGAGGAATACAGGAATGACTGAGATGTTAAACATGCTCCGCGAAAAGAATCCGGGGCTTCCGCTCTTCAGCGTGCTGGATCCGGAGTTTCGCCGCTACGGCCGCGTGCTGAGCGCGGATACCAGAGAACTCGCGGCGGCGCTCGCCGCCACGCCGATCCCGGAGACGGGCAACCGCTATGTGGCCTCCCTGCCGGAGCTGGAGGCGGTGGACCTCATGCCCGCTCTGCAGCGCGTCGCCTTCGGCGAGATGCCGATTCAGGCCGGCTGCTGCAACGGCAACGGGTACAAGCTCAACGCCATGGAATATCACAAGTGCAGCGAGCTCAACTTCACCACCACCGGTCTGGTGCTCCTGCTGGCGCTGCCGGAGCAGCTCGACGACGGAAAGCTCCGGAGCGCCGACGTCGTGGGCTTCTATCTGCCGGAGGACGTGCTCGTGGAGATCTATCCGATGGTGCTGCACTTCGCCCCCTGCCGCGTCAAAGACACAGGCTTTCGCTGCCTCGTCGTGCTCGAGCAGGGCACCAACGCGGCCCTCCCGTCCGTGGACACCACGGCGCCGGGCGAGGAAAAGCTTCTCTGGATGCGCAACAAATGGATGACCTGCCACCCGGACTCCCCGCAGAAGGAGAAGGGCGCCTTCGTCGGCATCCGCGGCGAGAATCTGGCGCTGAAGATCTGATCGGACAGCGCGAATAGTTTAGCACGGCACACCCAAACGGGTGCGCCGTGCTTTTTTGCTGTAATCGAACAGATAATCTCTTATATTGGAAATTTGCGATTTTCTTTTTCCGGAAATGGTGGTATGATAATCAACAATTAACAGACTGTGGAGGTGTTTACTATGCGCCCGATCCGAAAAGCTGTGCTCTCTCTGGTGCTGGCGGTCGTGCTGCTCTGCTCTGTTTCGGCCCCGGCCTTCGCCGCGGACGGTGCCGTGCGCGTCGGCGCGGCCCGCGCGGATATCACCGGCCCGATCACGGAGATCAGCACCGGCTATAACTCCCTCGGAGACATGATGGAGGGTCTGCTCACGCGGCTCTATGCCCGCGCCTTTGTCGTGGACGACGGGAAAACGCCGATGGCGCTCGTCTCGGTGGAGCTCGTGCACATGACCGAGAGCATCAAGCCCGGCGTGCTCGCAGCCCTGCGCGCGGACGGGTATACCATGTTTACCGAGCAGAACCTCATGCTCCTCGCGACGCACTGCCATTCCTCCACGTCGAACACCTCGTGGTATGCGCTCTATGATCTGGTCAACGGCGTCCCGGGGTATGACGATGAGAGCTATCGCGTCATCGTGCGCGGCGTCACCCGCGCGATCGAGCAGGCCTGGGACGCGCGCGTGCCCGGCTCGGCCTCGCTCGTTTACGGCGATAAGGACATCGAGACCTGCAATCGCTCCGCCGATGCGTTTTTGATGAATCACAACGCGGCGGATTACGGCTATGCCGTCGGCGCGGACGGTTCCTATTCATATCAGACCGGACTCTCGGCGGCGCAGAACGCCTTCAATCACGAGATGGCGGGCATTGTGCTCACCGATTCCCGCGGTCGGGATCTCGGATTTTTGAATTTCTTCGGCTCGCACGGTACGTCCAACGGGATCGAAAACCGCCTCGTCGCCTCCGACCACAAGGGTTATGCCGCCCTGCGCGTGGAGCAGGAGCTGGGAGCTGGCTTCGTCGCGGCCTTTGCGCAGTCGGACAGCGGCGACGCGAGCCCGAATGCCGTGAATCCGGCGGACTATCATCTCGCGTTCCGGCGCCCGGCGGATCTGGATCTCTCGCTCGATGCGATCGAAAACCAGATCGTCAGCGGCCGGCAGGAGGCGGACGCCGCCCTGCAGCTGCTCCGCAGCGCAAAGCGCACGCCGCTGCAGGGCGTCTTCGATGAAAACTACACCGCGGTCGATTTCTCCGACGTGACCGTCGATCTTCGCTATGTCGGCGGCTCCGCCATGCCGTATGACGATCTCTCCGCCGGTTATGTGCGCACGTGCGAGCCGTGCATCGGCGCGGGCATCATCGCCGGCGACGAGGAGGGCGCCCCGGTGGACAATGCCGAGGAGGGCGCGGTGCGCCATCAGTTCGTATATAACGCGCAGACCGGCCGCTATGACCGCATCGCCTGTGACTTCACCATGATCGACCTCGGCGGTCTGGAGCGGCTGTTCCAGCCCCTCTGGCCGACGGCCATGTGGATCTTGAACTCCGATCACTATGATGCGGCGCAGATGGAAAAGGTGGTCTGCCTCGCCGTTGGCGAGGTGATGCAGAAGGCGCAGCCGCTGCAGCTGATGCGCTTCGGTTCTCTCGTGATCGCGGGCGTGCCGTTTGAGCTCACGTTTGAGCAGGCCAACCGCACCCGCGCCGTGCTCGAGCGCACGCTCGAGAGCGCGGGTGTCGGGAAGGTCATCCTCGCCACGCACGCCAATTCCTACAGCCAATATATCACCACGCGCGAGGAATTTGCCGCCCAGCACTATGAGGGCGCAACCTGCCTCTTCGGCCCGTGGTCCGGCGCGGCGCTCACGCAGGAGCTCGATCGTCTGGCGCAGGGGCTCATCTCCGGTCAGCATGCCGACCCGGGCGTGCCGCTCCGGCAGACGGAGCCGGACTCCATTCTGATCACGCCGGCGGCGAACAATGCCCCGCCCGCCGATTCGATCCCCTACGGCACGCTGCTCACCGACGTGGGGAAGAAGGAATTCATCCCCGGCGAGTGGGTCACGGCGACGTTCTCTGCCGTGTGTCCGCGCCATATCACCACGCTCATGCTCGCGGACGATCCGCGCGCGGAGGATTATTCCTATCTCCTCGTCGAAAAGCAGGTTGGCCGCGACTGGGTCCCGGTCAAAACCGACAGCGATCCCTATACCACCTTCCGCTGTGTGCGAAACGGCGGGCTCTCCACCGGCTGGCGCGCCACGGTCGGCTGGCTCTTAAAGGGGGAGGATCTCTCCTCCGGCGTCTATCGGCTGGTCTATCAGGGCATTGTCAAAAACGCCGTTCCCGCGGGCTCCTATCGACTCTTCCGCTGCGCGAGCAGTCCCTTTACCGTGAATGCGCAAAAGCAGGGCAATCCCTTCCGCGACGTGTCTTCCGGTGCGTATTACCATGACGCGGTGCTCTGGGCGGTTAATCACACGCCGCCGGTCACGACCGGCACCGCTCCGGATCGCTTCTCGCCGGACGAGCCATGCACGCGCGCGCAGGCCGTCACGTTCCTCTGGCGCGCCAGCGGCTGCCCCGCGCCGAGAGGCGGCGCATCCCCCTTTGCGGATGTGCGCCCGGGGGACTATTACCATGACGCGGTGCTCTGGGCAGCGGAGCAGGGCGTCACGAACGGCACGAGCAGCACGACCTTCTCGCCCGACGCGCCCTGCACCCGCGCCGAGATCGTCACATTCCTCTGGCGCGCCGAGGGCAGAGCCAATGCATACGGCGCAGTCCGCTTTGCCGATGTGCCGGCGGGCGCGTGGTACTATAGCGCCGTGCGCTGGGCCCTCGAGCGCGGCGTCACGAACGGCACGAGCGACAGGACCTTCTCGCCGGATGCGCCGTGCACCCGCGCGCAGATCGTCACGTTCCTTTACAGAGATATACAGGGTTCCTGACAGAGACGAATTGTAACGACAAGGGTACAAGGAGGGGTGTGCCATGCTGTATGCGATTGCCTACGACGTCGGAACGACCGGCGTCAAAACCTGTCTGTTTGCCATTGAGAAGGAGGTACGGCTGCTGGCCGGAGAGTACGGCGCCTATGACCTCTGCATTCTCCCGGACGGCGGCGTCGAGCAGGACGCCGAGCAGTGGTGGGAGGCCATGTGCCAGAGCACAAAGCGCCTGTTCGAGCGGGTCGATGTGCGCCCCGATCAGATCGGCGGGATCTCGTTCTGCTCGCAGATGCAGGGTCTCGTGCTCGTCGATCGGGAGGGCAGGGCGCTGCGCCGCCCGATGAGCTATATGGATCAGCGCGCCGGCGCGGAATTTCGCGAAACCCAGACCCACGGCGTCACCATCTCCGGCGTGGCGCTGCCGATGCTGCTCAAAAGCCTGCTGATCACCCGCGCCGCCTCCACCAGCGTGAAGGACCCGCTCTGGAAATACAAGTGGGTGGAAAAACACGAGCCGGAGGTGTTTTCCGAGACGTACAAGTGGCTGGACGTGAAGGAATATCTGATCTGCCGCTGCACGGGCGAATTCGTCATGACGCGCGACAGCGCCTTCTCCACCTTCCTCTATGACACGCGGAAGGGGCGCGAGGGCTGGAGCCACGCGCTGTGCAGAATGTACGGCGTGGACGAAAAGCACCTGCCCGCGCTCATCGAATGCACCGACGTTGCGGGCACACTCACGGAGCGGGCGGCTGCCGAGCTCGGCCTTGCCGCCGGCACCCCGGTCTACGGCGGCGGGGGCGACGCAACGCTCATCGGCGTGGGCGCCGGCGCCACGCGCACGGGAGACACGCACATCTATTCCGGCACCTCCGGTTGGGTCGGCACCGTCATCGAGCAGCAGAAGGTCGATCTCACCGCCATGATCGCCGGCACCGTCGGCGCGCAGAAAGGGAAGTATCATTACTTTGCCGAGATGGAGACCGCCGGAAAGTGCTTCGAGTGGGTCAGGGCTCACATGGTTGAGGACGAGATCGACGCGTATCTGCACAAGATCAACGTCGCCGATTCCACGGAAACCGCCTTCGAGAGCCTCTACGACTACATGTCCGAGGCCATCTCCAAAATCCCTGCCGGCGCGGGCGGCGTCATCTTCACGCCGTGGCTGCACGGCAACCGATGTCCGTTCGAGGATCCGAACGCCGCCGGCATGTTCTTCAACATCAAAATCGAGACCGGCGAAAAACAGATGATCCGCGCCGTGCTGGAGGGCATCTGCTTCCACCTGCGCTGGATGTTGGAATGTCAGGATAAAAAGATCCGCACATCACCGGTGATCCGCTTTGTCGGCGGCGGCGCGCTCTCGCCCGTCACCTGTCAGATCCTCGCGGACGTCACCGGCCGCATCGTCGAGACCGTGCAGAACACGAAGGATGTCGGCGCGATCGGCGCTGCGATGCTCATCGCCGTCGGCAAGGGGATCTTTTCTGATCTGAGCGAGGCCGCCGCGCTCATTCAGCCGCATCGGAGATACGAGCCGAATGAAGCCAACCGCGCGGTCTATGAGAAAAATTACCGAGTCTTTCGCCGTCTGTATGAGAGCAACAAAAAGAATTTTGCGCTCCTGAACGGCATGGGGCAGTGAGGAAAGCAATGGACGAGAAATTTTTGTTTGAACAGGTTGCTGAGACTGGACGGCTGCTGCTGGAAAAGCGGCTGGTCGCCCGCACCTGGGGCAACTTCAGCGCCCACCTGGACGAGGCGCATTTTGTCATCACCCCGAGCGGCCTTGGTTATGAGCAGATGAAGGCGGACGACATGGTTCGCTTCAGCCTCGCGGACGAGACGTGGGAGGGGACGAGAAAACCGTCCAGCGAAAAAGGAATCCACGCCGCGGCCTACCAGCTGTTTCCGGAGGTCGGTTTTGTGATCCATACCCATCAGGCCTATGCCACGGCGCTCGGTCTCACCGCGCCCGGGCAGCTTTCCCTCACGGAGGCGGAGCGCGCAGCGCTCGGCGGCGTCGCGTGGGCGGAATACGGTCTGCCCGGCACCAAAAAGCTCAAAGCCGCCGTGACCGCCGCGCTCCGGACCGGCGCGCACACGGTGCTCATGCGCCACCACGGCGCGCTCATCTGCGGCAGAGACCGCTCCGACGCCCTGCGCCGCGCCACCCTGCTTGAGGCCGTCTGCCGCCGCAGCTGCCGCTGCTGCGTGCCGATTCCAGAGGCGCAGGACACAGATGCGCTGCTCGGTCGTGTGCGGGAGCAGTTTCCCAATGCAGACGCGGAAACGGGCGAGGCGTCCAGAGCGTTCAGCGCGCTCGGCGTTCCGCTGCGCGCCCAGCTGGACGACGCGGCGCAGATGATCGGCGCGCGCATCCCCGCGGCGAAAAACGAGCGGGAGCTGCTCGCGCTGCTGAAAAAAAGCGCCTCAGTCTTTTTGCCCGGCGTCGGGGCGATCGTCTGCGGGGAGGACGCCGCCGATACCGAAGCGCTCCGGGTGCTCACGGATAAGGCCGCCGTCGCCGCGCTGCATACACGCGCGCTTGGCGTCGGCGCCGAGCTGAGCCTTATGGACTGCGTGCTGATGCGGCAGGTCTACCGGCTCAAATATTCCAAAAAGAAAAAGGAGTGAGGGCAATGGAAGCAAGCAAGAAAAAAGAAATGATGCGCGCGGTCAAGTTCGCGCTCTTCTCCGCCTCGGCGGGGATCATCGAGTTCGGCGCCTTCGCGCTGCTCAACGAGACGCTCCACCTGCCCTATTACTTGAGCTATATCGCGGCGCTCGTGCTCTCGGTGCTGTGGAACTTCACGCTCAACCGCCGCTTCACCTTCCAGAGCGCGAACAACGTGCCGAAGGCCATGCTGCTCGTGGCGCTGTTTTACCTCGTGTTCACGCCGCTCACCGGCTGGCTCGAGCACGTCTATACCATGAAATTCGGCTGGAACGAATACGTCGCCACGATTCTCAACATGGCGCTCAATCTCGTGACGGAGTTTCTGTATGACCGATTTGTTGTCTTTCGCGACAGCATTGACACCAATGACATTGCACAAAAGCACAAAGCAGAGGAGGAAGCGAAATGAAAAACTGCGGAATCAGCCGCTGGGACGATCCCAGAGACATCAACGCCAAGCTCAAAGCGCTCACGGATCAGCCGATCTGGGAGGTGTCCGACGATTACTACAACAACGTCGTCCTGCCGTACTATGATGAGAAGTGCAAGGCCTCGCACGCGGTGTATGAGGAGTCACAGAAGTATATCCCCGGCGGCGTGCAGCACAATCTCGCCTTCAACAAGCCCTTCCCGATGTGCATGTCCCGGGCGGAGGGCGCGTATCTCTATGATAAGGACGGCAACCGCTATATCGACTTTCTGCAGGCGGGCGGCCCCACGATCCTCGGCAGCAACTATCCCGTCATCCGCGAGAAGGTGATGGAGCTTCTGAATGAATGCGGCCCCGTCACCGGCCTGCTGCATGAGTCGGAGATGCTCATTGCCCGGGAGATCCATCGCCATATGCCGAATGTGGAGATGTTCCGCATGCTCGGCAGCGGCACGGAGTCGGTGCTCGCGTCTCTGCGCATCGCGCGCATCGCCACCGGCCACAAACACGTCATCAAGGCCGGCGGCGCCTATCACGGCTGGTCGGATCAGGTCGTCTACGGCCTGAAGATCCCAGGCAGCCGCGGCTTGCTCGAGTCCTTCGGCATTCCCGGCGGCGCCTTCCGGCGCACGGATGAGGTGCGCCCGAACGATCTCGACATGCTCGAGAAAATGCTCAAGCGAAACCGCCTCACCGGCGGCACGGCGGCCGTCATTCTCGAGCCGGTCGGCCCCGAGAGCGGCACGCGCCCGGTCGCGCGGGATTATAACAAGGGCGTGCGCGCACTCTGCGATCAATATGGCGCGCTGCTGATTTTCGACGAGGTCGTCACCGGCTTCCGCGTGGCGCTCGGCGGCGCGCAGGAATATTTCGATGTGGTGCCCGATCTCACCGTCTTCGGCAAGATCGTGGCCGGCGGCTATCCGGGCGCCGGCGGCGTGGGCGGCAAGAAGGAATATGCCCAGCTGATGGCAGCCGGTCTCGCCACCGGCAAGCACCGCGCCTACGTCGGCGGCACGCTGGCCGCCAACCCCCTCTCCTGCCTCGCCGGCTATACGGCCATTCAGGAGATCGAGCGCACCAACGCCTGCGAGGTCGCAGGCCGCATGGGCGACCGCCTGTGCGACGGGCTCAAGCTCCTGCTCGACCGCTACGGCCTGCCCTTCGTCGCATACAATCAGGGCTCGATCGTGCATCTGGAGTGCACCGGCGCAATGAGCTTTGACTTCTCCTCCATGAGCTTCGTCAAGTCTGCGGTGGGCCTCTTAAAGCACAAGGCCATGATGTATGAGCGCAAGGACTCCATGGAGCGCATGGGCGCGGCCTATATGGCAAACGGCATCGTCACGCTCGCCGGCAGCCGGCTCTATACCTCCCTCGCCGACACGCCCGAGATCATCGACGAAGCACTCAACCGCTTCGAGGATATCTTCCGCCACGTGGTCAAAACGGACAAGGGTCTGCTGAAATAAACGCGGGACGCTTTCTGCATACAAAACCGCCTCTGAACCGATCGGTTCAGAGGCGGTTCTCGTTTTATGAGGTTTATTGCCGCGGCTCCGGGGATTCATCCGGGACGGGCGCTTCTTCATCGGGCGTCGGCGCGGGCAGATCCGCCGCGCGCAGCAGCATGGTCACGGCCTCGGCGCGCGTGGCGCTGCGCGCAGCGCCGATCGTGCCGTTTTCATATCCGTTCACGATGCCGAGCGATACCATCGCGGCCATGCTCTCTCCGGCCCAGTCCGGAACGCTGTCTGCGTCCGCGAAGCGCTCGAGCGCGGACGGATCGTTCGGCAGCGTATGACCGATGCTGTTCAGATATCGCGCAATCATCGCGCTGAGCTCAGCGCGGGTAATCGCGTTGTCGGGGCGGAAGGTGTTGTCCTCATATCCGTCCACGATCCCGCTCTACACCGCCCAGCAGAGCGGCGCAAAGTAATACTGATTTGTGTTCACGTCTTTGAAGGGAACCTCCGTTCCGGACTCGACGCTGCCCGCGAGACGATGCAGCATCGTCACGAGCATCGCGCGCGTCAGGGCGGTGTTCGGGCTCATGACGCCCGGTGCGGTGCCATTGATGACGCCCATGCTCACAGCGCGGTCGAGCGCGGCGTAATGCCAGTCGGTCACCGTGACGTCCTTCATCACATGACCGTTTGCCGACCAGGTGAGCGCGGTGACGGGGCTGGGGTCCATCCCGGCGCGCACAGCGCAGGCACGCACCGTTGTGCCCTTCGGAACGGTGATCGGCGCGGTGTACTTTAAGCTGTTCCCTGTGGGAGCGGAGCCGTCCGTTGTGTAATGGATCTCCGCGCCTTCCGTGCTGCACGTCATGGTCATCGTGCCGCCCTCCATGGAGAGCACGGGGGCAGCTGGCATGAGCGGAATCTGTGTGCCGTCGGCGGCGATTTTGTAGCTGCCGGCATAGATGTTCTGCGACACGGGGACGATGGAATAGCCTCTTGCGAGCAGCGTTTCGATGATCTCGGGCAGCGCCTCGGTGGTGTGCGCTCCGTCGTTGTGGCAGAGCACGATGCTGCCGGGCTTCACCTTGTTCAGTACGCGGTTTTTGATCTCCTGTGCGCTGTTGCCGGACCAGTCCAGACTGTCCACATCCCACTGAATGGGCGTAACGCCGAGATCGCGGATCGCGCGGATGACCGTGTCGTTATATTCCCCGTAGGGGCAGCGGAAGAGCGTGGGGCGCACGCCGGTGATGGCCTCGATCTTGTCGGAGCAGCCGTTGACCTCCGCCTGAATCTGTGAGTAGGACATCTGTGCCATGTGCGGATGCGTCGAGGAATGGTTCATGATCTCCATGCCGCTGTCCGCGAGCGCTTTGACCCAGTGCGGATAGGCGTCGACCCAGATGGACACGAGAAAGAACGTGGCCTTCACGTGGTAGCGGTTGAGGATGTTCAGCAGCGTCTGTGTGTGCTCGTCGCCCCAGCTGGCGTCAAACGTGAGCGACACGACCTTGTCGTCTCTCTGCACGCAGTAGATCGGAAGCTCCCGCGCGGCAGATGCGCCGAAGGGGAGCAGGGTAGTGACCATCAAAACGGCCAGCAGCAATGCAAGGATTCTTGACTTCATATCCGTTTCTCCTTATTCGCTGAAATGGAATATGACCTTATTATCAACCCGGAGCAGCCAAAATGCAACCCCGAATCGCGGCTAAAACAGCGACAGCTGATCGTTTCGCTCCGGAAGCGCCGCGATGTATCGAAAGCAATCGTCCGGCTCGTGCAGGACGCCGTGCTTTTCGCATTCCGCGTGGAACAGGCGCAGAAGCCTTTCCGTGTTCGGACTCGCGGCCTCGTAGGCGTTTCCGAACCGCCGGCGGTATTCGTCGCTGAGGCCGGGGAAGTGCCGGTCGAGCGCCGCGTAGAAATATTCCCGGTTCCCGTCCCGGAGCGTCAGCCCCATGCCGAAGCAGACGACGCCCTTTACCCCGGCGTCGAAGCAGTACTCCAGAATGCGGCGCACGTTCTCCTCCGTGTCCGTCAAAAACGGGAGAATCGGCGTCATCCACACGACGGTCGGGACGCCGACGCGCTGAAATGCCTTCAATACCTCGTACCGACGCGAGGTCGTGCAGACGTTCGGCTCGAGCACGCGGCTTAAATGGTCGTCCGCGACCGTGAGCGTCATCTGCAGGACGCTCTTCGCGTTTCGGTGAATGCGCTCGAAGAGCGCGAGATCCCGCAGCACGAGGTCGGATTTTGTGATCACGGAGGCGCCGAAGCTGTATCGATCAATCAGCTCGAGGCAGCGGCGCGTCAATTGCAGCTCTTTTTCGCACGGCTGATACGGGTCGCTCATCGAGCCGGTGGAGATCACGATGCGGCGCCGCTTCTTTTTCAGGATCTCCTCCAGCAGCGCGGGCGCGTTTTGCTTCACTTCAATGTCCTCAAACGGGTGTGTGAACTGGTAGCACGCGCTCCGGCTGTCGCAGTAGATGCACCCGTGCGCGCACCCGCGGTAGAGGTTCATGCCGTTATGGCGCGTCAGGAGCGCTTTTGCGTCGACAAAATGCATATCAATTCCCCGTTATCGTTGTTGGATACTCTCATCATAGCCGGTCTCTGCCCTGCCGTCAATGCTTCGAGACTGGATAGAACTGGATATCATGTTTTTTCATGCTTTTCATATAGAAATTGCGTTTTACAGAACGCGCTTTTCGCGTTAGGATAGAGCCCGTCAAACAAATCACAAAAAAGGAGTGCAACCCATATGAACGACCAGCAGCCCGAGCAGAAGCAGCGCTATGGTCTGCTCACCGCCGTCACGCTGATCACCGGCACGGTCATCGGCAGCGGCATCTTCTTCAAGGCCTCCAGCGTCCTCACGGCCACGAACGGCAGCGTGCCCCTCGGCATCCTCATGTTCGCGCTGGCGGCGCTCGCCATCATCTTCGGCAGCCTCGCCATCGGTCAGGTCGCCGCGCGCACGGACAAGCCCGGCGGCATCATGGCCTATTATGAGGAGTTCATCAGCCCGCGCATGGCCTGCGCCTACGGCTGGTTCGAGGTCTTCATCCACTATCCCGCGATCATCGCGGTGCTCTCGTGGATCGTGGGCGTCTATTTCTGCACGCTGTTCAACATCGACGGCTCGGTCGGCCTCCAGTGCCTGATCGGCACGGCGTGGATCTTCATCTGCTTCGGCTTCAACGCCCTGTCCCGCAAGGGCGGCGGCTATTTCCAGAACGCCGCCACCTTCATCAAGCTCGTGCCGCTGCTGCTCGTGGCGATCTTCGGCCTCATCCTCGGCGACCCGATCACGGCGCTCAAGGCGCGTCCGATCGCGGCCAACTCCGCCGTCGGCCTCCTCGCCGCGGTGGGCCCGCTCTGCTTTGCCTATGACGGCTGGCACGTGGCCACCTTCGTGCAGTCGGATATCAAAAATCCGAAGCGCAACATGCCCCTCGCCCTGTCCATCACGCCGATCGTCATCACGATCATCTATATCTGCTATTTCTGGGGCATCTCCGGCATCCTCGGCCCGGAGAAGGTCATGGAGATGGGCTCGGCGCACGTCGCCGCCGCGATGGAAAAGATCCTCGGGCCCCTCGGCGGCAGAGTGTTCTTCATCTTCGTCATCATCTCCGTCATGGGCACGGTCAACGGCGAGACCATGGGTCTCTGCCGCACGCCGTACGCCCTGTCTCTGCGCAACATGTTCCCCGCGGCGAAAAAGCTCTCGGTCATGAACAAGGCCGACATGCCGATCAACTCCTGCCTTTTGAGCATGGTGCTCTCGCTCGCTTGGATGGTCGTGCACTATCTCTGCCAGTCCACCGGCATCCTCGGCGGCTCGGACGTGTCGGAGATTGCGATCATGTCGAGCTATCTGCTGTATCTCCCACTCTACCTTGTCGTCTTCAAGCTCTGGCGGAAGAAGGAGATCCGCGGCGTCTTCATGGGCCTCATCGTCCCCGTGCTCGCCGTGCTCGGCTCCTGCATCGCCATCCTCGGCGGTCTGCAGAACCCGCTCTTCATCTGGTATCTGCTCATCTGCGCGGCGATCCTCGTCATCGCGTTCTTCTACTACGGGAAGCACAAAAACGACATTCACTCCGTGTAACAGGAAAATGTCGCCCCGCAGGCGACCTACAGAAAGACAAAACCTCCTATACTGTGCTCGTAAGCCAAACCACGAACACAATTTAGGAGGTCTTTTTTATGAAAAACAACATCACCGAGCTCGTCTTCATCCTCGACCGCAGCGGCTCCATGTCCGGCCTCGAGGCCGACACGATCGGCGGCTTCAACAGCCTGATCGAAAAGCAGAGAAAGCAGGACGGCGAGTGCTTCGTCTCCACGATCCTGTTTGACAACGACAGCGAAGTGCTCCACGACCGCGTCCGGCTCGCGGACGTCAAGCCCATGACCGACCGGGACTACACCGTGCGCGGCTGCACCGCCCTGCTCGACGCGGTCGGCGGCGCGATCCGCCACATTGCGCACATCCACAAATACGCCCGCCCCGAGGACGTGCCGGAGCACACCGTCTTCGTGATTACCACCGACGGCATGGAAAACGCAAGCCGCCGCTATGACGCCGATCAGATCAAGCGCATGATCGAGCACGAGAAGGAGAAATACGGCTGGGAGTTTCTCTTCCTCGCGGCGAACATCGACGCCGTCTCCACCGCGAAACGCTTCGGCATCGGGGCCGACCGCGCCGTGAATTACCACGCCGACCATCAGGGCACGGAGGTCATCTATCACACCGTCAGCGAGGCCGTGGGCAGCGTGCGCGCATCGAGACCGCTGAGCGCGAACTGGAGCGCGCCGATCAACGCGGACTACAACGGACGGAAGAAGAAGTAATTTGCAATCCGTTGCCGGACTCGCGCATTTGTGGTAGACTGACTGCATCGTAACAAATGGAGGAAATGATGGAGAAAAATCAGTTTACCCTCTCGCTTGCGCTGGCGGATGCGCTGCCGGTGCTGTTTTTCGGCGTCGCGGCGGCGATGCTGGGCGTGAAGGTGCGCAGCGCGGTGTTTCTCGTCGGCGCGGCGCTGTGCCTGCTCGCCGGGGCGGGCAAGGTCGTCTGGAAGCTGCTGCTCGCGCTCAGAGGAAAGGACGTCGCCTTCCTCGGCGCGCAGCTGCGCCGTGTGATGCCGGCGGGCTTTCTGCTCATGATCGTCGGCGCGATCTTCGCCGATCGCGCGACCGTGCGCGCCCTGCTGCACGCGGCGGTGCGCCTGCCGTCGGCGGCGTTTTTCGCCCTCACGATCGTCGGTCTCGTCGCCATGATCGTCTGCGCCAAAAAGTTCGACCGCCGCGACGCGCGCGGCAACTGGATCGAGCAGATCATCAATGCCGCCGCGCAGGCCTGCGCGATGGTTGGGGTGCTGCTGCTGTGAAACGGAGGAAGCCATGGAACTGAAAGCACTGCCGTACGCGCTCACGGTCTGCAAGCTCGCGGATTTGTCGGCGGCGGATCTGAATCAGGAGTTCTATTTTCTCTCCCGCACGGATGAGGAGCTCTCCCTTGTCTGCCGCACGGAGGCCGTGCCCGCAAACACGACCGCCCGGGACGACGGCTGGCGCGCATTCCGCATCGAGGGCGTGCTGGACTTTTCCCTGATCGGTATTTTGTCGAAGATCTCCGCGATCCACGCGGAAAACCAAATCGGCATCTTCGCCGTCTCCACGTACAATACGGATTACATCCTCGTGAAGGAAGAGAACTTTAAGCGCGCGCTGCAGGTACTCGCGGAGAAGGGGTATGAGGTAAAATCTGATTTGATTTAAAAATACGCCGTAGGGCGGGTTGCTAAGCGCCCGCCAGTGAGATTCTTCTTCACGTACATGCGGGCGCTGACGCA
>JAFRDQ010000134.1 GCA_017411225.1 Oscillospiraceae bacterium
AGCGGCACAGCCGCAGCCCGGTTGCGGAGTGGAGCGAGTTTATTCTGACGCGTTTCTCCAGCTTTCATCAATGGGATTGTCGCGGAAGGCGAGCACGCGCTTTGCGTCCGCCTCGGAGATATAGCCGTCCTCGACGGCGACGGCGGTGATCGTGTCGATGTCCGTGAGCGACACTGCGCGCACGTTCGCGGCCTCGAGCGTGTGGATGCCGCGCTCCATGCCGTAGGTGCAGATGCTGATCACGCCGAGCACCTCGGCCCCCGCCTCGCGCAGCGCTTCGACGGTGGTGACCACGCTGCCGGCGGTGGAAATGAGGTCTTCGATCACGACGACCTTCTCGCCGCGCGTGAGCTTGCCCTCAATGCGGTTTTTCCGGCCGTGATCCTTGCTGCCGGAGCGGACATAGCCCATCGGCATGCCCATCAGATGCGCCGCGATCGCCGCGTGCGCAATGCCCGCCGTGGCGGTGCCCATCAGCGCCTCGCAGCCGGGGAATTCGCGCCGCACGGTCTCGGCGATCTCGGCCTCGACCATGTCGCGCACCTCGGGCGCGGTGAGGATCAGGCGGTTGTCGGTATAAATCGGGCTCTTGATGCCGCTGGCCCACGTAAACGGCTGCTCCGGGCGCAGAAACACCGCGCCAATGGCAAGCAAACCGCGAGCGATGGCAGATTTCATCCACCGCTACCTCCTTTGAGCCTGGTTTAATTAGGAATTAGGAGTTAGGAGTTAGCCTAATCCATTCATTCCTAATTCCTAACTCCTAATTCCTCATTGTGTTCAGCCCACAAACTCCTGCAGGCACTTATGATACGCCTCCACCGGGTTCTCCGCCTTCGTGATCGGGCGGCCGACGACGATGAAGTCGGAGCCGAGCGCCTTGGCGCCGGCGGGCGTCGTGATGCGCACCTGATCGTCCGTCGGCTTCTCGGCGGCGAAGCGCACGCCGGGCGTCACGGTCAGGAAATCCGCGCCGCAGTGCGCGTGCACGCCGGGCGCCTCCAGCGGCGAGCAGACCACGCCGTCGAGCCCCGCCTTGTGCGCGTTCGCGGCATAGTGCAGCACGACCTCCTCGAGCGGGCGGTCGATCAAGAGCTCCTGCTGCATGCGCGCCTCGTCCGTGCTCGTCAGCTGTGTCACGGCGATGAGCAGGGGGTGCGTGCCGTCCGGGCGCGTCAGCCCCTCGAGCGCGGCCTCCATCATCTTGATCGTGCCGAAGGCGTGGAGATTGATCATGTCCGCGCCCAGATCGCGCAGCACGCGCATCGAGCGGCCGACGGTGTTCGGAATGTCGCAGAGCTTCAGATCGAGAAACACCTTGTGCCCCCGGTCCTTCAGCGCGCGAACCATCGTCGGCCCGGCGGAATAAAACAGCTCCATGCCGATCTTCACAAACGGACGCTCCGACCCAAACTGCTCCAAAAACCGCAGCGTTCTCGCGCCGCTTGCAAAATCGCAGGCAATGATGACGTCTTTACCCATATGTATACCTCCATTCAATGATGGGCGGCATATCTGCAAATGAGGAATTAGGAATTAGGAATTAGGAATGCCCTACACAGACAATTCCTCATTCCTCATTCCTCATTCCTAATTGCGATGCGCTCTCCCGATGATGTCCTTCAAATTCTCTATTTCGTATTGTAGCATGATATCCGGCAGAGTTTCAACCATCTGTTTGCAAATGAACGGATTTTTGAGATTTGCCGCGCCGACGCCGACGGCGGTCGCGCCGGCGAGCATCATCTCGATCACGTCCCTCGCCGAGGAGACGCCGCCGAGCCCGATGATCGGGATGCGCACGGCCTCATAAACCTGCCAGACCATCCGCAGCGCGAGCGGGAAGACTGCGGGGCCGCTCAGGCCGCCGGTGATGTTTTTCAGCACCGGCTGCTTCGTGTTCAGGTCGATGCGCATGGCCATCACGGTGTTGATGAGACTCAGCGCGTCCGCGCCGGCGTCCTCGCATGCCTTTGCAATCGAGGCAATGTCCGTCACGTTCGGCGTGAGCTTCACGATGACGGGCTTTTGTACCGCCGCCTTCACTGCCGCCGTGACCTCGGCCGCGCTCTCGCAGCTGGTGCCGAAGCCCATGCCGCCGCCGTGCACGTTCGGGCAGGAGATGTTCACCTCCAGCCAGCCGACGGAGGGGCAGGCGTCGAATTTCTTCGCAACGGTCACATATTCCGCCACGGAAAAGCCGCAGACGTTCGCGATGATCGGCTTGTGAAACACCCGCTCCAGCGCGGGCAGCTCCTCAGCGATGACGGCGTCAATGCCGGGGTTCTGCAGGCCGACGGCGTTGAGCATGCCGCAGCTGCCCTCGGCAATGCGCGGCGTGGGGTTTCCCAGCCGCGGCTGCGCCGTCGTGCCCTTGCACGAAAACGTGCCGAGGCAGTTGATATCATAGAGCTCCGCGAATTCCCGCCCATACCCAAACGTGCCGGAAGCGGGGATGATGGGATTGGAGAGGGTGATCCCGCAGAGATTGACAGAAGTATTCAAGATGATGCTCCCTTCTTGCAGCAGCGAATTCGGAATTAGGAATGAGGAATCAGGAATGCACGTAATGATAATTCCTAATTCCTAATGCCTAATTCCTCATTCCTCATTTTCGTCCGGCCACACGATCGTCTGTCCCTGGAACACCGGGCCGTCCTTGCAGACGCGGCGGGGGCCGTCCTCGGTCTCGATCGTGCAGCCCATGCAGGCGCCGAAGCCGCAGCCCATGCGCGCCTCGAGCGAGATCTGCAGCGGGTTTTCGCACGCGTCGTCGAGCGAGCGCAGCATCCCGAGCGGGCCGCAGGCGAACACATCCCAGTGCGGGAGCATGAGCGCAAAGAGGGCGTTTCCCGCCTCGCCCGCGGAGCCGTCCTCGGTAAAGACGGTCACCTCCGCGCCGAGCGCCTTGAATTGGTTAACATAATACATGTCCTCCGCCGTCCGGAAGCAGAGCGCCGCGTGGACGATGCGCCCGCGCTGCAGCAGCGCCTTGGCGAGTCCGTAGAGCGCGCCGACGCCGCTGCCGCCGCCGATCAAAAGCGGCATGGGGGAGACCTCCGAGAGGTCAAAGCCGTTGCCGAGTCCGGTGAGCAGGTCCAGCTCCGTCCCGACCGGGAGCGCGCAGAGCGCGTCCGTCCCCTCGCCGGAGACGCGCACGCACAGCGTGAGCACGTCGTCCGCCACGTCGCAGACCGAAAACGGCCGCCGCAGAAACTTCCCCGGCACCGAAACCTGCACAAACTGCCCCGGCGCGGTGATGGCAGAGCAGTCGCCCTGCAGTTTCAGTTCATGGACGGAGGGGGTAAGCCGGTTGTTCTCTTTAAGAGTAAAGGTTGATTGCAGCATGAAGCATCACCTCTGAAACTGAATGAGGAATGAGGAATTAGGAGTTAGGAATGAAATCTTCGTACATTCCTAATTCCTCATTCCTAATTCCTAATTATTTCACATGTCGATCGTCGAGATCGAAATCGTGATCTCCTCCAGCACGTCGAGCAGCACTCTGACCGTGTCGAGGGCGGTGAAGATCGTGACGTTGTTTTCGACCGCGCAGCGGCGGATCTCGAAGCCGTCCGTGTGGCTGGACTGGCTCGAAATGTCGCGCGTGTTGATCACGTAGCTCACATAGCCCTTCCGGATGCCCTGGAGAATCTCATCGCTGCCCTCGGAGAGCTTTTTCTTCGTGCGCGTGCGGATGCCGTGCTCCTTGAGGAACTGCGCCGTGCCCTCCGTGGCCTCGATGTTGAAGCCGAGGTCGTAGAACCGGCGGATGAGCGGCAGCGCCTCCTGCTTATCGCTGTTCGCGATGGTCACAAAGACGGTGCCGGCGTTCGTGACGTTCATGCCGCTCGCCTGCAGCGCCTTGTAGAGCGCGCGGTTGAGCGCGCGGTCATAGCCGATGGCCTCGCCCGTGGACTTCATCTCAGGGGAGAGGTAGGCGTCGAGTCCCGCGATCTTACTAAAGGAGAAGGCGGGCGCCTTGACGTAGTATCTGGGCTTGTCCTCCCCGCAGAGCTCATGGATGCCCTGCTCCGGGAGCGTCACGCCCAGCATCGCGAGCGTGCCGATGTCGGCGAGGCTCCGGCCCGTGGACTTGGAGATGAACGGCACGGTGCGGCTCGAGCGGGGGTTGACCTCAATGATGTAGACGCGGTCGTCCCGGTCGACGATGAACTGGATGTTATACAGTCCCACGATGCCGATGCCGAGACCGAGGCGGCGGGTATAGTCGAGGATCGTCTCCTTCACCTTTTCCGAGAGGCTCACGGCGGGATAGACGCTGATGCTGTCGCCGGAGTGGACGCCGGTGCGCTCCACGTGCTCCATGATGCCGGGGACGAAGACGTTTTTCCCGTCGCAGACGGCGTCGACCTCGACCTCGCGGCCGATGATGTATTTATCCACCAGCACGGGCTGCTTTTCGTCGATGCGCACGGCGTTTAAGAGATAATGCCGCAGGCTCTCCTCCTCGGAGACGATCTGCATCGCTCTGCCGCCGAGCACATAGCTCGGGCGGACGAGCACGGGGTAGCCGATGCGGGCGGCTGCCTCGACGCCGGCCTCGATGTTCGTCACGGCCTCTCCGGGCGGCTGCGGAATGTCGAGCTCGAGCAGGAGCTTTTCAAAGCAGTCGCGGTTTTCCGCGCGCTCGATCGCGTCCGGCTGCGTGCCGATCATCGGAACGCCCCGCTCCATCAGCGGCTCGACGAGGTTGATGGCCGTCTGCCCGCCGAGCGTCGCGATGACGCCCTTGGGCTGCTCGAGCTCGATGACGTTCATCACGTCCTCGACCGTGAGCGGCTCGAAATAGAGCTTGTCCGAGCAGGTGTAGTCCGTGGAGACGGTCTCGGGGTTGTTGTTGATGATGATGGCCTCATACCCCGCCTCGCGGATGGTCTTGACGGCGTGGACGGTGGAGTAGTCAAACTCCACGCCCTGCCCGATGCGGATCGGACCCGCGCCGAGCACCAGGATCTTCTCGCGCTCGGAGACGACGGATTCGTTCTCCTGCTCATAGGTGGAGTAGAAATAGGGGATATAGCTCTCAAACTCGCTCGCGCAGGTGTCGATCATCTTGTAGACCGGCACGATGCCGAGCTCTTTTCGTTTCGCCGCGACGTCCTGCTCCGCGCACTTCCAGAGGTGCGCGAGGTGCTTGTCCGAAAAGCCCATGCGCTTTGCGCGCCAGAGCGCGTCGGGGTTGAAGGGATCGTCCTTGATCTCCTTTTCGAGCGCCACGATGTTGTGGATCTTGTCGAGGAAGAGCATGTCAATGCCCGTGATGTTGCAGATGCGGTTGTAGTCCACGCCGAGCCACATCAGCTGCGCGATGGCGAAGATGCGGTCGTCCGTGCCGATTTTGATGTACTCCATCAGCTCCTCGATCGGCATGTGGTGGAACTTCGGCATGTACACGTGGCTCACGCCGATCTCCAGCGAGCGGATCGCCTTGAGAAGGCTCTCCTCGATCGTGCGGCCGATGCTCATCACCTCGCCCGTCGCCTTCATCTGCGTGCCGAGCTTGTTCGAGGCGCCGGCGAATTTATCAAACGGGAAGCGCGGCATCTTGGTCACGACGTAGTCGAGCGTCGGCTCAAAGCTCGCGGGGGTGTTTGCGATCTGGATCTCATCGAGCGTCATGCCGACGGCGATCTTCGCCGAAACGCGCGCGATCGGGTAGCCGCTGGCCTTGGAAGCCAGCGCGGAAGAGCGGCTCACGCGGGGGTTGACCTCGATCAGGTAATACTTGAAGCTCTCCGGGTCGAGCGCGAACTGCACGTTGCAGCCGCCCTCCACCTCGAGCGCGCGGATCAGGCGCAGAGCGCTGTCGCGCAGCATGTGGTATTCGCGGTTCGTGAGCGTCTGGCTCGGCGCGACGACGATGGAGTCGCCCGTGTGGATGCCCACGGGGTCAATGTTCTCCATGTTGCAGACGGTGATGGCGGTGTCGTTCGCGTCGCGCATCACTTCGTATTCATTTTCCTTGTAGCCCTTGATGCTCTTTTCCACCAGCACCTGATGCACGGGGGAGAGGGCGAGGGCGTTTTTCGCAAGCGCGGTCAGCTCCGCGTCGTCGTCGGCAAAGCCGCCGCCCGTGCCGCCGAGCGTGAAGGCCGGGCGCAGCACCACGGGGTAGCCGATCTCGCGCGCCGCGGCGCGGCACTCGGAGATGGAGGTGGCGATCATGCTCGGGAGCACCGGCTCGCCGAGCGCTTCGCACAGCTCCTTGAACTTCTCGCGATCCTCCGCGCAGGCGATGCTCTCCGGCCGCGTGCCGAGCACCTCGACCTGGCACTCCTGCAGCACGCCCTGCTCCGAGAGCGCCATCACGAGGTTCAGACCCGTCTGGCCGCCGATGCCGGGCACGATCGCGTCCGGGCGCTCATAGCGGATGATGCGCGCGACATATTCCGGCGTGAGCGGCTCCATGTATACCTTGTCCGCAATGGCGGTGTCGGTCATGATCGTCGCGGGGTTGGAGTTTGCGAGCACGACCTCATAGCCCTCCTCGCGCAGGGCGAGACAGGCCTGCGTGCCCGCGTAGTCAAATTCGGCGGCCTGTCCGATCACGATCGGGCCCGAGCCGATCACGAGGATCTTGTGAATGTCGGTTCTCTTAGGCACGGCGGTCCGCCTCCTTTCCGAAGAGTGTAAACTGGGTTCCGCCCTCGGCCTTGTGCTGCTCGAGCAGGCGGATGAACTGGTCGAAGAGATAGCTGCTGTCCTGCGGACCGGGCGCGCTCTCCGGGTGATACTGCACGGAGAAAACCATGTCGCGCGCGCACTTCACGCCCTCGATCGTGTTATCGAGCAGGTTGATGTGCGTCGCCTCCAGATCCGTGCCCGCGAGGGACTCGGCCTTCACGGCGTAGCTGTGGTTCTGGCTCGTGATCTCGAGCTTTCCGGTCTCGAGATTGCGCACCGGGTGGTTGCCGCCGCGGTGGCCGAACTTGAGCTTGTAGGTCTCGGCGCCGTAGGCCAGCGAGATGATCTGGTGGCCCAGGCAGATGCCGAAGATGGGCAGCTTTCCGCGCAGAGCGCGCACGACCGCCGCCACCTCCGGCACATCCTGCGGGTCGCCGGGGCCGTTGGAGAGGAAGAGCCCGTCCGGCTCCATGAACTCAATCTCCCGCGCCGTCGTGTTGTAGGGCACGACGGTCACGTTGCAGCCGCGGGCGTTGAGAGAGCGGACGATGTTCAGCTTCATGCCGCAGTCGATCGCCACGACGTTGAACCGGTGGTTCGACGTGCGCGAATACCAGCGCTTGCGGCAGCTCACGCGCTGCACGAGATCCTGCGGCAGTCTCGCCGCGCGGAGCTTTTCGATCGCGGTCTCGGTGTCGGTCTCCATCGCGGTGATCAGGCACTTCATGCTGCCCACGTCGCGGATCTCGCGCGTCAGCTTTCTCGTGTCCACGCCGGAGATGCCCGGCACGCCGCACTCCACCATCAGCTCCGAGAGCGTCTTGGTGTAGCGGAAGTTGGAGGGGTTGTCGTTGTATTCCCGCACGATCAGCGCGCCGATCGTGGGCGTCTTCGTCTCAAAGTCCTCGTCCGTGATGCCGTAGTTGCCGATGATCGGATAGGTCATCACGACGGCCTGCCCGGTGTAGCTCGGGTCGGACACAATCTCCTGATACCCGACCATCGAGGTGTTGAACACCGCCTCGCAAACAGCATCCTCCGCCGCGCCGAAGCCGAGGCCGTAGTAGATGCTGCCGTTTTCTAAGATTAGCTTGCGATTAAATCCTTGCATCTCTTTTACTCCTGTCTGAATTGCCAGTTAGGAATTAGGAGTTAGGAGTTAGGAGTGATGGTATCGGCGCTTTGCGCCGATGATATTCGATCGCCGCGAAGCGGCACCTTCATTCCTAATTCCTAATTCCTCACTCCTCATTGAATACGATCTCACCGTCGCAGATCGTCATCTTCACTCTTCCGCTGACCTTCCACCCCTCAAACGGCGTGGCCCTGCCCATGGAGGCGAATTCCTTCGGGTCGATCGTCCATGCCTCGTTCGGGTCGAACACACAGAGGTCGGCGGGCTTTCCGACCGCGACGCCGCTCTCGAGCCCGAAGCGCTTTGCCGGGGACGCGGTCATGCGGTCGATGAGCGTCTCCATCGGGACGATCCCGGGTTTGACGAGGCCTGTGTACAGCACCGGCAGACTGCATTCGAGCCCGACGACGCCCATCAGGGATTTTTCCAGTCCTCTGGATTTTTCCTCCGCCGTGTGCGGGGCGTGGTCGGTTGCGATCATGTCCACCGTTCCGTCCAGAAGTCCCTGCCGCAGCGCGTCGCGGTCGGCCTTCTCGCGGATCGGCGGGTTCATCTTGAACCGCCCGTCCTCCTGCAGATCGTCCTCGGTCAAAAGCAGATAGTGGGGCGCTGTTTCGCACGTGACGTTCACGCCTCTGGCCTTGGCCTCCCGGATGATCTGCACGCTCTCCTTCGTCGACACGTGGCACACGTGGTAGGCGCAGCCGGTCTCCTCGGCGAGATGCACGTCGCGCTCCACCTGCTTCCATTCGGACGCAGAGCAGATGCCGCGGTGCCCGTGCGCTCTGGCGTAAGCGCCGTCGTGGATGTAGCCCCCGTGCAGTAGCGTCTCATCCTCGCAGTGGGCCACGATCACCTTGCCGAGCGCCTTCGCGCGCAGCATGGCGCTTTTCATCATCTCATCCGACTGCACGCCCTTGCCGTCGTCGGAGAAGGCGAAGGCGTCCTTTGCCATGCCCTCGAGATCGGCGAGCGTCTCGCCCTTTTCGCCCACGGTGATCGCGGCGTAGGGGAGGACACGGATCACGGCGTCGTCGCGGATGCGCTGCAGCTCGGCATTTAAGTGCTCCGCGCTGTCCGGCACGGGGTTCAGGTTCGGCATGGGGCAGACGGTCGTGTAGCCCCCGCGGGCCGCCGCCTGCGTTCCCGTGCGCATGGTTTCTTTAAAAGAAAAACCCGGGTCTCGCAGATGAACGTGCACATCTGTAAGTCCGGGTAATAACAAACAATTGTGATATTCAAAAACAGGAATCCCATCAACGGGCTCCGTCGGGGGCAAAAGCTGCGCGATCCTGCCGTCGGCAACACGGACGTCCATGGGAACAAAAACCCCGTCCAAAAAGACACGGCAGCCGCGAATCAGCATCTCCAAGGCTCTCACATCCTTTCTTGGGGTTTGGGAAGCGCTGACGAAATCGCAGCACGCGTCTTGTCGGCCGATTTTCCGTCGGCTTTTGCCGCAAAATCTTGAAATACACAAAGTACTCCTGCGATTTTTCGTCTTCATCCGGCGAAAAATCCGCTCGTCAATCCGTGCACTTCGATTTCGCCAGCACTTCCCATTGATCCTGCACATTTTAGCAAGGCAAATGAGGGGTGTCAATGCCCAAAAACCAATTTTGGGGCTTTGTCCAACGATTCCGGAAAAAAGACGATCTTGACGGGGAAAATGACGGGGAAAGAATTAGGAGTTAGGAATGAGGAATTAGGAATAATGGTGTCGGCTTGCGCCGACGATATTCAATCGCGCGGAGCGCACCTTCAACTCCTAATTCCTAATTTCTCATTCCTAATTCAACTGAGTCTTCCCTCGCGATACCACAGAATCGCTTTTTTCATCAGTTCCTCCGTCACGCCGAAGTATTCTGCGAGATCCCAGACCTCGGTGTGTCCGGAGGCGACGGCGTTCTCCAGCGCCTCGCGCCCGATGAGCAGCTCGATCTCCCACTTGTCGGCGCGGTTTTCGTGGCGGGCGCGCACGTCGCAGGGGGAGGCGACGGTATAGAACGCGCCCGTCATGCAGTGGCCGAGCTCGTGGCCGAGCTTCGTTTTTTCATCCGCGGCGCTGCGCACGCGGAAGGGGTCGATCGCGATGTGGCAGCAGCCCTCGCTGTCCAGAAGCGAGAGCGCCTCCGTCCTGCCGAGCGGAAACGCATCGACCGGGATGCGCTGTGCATCGGCATAGCGATAGAGCTCCGACAGGGTCATGCTTATATTCTTCTCCTTTTTTCCACAGCTGGGGGATAGGAACTACGCTTTCTTTTGCTGCTTGAGGAACGCGGCGTATGCGCGCACGGCGGCGAGATCGCGGTCGTCCATCTCACCGTCGCCCCAGAGGGCAAACTTCAGCTCCTGATCCGTGATCTGCCGGGGACCGGCGGGGGGCTCGGTGTCCTCCCAGCCCATCAGATAGGCCGGCGAGGTGTTCAGCATTTCCGCCAGCGGGGCCAGCAGCTCCCCGGGCAGCTTTTCAATGTCGCCGCTCTCGTAGCGGTAGATGGTGGCGGGGCTTTTCCCCAGCCGCATTGCGATGTCCTCCGCAGAATATCCGAGCGCCTTTCTGCGCTCCTTGATGCGCGTACCAATGGACATGTGAATCACCTTCCTTGGGGAAAGTATAACACACGCCTTGCGAAACTGCAATTCGTTAATTTGCACAAAATTAGCAAAAATGCAAAATACGCCTTGACTTTTGCGTTTATGCGGGTTATGCTTGTCTCAAATCGCAAAGCTGCGATGTTGTTATGAGGCGAATATGAAAGGATGGCGAAACGAATGAAACGAGAAATCAGATCCTGCCGCCGGTGCGCAGACCGGTTTTGGCAGGGGGATACGTATTATGAGGTGCCGATGCTCGGCGACTACTGCCCGGACTGCATGGACGGCCTGCTCTCCGGCTGGCGGCGCACGGAAGGGGATGTGACCGATCGGCTATGATCGCACCTATGCGCGGCTGAAGGCCTGCGCCCGCACCGCGCACGAGCTCGAGGCGCGCCAGGCGGCGCTCCGGCAGGAGAGCGATCAGGTGCGGCGGGAGCTGGACGCGCTGAGCAAGCGCTATGACCGGCTCCGCGCCGAGAAAAAGCGCACGAGCGCGGCGCTCAGCCGCAGCCGGACGGATCGGGAGCGGATGGCGCGGTTTCTCGAGACCGTGCCGGGCGGGCAGAACCGGATGCTTTTGCGCCTGCGCTATCTGGAGGGGCTCACCGTGCCGCAGGTGCAGCAGGCGCTCGAAGCGCAGGGACTCTTTTACGGTCAGCGCCACGTGGAGCGGCTGCTCTCCGCAGCGGAGCAGGCAGCCGGCGCGGCCTGGACAAGCTGGATGGAACAGGAGGTCAGAGATGAACGGAATCAGCATTGACGATACACGCATGGAAACATTTTTCGACTGGCCGCCGGAGCCGGAGTGCCTCGGCTGCCGCCACTATCGGACAATCCACGGCAGAAGCCTGTCACGCCACGGAAAGGTCTGCCACTATCTGCTCGACACCGGCCAGGCCCGCGGCTGCCCCTTCGGCAGCGGGTGTATTCACAGGTAGTGTAAAATGAATGAGGTACAAAAAAACTCCCCGGATGTTGTTCCGGGGAGATTTTTTTGAATGAGGAATTAGGGTAAGGTTTAATTTTAACTTCCGCTAAAATCTGCTTTAGGCGGAAACAAGTCCGAGACATGGTGTAGAATGTCCGTGGTCATTCGGCTGCGGGAGGAAGCCATGAAAAAGAATCATCGAACCGGAAGCTTTCA
>JAFRDQ010000017.1 GCA_017411225.1 Oscillospiraceae bacterium
ACCAGATTAACTGCCTCTCTCTTTCTTCACCTGCCGGATGTCTCTCCCCACAAACGGCAGGGCGAGGAATTCGCCCTCAATGCGCGAGAGGATCTGCGGCGTGTAGCTGCGCTGCAGCTCCGCGTCCGTGCAGTTGGTGGAGATGATGGTCGTCTTGTGCCGGGTCAGACGGGTGTTGATGAGCGTATAGAGCGCGCTCACGGAATAGGGGGAGATCATCTCCGTGCCGAGATCGTCGAGGATCATCAGATCGCAGCCGAGATACTGCTCCACCTTGTCCGCCGCCTGCTCGCCGGCTTCGCCGAAGCGCTGGAATTTCGCCGTCTCGAAGGCGCCGAGCGCCGCCGCGGCGGATTCATAGACCACGCTGAAGCCGAGCTGCGCCACCGTGCGGGCGATGCAGCCGGAGAGGAAGGTCTTGCCCAGCCCCGTGCCGCCCTGCAGCAGCAGGTTCGGCGCGTCCGGCGTGAAGTCCTCGGCAAAGCTCCGGCAGAAGCGCAGCGTCTGCGCCATCTGCTCGCGGTGCTCGGGCGCGTACAGCGTCAGATCGAAACGGTCGAACACCTCGTCCCCGGTCTGCAGCAGGGAGCTTAAGTCCTTCGTAAGCTCCTGATTATAGAGCGTCATCAGGCAATCGCAGATCGAGCCGTCCGCGAGATAGCCCGTGTCTCCGCAGACCCTGCAGGCGCACACCGGCTCGGAATAGTCCTTCGGAAAGCCGTTTTCCTCCAGCAGTCTTGCGCGCTCGTCCTGCAGTTCGAGATTGCGCGCCTCGATCTCCCTGAGCTGCGCCGTCGGGTCCGAGCCGTGGCGCAGGGTATAGCCGAAGAGCTCGATCATCTGCGCTCTCAGTTCCGCGTCGATCGCGGCAATGCGCGGCACGCGCGCATAGAGCGTCCGCTCCCGCCGCGCCTGCTCGGCCTCATTGCGCGCTCTCTGCGCCTCCAGCGCCTCCCGCGCGCGGGCGAGATAGGTTCCGTTCAGTCCCATGGCTTACTCCTTTCCCTCCCGGCGCCGGCGCAGCAGCGCCTCGGCGCGGGCAAGATCGTTTCGGGGTTCGGCGGCCGAGGCGGCCTTCGCCGGCTGCTTTCTCGCGCCGCCGCGCGGATCGCCCTCCTGAATCTCTGCGAGCGTGTGCAGACCCTTTTCGTGCCAGCTTAATAGAATCTTGTTCAGATACGGCCATTTGAGCGCCCCCGCGCTGATCACCGTGCGGTCATAGCCCTCGGCCACGGCGTCCGTGCCGAAGCCCATGTCCAGCCACGACGAGAGATATTTTTTCTCCGACGGGGAGGGGGCGCGGCCTGTGATCTCCAGCGCTTCGAGCAGCCGCGCCATGTCGCCGCGCCGCTGTTTCTGCCGTTCGATGTATTCCTCCGCCAACTCCTGCGTCATCAGTTCGTTCCGCGCCCAGACGTAGGCCTCGCGCTCGATCATGCGCATCGTGGGGTTGCGCCCCGGGCCCTTCTCGGTGCGGTAGGTCGTGAATACATGCGTGATGAGCTCCATCAGCACCTCCACCGGCAGACCGAGATAGTCCTGCATGCCGAGCAGCGCCTGCGTCTCGGGCGTGGTGAGCTTTCGGCCGAAAAACTGCTCCGCGTGGGCGCAGACGCCTTGGAACGTCACGTCCTCGCGCACCCGGCGCACGAGATCCTCCGATGTGTACTGCGGCAGCTCGTCGGCAGGGGGGAGCGGCTTTTCTTCCTTTTTCCCGGCCACGAGACCGAGCGAGGCGAGCTTCTGCAGCGCCTCGGTGAGCGCCTGCTCGCTCAGGCCGAGCGCGCCCGCCTGCAGCGGACGGCCGCCGGTGCGCTGCAGCGCCAGATACACCAGCGCGCAGACCCCGTCGCGCGATTGCAGCAGCTTATCAATATCCTCCGCCGGAACCGAGATCGCAACCGGCTTGGAGAGCGTGTAGTCAGTAGGTGTCATAATGAGCCACAATTTCCTTTGTAAACAGAAAAAGTAAGAATGAGGAATTAGGAATTAGGAATTAGGAGTTCATATGCCGGATTTTGCCCAGTCCCGTAGGGCGCGATGCCCACATCGCGCCGCATTTCCAATTGCGCGAAGCGCACATGAAACTCCACACTCCACACTCCAAACTCCACACTGATAAAATGTTTAATCATTATATCATTAAATAAGTCTTGTAGCAATCCCCTGACCTGTGGTATAATAAACTGTATTTCTGAAAGTATGCCCAGAAGGGCAATGTTGAACGAGGGTAGCTATGCTGGAATTGCTTGCGCCCGCGGGCAGTCCCGACGCCGTCATCGCGGCGGTGCAGAACGGGGCGGACGCGGTTTATCTCGGCTTCGGCGCGCACAACGCGCGGCGCGGAGCCAATAATTTCACAGAGGAAGAGTTCATCAAGGCCGTGCGCTATTGCCACATTCGCGGCTGCAAGGTCTATGTCACGATGAACACGCTCGTGTCCGACCGCGAGCTGGATGGCGCGCTCGATCTCGCGCGCAAGGCGTCGGAGTATGGGGCGGACGCCCTGCTCGTGCAGGACCTCGGTCTGGTGCGCCTGCTGCGTCAGGCCGTGCCGGATCTGCCGCTGCACGCCAGCACGCAGATGAGCATCCACAATCTCGCCGGCGTCGAGGCGGCGGCGGAGCTCGGCTGCACCCGCGCGGTGCTCAGCCGGGAGCTGAGTCTGGAGCAGATTCGGGAGATCTCCCGCCGCGCCAGCATCGAGACGGAGGTCTTTGTGCACGGCGCGCTCTGCTTCTGCTATTCCGGCCAGTGCTACATGTCGTCGCTCATCGGCCGCCGCAGCGGCAACCGCGGCATGTGCGCCCAGCCCTGCCGGATGCAGTATTCTCTGGGCGGCCGCATGGACGACCATCCGCTCAGTCTCAAGGACAACTGCCTGGTTGATCATCTGCGCGCGCTCGAGGACGCGGGCGTCACCTGCGTCAAGATCGAGGGGCGCATGAAGCGCCCGGAATACGTCGGCGTCGTCACGGACATCTATGCCCGCTGCATTCAGGATGAGCGCCGTCCCACCGCCGCCGAGATGGAGCGGCTGGAGCTGGCCTTCTCCCGTCAGGGCTTCACGCAGGGCTATTTCCTCGGCCAGAAGGGGCCGGACATGCTCGGAAAGCGCACCGCGGACGACAAGCCCGCCGAAAAGCTGTTTGCGGAGACCCGCCGCGCCTACGGCGAGGGCGAGCGCAGAAGAGTCGGCGTCCGGTTTTACATCGTGCTCGAGGCGGACAAGCCCATCCGCGCCGCGGCGGAGGATGTGGACGGTGTGCGCGCCGTCGTCTCCGGCCCGGTGCCGGAGCCCGCGCTCAAGGCCTCGCTCACGGAGGCCGGTCTTGCCGAGCAGTTTTCCAAAACCGGCGGCACGCCGTATTACGCCATCAACATTCAGGTCAAGGCGGACGGAGGGCTCTTCCTCCCGTCGAGCGCGGTCAACGATCTGCGCCGCCGCCTCATCACCGAGCTCAAGGAGGCGCGGGCGAAAAACCCGCCGCGCCGCTCGCTCGAGGCTCCGGCTATGCCGGAGGGCCATGACTACCGCACCGACCCCCTGCGCATCTATCAGGTGCTCACCGCCGAGCAGTTGACAAAGGAGCTCGCGGCATTGGAGCCCGATTATCTCTATGTTCCCGCCGAGGTCATCGGCGACGCGCCCGAGCGGCTTGAGCCGTTTCGCGATCGCGGCGTGAAGATCGCCGCCGTCCTGCCCCGCGTGGTCACCGGCGATCAGGAGCTGGAGCTGGAGGATCTGCTGCGCGTCGCGTCCGAAAACGGCGTGGAGGAGGCCGTCGTCGGCAATCTCGGCCACATTCTCCTCGCGCGGAAGCACGGCATGCGCCTGCGCGGTGATTTTGGCCTGAACGTTTTCAATTCCCACACCGTGGAGATGCTCCGCCTCGCTGGCATGCAGTCGGTCACGGCCTCGTTCGAGCTGCGCCTCGCGCAGATTCGGGATCTGGCCAAGACCGTCGATACCGAGATGATCGTCTATGGCCGCCTGCCCTGCATGATTACCGAGCAGTGCGCGATCAAAAACAGCGCCGGCCGCTGCAACTGCCACATCCCGAACCAGCTGATCGACCGCCGCGGGAGCGCCTTCCCGGTCGTGCGCGCCTTCGGCTGCCGCAATGTAATCTATAACGCCTATAAGCTCTATCTGGCCGACAAGCAGGATGATTACTGCACCGCCGGACTCTGGGCCGTGCGCCTCATGTTC
Source organism: Oscillospiraceae bacterium (assembly GCA_017411225.1). Lineage (GTDB taxonomy): Bacteria > Bacillota > Clostridia > Oscillospirales > Oscillospiraceae > CAG-103. The sequence continues at coordinate 4,214 of JAFRDQ010000017.1, forward strand.
ACGACCGAGAACCCCGCCGAGTGCGTCGCCGTCGCCAAAAGCTACCTCGGCCAGTCGGACTACAAGCCGAACGGACTGACGAGGGGATTGTATTATCGAGGCGTAGAGTAAGCAAATTAGGAATTAGGAATTAGGAATGAAAGTCATTCTTGCTTCTGCCTCTCCAAGGCGCAGAGAGCTCCTCTCCGCGCTTGGACTGAATTTTGAAGTCCGTCCCGCCCTTGGCGAGGAGCATCCGGAAGCCGGGCTCTCCGGCGGCGAGACGGCGAAGCGCCTCTCTTGCGCCAAATGCCTTGAGGTTGCGGCCCTCGCCGGGGAGGACGATGTCGTCATCGCGGCGGACACCGTCGTCTGTCTGGACGATGAAATTCTCGGCAAGCCCGCGGACGAGGCGGACGCTGCGCGCATGCTCCGCGCCCTCTCCGGGCGCGGCCACCGCGTGTTCACCGGCGTCACGGTCGCGCGCGGCGGGAAGGTGCTCAGCGATTATGAGGAGACCGCCGTGCATTTCCGCCCGCTCACCGAGCGGGAGATCGCGGCCTACGTCGCAACCGGCGAGCCGATGGACAAGGCCGGGGCCTACGGCATTCAGGGCCGCGCCTCACTCTTCGTGCGCGGCATCGAGGGAGACTATTTCAACGTCGTGGGACTGCCTCTGTGCAAATTGGGGCAGATGTTAAAAGAACTTGGTGTTGATTTAATTTGATGAACTGGAAAGTATTTTTGAGAAAAACCGCGCCGCGGCTTCTGGCGGCGGTGCTCATCGTCGCGCTGCTCGCCGTTGGGGCGACGAGTCTGATGCGCGGCCGCGCCGGGCTGATTACCGATCTCGAGGGCAGACTGCGCCGTCCGTTCCAGCAGGGCGCGGAGACGATTGCAAGCTGGCTCGAGGGCCTCTATGGCTCGGTCTACGGCTATGACCAGCTCAAGGCCGAAAACGAGACGCTGCGCGAGCAGCTGGCCGAGGCGCAGGCCGAGGCCAGAGCGGGGCAGGAGGCGCTGGAGGAAAACGAGCGCCTGCGCCAGCTTCTGGCATTCAGCCAGCGCCATACGGACTTTGATCTCGAATCGGCCAAGGTCGTGAGCTACAGCGCCTCCAACTGGTCGGCGCTCATCACGATCAGCAAGGGCGATGAGAGCGGCATCGAGGTGGGCGACAGCGTCATCACCGAGAGCGGCAGTCTCGTCGGTCAGGTCATCGAGGTCGGCTCCGGCTGGTCCACGGTGCGCACGATCATCGACGTGGATATGAACGTCGGCGGCTACGTCTCCAACTCCGGCGCGACCGGCATGGTCGTCGGCGAATATACGCTCATGCAGGAGGGCCATGTGAAGCTCGGCTACCTCGCCGAGGGCGTCAGCCTCTTCGAGGGCGACACTGTGCTCACCTCCGGCAAGGGCGGCGCGTTCCCGTCCGGCCTCGTCATCGGCTCGGTCGCGGAGGTGCGCTCCGACGCCGGCGGACAGGAAAGCTACGGCGTCATTCAGCCCGCCTGCGACCTTGCGAACATGGTGCAGGTATTCATCATCAAGGATTACAAAATCGTGGAGTAACTATGTGGCGTGATCTCATCCGAAAAGATCGACTGCGGAGCATCCTGCTCCTGGCGCTCTATCTCGCGCTGACGCTCCTGGTGCAGAATACGCTCTTTGCGAAAATGCGCCTCTGGGGCGTGCATGTCATCGTGCTCCCCGCGCTCATGGTGGCGGTGGGCATGTTCCGCGGCCCCATCTGGGGCGGCGTGTTCGGCATCTTTGCCGGCGTCTTTGCGAATATGGGCTATCCCGAGTCGATTGTGCTCTTCATCCTTCTGCTGCCGCTCATTGGCTATGTCTCCGGCATGCTCTCGGAGCATCTGCTCACGCGCAGCCTGGTCGCCTTTCTGTGCATGATCGCCGCGGCCCAGCTTCTCACGGCGTTCTTCCAGCTCTTCCGCCTCTGGGTCTTCCAGGGCGCGGATCTGAAAGCGCTCCTCATCACCGGCCTCAAGCAGGCCGCCGTCAGCCTCCCATTCTCAGTGCCGTTTTATTACATCTCCAGAGCGGTGAGCAGGAGAGAGAAGGCGGTTTGACAGCGAATTAGGAATTAGGAATGAGGAATTAGGAGTTAGGAATCATGGAAGAACGAAGAGAAAATGCAGTTCAGCAAAAGAGCATGAAATTTGCTGTTCGGATTGTAAGACTTAGCCAATATTTGCAGGAAGAAAAGAAAGAGTTTACGTTGTCTAAGCAGATCCTTCGGTGCGGAACAAGCATCGGTGCGAATCTTGCTGAAGCAGCGGCGGCTTTCAGCCGAAAGGATTTTCTTTCAAAGTCCTATATCGCTTTTAAGGAATGTTCTGAGACCCTTTATTGGCTGGAGCTGCTAAAGGAAACAGAGTATATAGACTTCAACTTGTACAAATCTATGCATCAGGATTGTGAGGAATTGAAAAAGCTCCTGTCTTCCATTACGAAGACAACGAAGGATTCTATGAATTCCTAATTCCTAATTCCTCATTCCTAATTTGTCCCTATTGATTGGAAGGATCTTTTACCATGGACAAATCCATCCGCCCCGGGCGGATCGCTGTGTTGGCGCTGATTTTGGCAGTGCTGCTGGTGATCTTCTTCGTGGCCATCTATAAACTGCAGATCATCGAGGGCAATGAGTATTACGAGGAGAGCCTCAACAGCGTCACGACGACGCAGCGCGTCCGCGCCGCCCGCGGCAATATTCTCGACCGTTACGGCCGCGTGCTCATCTCGAACACGAGCGCCAACAGCCTGAAGCTCAACTACTCCGACCTCAAGGCGCAGGAGGACCCGAACGCGGCCATTCTGCGCATGGTGCAGCTCGTCGAGGAGGCGGGAGACGAGTATAACGACGATCTCCCCGTCACGATGTCGCCGCCCTTTGAATATACCGACATGACCGCCCTGCAGCGCATGCTGCTGCGCGGCTATCTCGAGGACGCGAAGCTCCCGGAGGACGCCTCCGCGGTCGAGCTCATGAGCAGCTTTCGCAACCGCTTCAAGATCAACAACAACTACACCGCCGAGCAGATGCGCATCATCGCCGGCATCCGTTACGCGCTCGAGGTGCGCACGATCGTGAACACCGCGGACTACATCTTCGTGCCCGAGGCCAGCATGGATCTGATCACGGCCCTGATGGAAAACGGCCTGCGCGGCTTTGAGGTCACGACCTCCTACCAGCGCGTGTACAACACCACGCTCGCGCCGCACATCCTCGGCTATATCAAGCCCATGTCCCCTGAGCAGTACGAGGTCTACGGCAAGCAGGGCTATCCCATGGACGCCGAGGTCGGCTATGACGGCGCGGAGCTCGCCTTTGAGCAGTATCTCCACGGGCAGGACGGCGTCGCCGTCATCACGAAGAACGCCGCCGGCACGATCACCGGCCGCACCTATACCACCGAGCCGATCCCCGGCAACAACGTCTCCCTCACGATCGACCTCGATCTGCAGGAGGCGGCGGAAAAGGCGCTCTATAACGGCATCATGGCAGTGCGCGCCGATTCCGGATACAAGCCCAACATCGCCACCGCCGGCGCGCTCGTCGCCGTCGACGTCAAGACCGGCGAGCCCCTCGCCATGGCGAGCTATCCGACCTATAACCTCACCACCCTCTGGGAGGGCGACAATTACAACAACCTCGAACACGGCGCGCTCGTCAACCGCGTCACGCAGGGACTCTACGAGCCCGGCTCCACCTTCAAGCCCTGCACGGCCATGGCGGCGCTGACCTCCGGCGCGGTGAGCACCGGGGAATACGTCACCTGCGATGGCCCCTTCACCCGCTATGCCGACACGGGCTACAGCCCGACTTGCTGGGTCTATCCCGGCGCTCACGGCGCGGACAACATCACCGAGGCGATCCGCGATTCGTGCAACATCTTCTTCTACACCATGGGCGACCGCATGAAGATCGAAACGCTCGATAAATTTGCCGCCGCCTTCGGTCTCGGCGAGCGCACGGGCGTGGAGCTGCCGGAGAACGTGGGCCGCATGGCCTCGCCCGACTGGAAAAAGCAGCTTGAGGGCGCCAGCTGGTACGCCGGCGACTCCCTGCAGGCCGCCATCGGCCAGTCTGTCAGCCAGTTCACGCCGCTGCAGCTTGCGGAATACTGCGCCACCGTCGCCAACGGCGGCACGCGCCACTCCGCCAGCATTCTCAAGAGCGTGCGCAGCTATGACTATACCGAGCAGGTGGCCGAGGCGCAGCACGAGGTGCTCAGTACCGTCGACTCCGATCCCGGCAACTGGGCGGCCGTGCAGCAGGGCATGTACCTCGTCGCGAACCACCCCGCCGGCTCGGCGTACAAGACCTTCGGCGACTATTATCCCCGCGTCGCCTGCAAAACCGGCACCGCCCAGCTGGGCGACAACAAGGCGAACAACGCCGTCTTCATCTGCTACGCGCCGTATGACGATCCGCAGGTCGCCATCGCCGTCGTCGTGGAGCGCGGCTCCGCCGGCGCCAACGTTGCTCCGATCGCGCGCGAGCTGCTCGACGCATACTTTACCGTCAAAACGGTGGACTTCTCGGTGCAGTCCGAGCTGACCATCCTTCCCTGATAAGTTGTTCCCGAACCCGAAGAGAGGAGAGAAAAAATGAACATTGCACTCATCGCCCATGACCGGAAAAAGGAGCTCATGGTTCAGTTCTGCATCGCTTACTGCGGCATTCTGGCCAAGCACAACCTCTGCTCCACCAGCACGACCGGCAAGCTCATTGCCGAGGCCACGGGTCTGCCCATCCAGATGTATCTGCATTCTGCGCAGGGCTGCCAGCAGATCGACGCCCGCATCAGCTATAATGAGATCGATCTCGTTCTCTTCTTTGCCGACGCCGACCATGAAAACGGCTTCGACGAGGTCAACCGCATGGCGCGTCTGTGCGACCAGCGGCAGATCCCCTTCGCCAGCAACGTCGCCACGGCAGAAGTGCTGATCCTCGGCCTCGCCAGAGGCGATCTGGATTGGCGTGATATCGTGAATCCCAAGAAGTAAATTTGACCAATTAGGAATGAGGAATGAGGAATGAGGAATGTTCGGATCCGGGACATTCCTAATTCCTAATTCCTAATTCCTCATTTGAATAGAGAAGGAAGTAATTTCAAATGTTTCAGAATCGTACCCACAACTGCAATGAGCTGCGCATGGAGCACGTCGGCGAGCGCGTCCGGCTGGTTGGCTGGATGGAGAACGTCCGCGAGGTCGGACAGAACTTCGCCTTCGTCGTCCTGCGCGATTTTTACGGCACGACGCAGATCGTCATCGAGTCCGAAGAGATGATGCAGGTTGTCAAGCCCCTCAACAAGGAGAGCACCATCGCCGTCGAGGGCGTCGTGCGCGAGCGCGCGAGCAAGAACCCCAAGCTCCCCACCGGCGACATTGAGATCGTCCCCGAGAAGATCGAGGTGCTCGGCAAGTGCCTCTATAACGAGCTTCCGTTCGAGATCAACCGCAGCCGCGAGGCCGACGAGGCCAACCGCCTGAAGTACCGCTATCTCGATCTGAGAAACCCCGCCGTGAAGCAGAACATCATCCTGCGCTGCAATGTCGTCGCCGCGCTGCGTCAGGCGATGATGGAGCACGGCTTCCTTGAGATCACGACGCCGATCCTCACGGCCTCCAGCCCCGAGGGCGCGCGCGACTATCTCGTTCCCGCGCGCAAGCACCCCGGCAAGTTCTATGCCCTCCCGCAGGCGCCGCAGCAGTTCAAGCAGCTCTTAATGACCGCGGGCTTTGACCGCTATTTCCAGATCGCTCCCTGCTTCCGCGACGAGGATGCGCGCGGCGACCGCAGCCCGGGCGAGTTCTATCAGCTCGATATGGAGATGGCCTTCGCCGATCAGGACGACGTCTTCGCCGTCCTCGAGGACGTGCTGCCGCCGATCTTCGCCAAGTACGGCAAGTATGATATCGCCTCCGAGGCGCCCTTCCGCCGCATCCCGTTCAACGAGGCCATGGAGCGCTACGGCTCCGACAAGCCGGATCTCCGCATCGATCTCGAGGTGCAGGACATGACCGCCCTCGTCGAGGGCAGCGAGTTTGCGCCCTTCCAGAACGGCGCGGTCGTCAAGGCCATCGTCGTCACCGACTGCAGCCTTGCGCGCAAGGCCGTTGACAAGCTCTGCGCCGACGTTGAGGTGCAGGCGGGCCAGAAGCCTTATTGGTTCAAGGTGGACGAGCAGGGCAATTTCGCCGGCGGCATCTCCAAGTTCCTCGTCGACAAGCACGACGAGATCGTCGCGGCCCTCGGCCTGAAGCCCGGCTGCTTCGTCGGCGTCACGGCCGGCAAGACGGGAGAAGCCCAGAAGACCGCGGGCGTCCTCCGCAAGATGCTCGGCGCCGCCGTGCCCGGCCATATGGACGTCGAGCGCTACGAGTTCTGCTGGATCGTCGACTTCCCGATGTATGAGATCGGCGAGGAGTCCGGCGAGCTGGAGTTCTGCCACAACCCGTTCTCCATGCCGAACGGCGGTCTGGACATTCTCCTGAAGGCCGAGCGCGGCGAGGTCGACCCGCTCGACATTTACGCCTTCCAGTATGACCTCGTCTGCAACGGCGTGGAGCTCTCCTCCGGCGCCGTGCGTAACCACGATCCCGAGATCATGGTCAAGGC
>JAFRDQ010000135.1 GCA_017411225.1 Oscillospiraceae bacterium
ATTTTTCACCTATAAAACCTCCTAGATATCGTAGTGATGCGGTCGCCAAACCATTCCTACTATATCATGGGGGTTTTATTTGCCAAGGCTTTTTATTCACCCCTGGTAGTACCAGGGGTTTTGTCATGCTGAAAGCGCCAATAAAAATGACTTCCTCCATTCGAGGAAGTCATTTTTTAAATCTTGGAGTAAACACACGATGTTCACGATTACTGAGTGCAGAGATGCTTCCGCCAAAGGCGTCCCCTTGAGGGGAAGCTGTCAGCCGCAAGGCTGACTGATGAGGTGTCTCTTCATGCCTGCTCGATGCCAGAAAGCTCAATCTGTGCGTTTCTCCTCAATTTGGGGTTGTTTGTTTGATTCAAGGTTTACACCTCATCCGTCACGGCTGACGCCGCGCCACCTTCCCCTCAAGGGGAAGGCTTTTTTATCACGACGTTACGAAATCTGAATGCCGAAGATCTTCTGGCTCCGGTGGCCGACGATGACCATGTCGTTGAACATAGCGGCGGAGGCTTCGATGTTGCCGTCGAGGTCGATGCCGGCGAGCTTTTCGCCGGTGGCGCCGTCGAGGAGATACAGAAAGCCGCCGGAGGTGCAGTAGATCAGATAGCCCTTGCCGTTTTCGTCATAGAAATCGACGGGCGAAGACCAGGAGTAGATCACCGTCGGGAATTCCCAGACGGTCTCGCCGGTCTTTTTATTGAGCGCCGCGAGCACGCCCGCGCTCGCCTGATCGCCGCAGCGGGAGACCGGCACGAACACGAGATCCTTCAGATCGTTCTTGCCGAGCGCCATCGTGCCCTGCACGCCGCCGGAGACGCCCGACTGCGTATAGCAGGTGTAGTCATGCTGCCAGACGATCTCGCCGCTGAGCGCGTCGATCTTCCAGACGGGAATCGTGGCGGTGGAGTTCTCCGCCGCGCGCCAGCCGGCGTGGAAGGAGGTGCTGATGTAGAGGTACGGATGATCGTCCTCGCACTCTAAGACCGGCGTGCAGTTGGTGTCGTCCAGCACGTCCTGCGCCCAGACGAGCTTCAGCGTGCGCAGATCCATGCACATGAGGTTGCCGCCGTTGTCGGCCATGTAGAGGTAATGCGTCCAGATGACGGGCGAGGCCTCGACGCCGACCCAGAACTTATCGCCGGTGCGCACGCCGTTGTAGCGCCAGCGGATCGGCTCATCGGGATAAATGCCGACGACGCCGGTCGCAGGATCATAGGTGGTGTTGAGCTGCACGATATAGAGAATGCCGTTCTCGCCCGGGTAGATCAGCGAGTCGCCCTCGGCGTAATAGAGGGCGGAGGCGTCATAGGTGCTCCAGTTGCGGAAGGCAAAGCCGTCTCCGGCGCCGAATTCATACATGATCGTCCCGTCCGAGAGATTCACGACGAGCACACGGCCCGGGCCGCGGTCGCTGGCATAGCCCGCGCCGACATAGAGAATCGGCCAGCCGCGGGGATCGAGCGAGCCCGCGCCCTTGAACGTAAAGCCGAGGAAGAGCGGATCGCGCGTGGCCTTGCCGGTTTCAAGCTCGAGGAAATAGACATAGCCGTCCATCGTGGCATAGATGACCTCGGTGAGCGTCTCCTGATTCTTCGCCCAGTCATACATGTAGGAGAAGCCCTGGCGCTGCTCGAGCGTCCACTGGGCGATCAGGGGCTGGCCGGTCCAGCCGCTGCCGGTCCAGACGTTGCCGTCCGGCGCCTGCAGAGCGGAGGTCTCCTTCTCCCAGACGATGTTCGCCTCGCCGGCCTCTACGTTCGCAGTGCCGTAGGACGCGCCGTTGCGGTAGTTGTTGCCGCGGAAGGCGGCGATGCCGGGCAGGGCGAAATAGTCCTCCGGGCGGCCGAAGTCCATTTTATAGGGGCTGGTGTATTCCTCCACGGCCTCGCCGTTTACGATGACGGTCTGCTCGCTGATGAAGTTCTCCGGCGCGGTCTGCGCGGTGGAATACGCTTCAAAGCTCTTGACCGCCTCGGCCTGCTCGGCCTCCTCCCTGGCGATCGCCGCCTCGCCGGGCTTGGCGTGGTGGTAGCGGATCTCGACGACGAGGAGCACGATGCAGAGAATGCCGAAGATGATATACTGCACGAGCTTGGAGACCGGGATGCCGAGATTGTATTTCACAGGCGTCTTGGATGCTTTCATAGACGGTTCGTTCCTCTTATCTTTCATTGATCGGTGATGTGCACGTGGTTTGCGATGTGGTCGGCGCAGTAGCAGTGATAGCCGGCGCAGCGGGAGCAGTAGCGAAATTCCAGATTTGGGAAATCCGCGTCCGTGCGGCCGCAGACCTCGCAGCGGTGGCGGAAGGGCTTGCGCTCCTGATCGCGCTTGATGCGCGCGGCCTCGCGCTTGAAGTCGACGGTCTTTTTCCGCTGCTGCACGCGCGCGGGGCGGAAGAAGTCAAACAGCCAGTCGCCGCAGAAGATGAGATAATTGACCACCGCGACGATCGGCACGAGCAGCATCGGCCAGCCGCCGGTGATGACGGCATAGGCAAAGAGCGCCGCGTCCAGATACGCCAGCCACTTGACCTTGATCGGCAGGATGAAAAACAGCAGCACCTGCAGATCGGGATAGAGCGTGGCAAAGGCGAAGAACAGCGAGAGGTTCAGAAACGTCGCGGTCAGTCCGCCGTCCATGCCGAACACGAGCCCGACGATGACCGTGAGCGCCCAGCCGATGAGATAGTAGATCGTGAAGCGGCCGCTCCCCCACTGGTGCTCGAGCGCAGAGCCGATCCAGTAATAGAAATACATCTCGACGGCGAAGAACAGAATGCCGCTCGAATTGCTGACGAAGAGGAACGTGACCGCGCGCCAGATCTGCCCGTGCAGAATGGCGTCGGCGTCAAAGCACAGGCGGCTGAAGGCCAGCCCCGTCGTGTCCATCATCATCAAAAGCCAGACCGCCGCGTTCGCCAGCACGATCCACATCATCAGCCTCGGAATGCCGAAGCGCGGGTGGGCGCAGCAAAACCGGTCGATCCGGTTCATGAGTTTTCTCACAGAGATTCCCTCCGAATACAGAATAGAACTATTTTACTCGCATTTGCTGTCAAAGTCCACCTGTTTTTGAAAGTTGTCCTTTAAAATTTTGATATTTCCATGAGATTGGTGCTTTTCTCTTGACAAAAGCTGTGGTATAGTATTGCGTGTATGATTAGAAATGGATGAAGGAGCCGTTATGGAAGAACAGAAATGGACAGAGGACCGCATCGAAGGGCGCAACGCCGTCCTTGAAGCGCTGCGCGCGGGGCGGGCCATTGACAAGATTTATATCGCCAAGGGCGAGGTGGACCAGACGCTGGGCCACATTGCCTCCAAGGCGCGCAGCCAGGGCGTCGTGGTCGTGGAGACCGACCGGCGCAAGCTCGATCAGATGAGCCAGACGAGAGCGCATCAGGGCGTGGTGGCGGTCTGCGCGGTGAAGGAATACTGCACGGTGCAGGACATTCTCGCCATTGCAGCCGAGCGGAACGAGCCTCCGTTCGTCGTCGTGTGCGACGAGATCTCCGATCCGCACAACCTCGGCGCGATCATCCGCTCCGCCGAGTGCGTCGGCGCGCACGGCGTGGTGATTCCGAAGCGCCGCAGCGCCGGACTGACCGCCGTGGTGGACAAGGCCGCCGCAGGCGCCGTGGAGCACATGGCCATCGCGCGCGTGCCGAATCTGACGGCGGCGATGGAGGAGCTCAAGAAGGCCGGGCTGTGGATCTACGGCACGGCGGCGGAGGGCGCAAGCCCCCTGTGGAAAACGGATCTCACCGGCCCGATCGCGCTCGTGATCGGCTCGGAGGGCGACGGGATGAGCCGCCTGGTGAGAGAGCACTGTGATTTTACCATCAGCATTCCCCTGCGGGGACAGATCTCGTCCCTGAACGCCTCCGCGGCGGCGGCGGTGCTGAGGTATGAGATTCTGCGGCAGAGAGGCTGAGCAATAAAGGAGTGACACACATGGTTCCAATGGAGCACGACACGGAATACGATCTCACACTGGAATCCATTCTGGAAGAATATCGGGGCTTCGACCCGGAAGCGCCGGAGGATACGCCCCTGCCGGAGGCCGCCTTTCTCTCCAAAGTCGCCGAGGCTGAGCTGATCGACGCCGGACCCGAGGAGCTGCTGACGCCGGAGGCGCTGCTGCAGTATGCAGAGCCGGAACCGGAGGAAGCGCCGGAGCCGGAGCCGGAACCCGAGGAGGATCTCTTCGAGGCCGGCGAGCCGGAGAACATTCTCACCGGCCTGCACAGCGAGGAGCTCGACGAGATTCTCGCGGAGATCCGCGCAGAGCCCGAGCCCGAGCCGGAGGACGACGTGCGCGCCTATTATCCGCACAGTCAGGAGCCGGAGGGCGAGGCCGAGCCGGACGCGGCGGACTACATCGACGAGCCGACCGAGATCTTCGCCGCCGCGGTGCCGGAAAAGCCCTTCTCGAAGCTCCGCGATTTCGCGCGGCGCTTTGCCGAGGTGCTCGCGCCGGAGGAGGAGGATCCCCCGGAGGACGAGAGCGCGCCTGCGCAAGAGGTGTTCTTCTCCGAATCGGAGGAGGAAGAGGCGCCGCTGGACCCCAAACAGCCGACGCAGGTGTTTCAGTCCGTGGCCGAGACCTTCGGCGAGGATCTGAGCGTGGAGCTGCCGGAGGAGGAAGCGAAAATCTGGGCGCAGGAGATCGGCGACGGCGAGACGCAGTATGCCGACGAGCTCCCGGAGGACGAATACGAAGAAGAACCGGACGACGGCGTGTTCTTTGCCGAAGCGCCGGAGCCGGATATCCCCGCCCCCGAGGAGGACTGGGACGAAGAGGAGCTCGACGAGCGCTATGAGAAAGTGGAGCGGCCGAGCTTTGAGCAGGCCGTCATCCGCCCGATCGTGGGCAGGCTCGCGGCCATCAGCCTGCGCATGCGCGAGCGGCGCGAGGAGAAGAAGGCCGCCGATCTCGAGGAAGAGGATCTCGGCCCGGAGCCGACCGCCCGCACAGCGCACCGCTATTACGCGGTGAAGGAGTCCGATCTGCAGACGCGCAGCCGTCTCGCCCTGATTGTGAGCCTCGTGCTGCTCTATCTCTGCTCCGGTCTCCCGGTGCTGGGGCTTCTCAAAAATTCCCCGCGCGTAATGGCCATCATGTGCCTCATCTTGCAGCTGACGGCGATGCTCATCGGGCTCGACGTGATGACCGCGGGTCTCGCGGGCTTCCGGAACAAGCGCCCGGGCATCGAATCGCTCGTGTTTCTCGGCTGCGTGTTTTCGCTCGCCGACGGCGCGCTCGCCGCGGTGTTCAACACGCTCGAGCAGGGGCTTCCCTACTGCGTGGTGAGCGCCTTTGCCGTGACGTTCCTGCTCTACAGCAGCTTCTGCCGCGCGCGCGGCTATGGGCTGACGTTCCATGTGCTCTCGCGCTCGAAGGAGCCGGGCGTGCTGACCGCCGGCGTGAACGACTATTACGAGGGCATCACCCTCACGAAATCCAAGTGCTCTGCCGACGGGTTTATCTACCGCGCCGAGGAGCCGGGGCCGGATGCCGTGGTCTTCGCGGTGCTCACGCCCTATCTGATTGCGCTGTGCGCGATTTTGAGTCTGCTCGCCGTGGCGCTCAACGGCAATCTGAAAAACGCGGCGCACATCTTCGCCGCCGTCTTTTCCGCCGCGGCGCCGCTGGCCGCCATCATCTGCTACACGGCGCCGTTTAAGTCCCTCGCCGCCTTCCTGCAGCCGAAGGGGCTCGCCATCGCGGGCTGGTCCGGCGCGGGCGACATCAGCCGCAGCCGCCGCTTCGTCGTGACGGACCGGGATCTCTTCAGCCCGAACACGATCTCGATCTCCGACCCGTCGTTTTTGCAGGGCATGAGCGAGGCGAAGGTCGTTGCCTACGCCGCGAGCCTCATCAACGCCTCCGGCTGTTGCCTGACGCCGGCGTTCGTGGAGCTGCTGAGCGGCTATAACTACCCGCTGTTTCGCGTAGACGGCTTCCGGTGCGATTCCGCCGGCGGCATGTCCGGCTCGATCAACGACGAGGAAGTGCTCCTCGGCACGTCGGAGTTCATGCGCCTGAAGGGCATCAACGCCTCCCGTCCGGACATTGAGGATCACACAACGCTCTTCGTGGCCATCAACAACGAGCTCTGCGGCAGCTTCCCCGTGCGCTATCACGCGGCGAGAAGCGTGCAGAATGCGCTGAAATATCTCCTCAAGAGCTCGGAGCGCCCGGTCTTTGCCGTGCGCGACCCGAACATCGCCCCGAGCCTCTTAAAGCAGAAATTCCGCACGCAGGCCGACGGCTTTGACTTCCCGCCCTTCCGCCAGCGCTATGCGCTCTCCGAGCCGGAGCTCGGCGAGGAGGATCCGATCTGCGGCGTTGTCACGCGCACGGGTCTGGCCGCGCTGCTCACGATCACCAAGACCGGCCGTCAGCTCTGCCGCTATGTGAACGCCGGGCTCGTCGCCTCGCTCGCGCTGCTGATCATCGGCGTGGTCGCCATGTTCTGGATGTGCAGCCTCGGTCTCTTTGCCACGGGCAGCGCCTTCCATCTGGCGGTGTATGAGCTGGTCGCGGCGCTGATCGTTCCGCTGGTCTGCTATTTCATCAAGCGCTGACGGAATTCATTGACAGCGGCGCTTTCCTCAGTTATAATAATTTATTGGACATTCTTCTCGTCCGTTATTGTGTAATTTCACGATCGATATCAATACAAGGAGAGGTACATTCATGAGCTACGAAACCAAGAACATCCGCAACGTGGCCTTTTTGGGTCATGGCGGCACCGGAAAGACCACTTTGGCTGAGAGCATGCTCTACCTGACCGGCGCAATCGACCGTCAGGGCAGAACGGCGGACGGCAACACCGTCTGCGACTACGACGCCGAAGAGATCAAGCGTCAGATCACCATTTCCACCGGCATCGCTCCGGTGAATTTCGGCGGCTGCAAGATCAACGTTCTCGACTGCCCCGGCTTCTTTGACTTCGCGGGCGAGGTCGCCTGCGCCCTGCGCGCGGCCGAGGTCGGCGTGATCTTCTGCAGCGCGAAGGACGGCATCTCCGTCGGCGCCGAGCGCAGCTGGAAAACGCTCAAGGCCGCGGGCAAGCCCACCATGTTCTATATCTCCAAGATCGACGAGGAGCACAGCGACTTTGACGCCGTCCTCGCCGCCCTCAAGGAGAAGTACGGCGCTGCTGTCTGCCCCGTGACCATCCCCACGAGCGACGGCACCGGCGTGATCGATCTGGTGCACAACGTAGCTTATGTCACCAACGGCAAGAAGACCGAGAAGGTCGCCGTTCCCGCCGCGGACGCCGGCAAGGTCGACGATCTGCGCATGGAGTTGCTCGAGGCCGCCTCCGTCTCCGATGAGGAGCTGATGGAGAAGTTCCTCGAGGAGATGGATCTCACCGAAGAAGAGGCCGTCAAGGGCATCCGTCTCGGCGTTTTGAGCCGCGACTTCATCCCCGTCTTCGCGGGCGCTGCCATCAGCGGCGTCGGCACCGAGGCCCTCATGCAGGCCATCGTGGACTACGTTCCCACCCCGGCGGACGAGGAGTGCAAGCCCGACGCGCCTGTGGCCGCGTTCGTGTTCAAGACGATCTCCGATCAGTTCGGCAAGTATTCCTTCATCAAGGTCATGGCCGGCAAGGTCACCTCCGATCTCAGCCTGCGCAACGTGCGCGCCGGCAGCACCGATAAGCTCGGCCGCATGTACACCATGTGCGGCAAGAAGAGCACCGAGGTCAAGGAAGCCTGCTGCGGCGACATCGTGGCCATCGGCAAGATGGACTGGAAGACCGGCGACACCGTGTGCGATCCGAAAAACGAGGTCGAGTTCCCCGCCATCGAGATCGCCGAGCCCGTCTACTCCATGGCCATCTCCCCCAAGACGAAGGGCCAGGACGACAAGGTTGCTTCCGGTCTCGCCCGTCTGAACGAGGAGGACATCTCCTTCACGCTCGTCAACAACGCCGAGACCCATCAGATGGTCATCTCCGGCGCCGGCGATATCCAGGTCGACGTGCTTTGCGCCAAGCTCAAGAGCCGCTTCGGCGTGGAGACCGAGCTTGCCCCCGCCCGCGTGGCTTACCGCGAGAAGATCAAGGGCAAGGTCGAGGCCCACGGCCGCCACAAGAAGCAGTCCGGCGGCAGCGGCCAGTTCGGTGACGTTTGGATCCGCTTCGAGCCCCAGGAGGAGAGCGACGAGCTGATCTTCGCCGAGGAAGTGTTCGGCGGCTCCGTGCCGAAGAACTTCTTCCCCTCCGTCGAAAAGGGTCTGCGCAACGCGGTGCAGAAGGGCGTCCTCGCGGGCTACCCGCTGGTCGGCCTGAAGGCCACCCTGTACGACGGCTCCTATCACCCCGTCGACTCCAACGATATGGCGTTCCAGACGGCTGCCCGTCTCGCCTATCAGGACGGCATTCCGAAGGCGAAGCCGACCATCATGGAGCCCATCGGCCTGCTGAAGGTCACGATCCCGGACGCGAATCTGGGCGATATCATGAGCGATATCTCCTCCAAGCGCCGCGGCACCGTGCTCGGCATGAACGCCGAGGACGGCATGCAGACCGTCGAGGCTGAGGTTCCGATGGCGGAGATGAGCTCCTACACCATCGACCTGCGCTCCATGACGCAGGGCCGCGGCTCCTTCAGCTGCAAGTTCGTGCGTTACGAGGAAGCCCCCGGCAACGTGCAGCAGAAGGTCATCGAAGAGTCCACGGCCGAGCAGGAGTAAGATTCAACCCATACCGGGCGCGTTGTGATTGCAACGCGCCCTTCTTAAAAATGGTGGTTTGCTATGAAGAAAAAGAACGATACAGGCAAACGCATCTGGTCCTTCGGGATCATGCTGTGTCTGGCGCTGGCGCTCGGCTGCCTGATCTTCACGAGCGTGATCGGCAACGTTCCGCGCGGGAGCGTGGAGCGCACCGTCGCGGCGACGCCGGAGGTCAGTCTCGCGCCGGACGCGATGGAGAGCGCGGAGCCCATCGAGACGCCGACGCCGAACCCGATTTTGAAGATCGACTCCCCCGCTGCCCTCACGCAGACCGATCCCGCCTCGGGCGACTACGTGAACACCATGTATTTCCTCGGCGATGCCGCGCTGAAGATCCTCAATGACGAAACGCTCCTCACCGGGCCCGAGAAGGATCAGCAGATCTGGTGCCCCGAGAGCGGCGTGATGGACTTAAACCTCCTCTCGAGCGTCACGTTCCTCTCCCCCGTGACCGGCAACAACGCGCCCTTTGGCGACATTGCGTTCGTCAATCGCCCTGCGACGATGGTGCTCCTCCCGAGCACGGACAACGCGAACATGATCACGGAAAGTGCGCTCAAGGACGCGATCAAGGACGTCGTGACGGCCATTCAGGCCGAGAGTCCGGAGACGAAGATCATCCTCTCCTCCCTCACGCCGGTGGCGCGAAGCTACCAGTATGAGGATATCACGTTCGAGGTCATCAACCGCGTGAATCAGTGGATCGCGGACGCGGCTGTGGAGAACAATGTGAAGTATCTCGACGCGGCGTTCGAGCTCGCCGGAACGGACGGGTTCCTGCCCGAGAACTTCCAGAACGGCGACGGCATGCACCTGTCCGCCGACGGTCTGAAGGCCTGGTTCAACTGCGTGCGCACGCACGTGTGCCCGTAAAACGTTTTGAAAAAACCCGCTGCAATGCAGCGGGTTTTTCAAGACTGTCAAAGAACCATGTTCTTTGACAGTCGAAGGGATACTCGCGCTTATCGCCCTTCGGTTGGTCGGCGCGAGGGGCGAGCGTCACGCTCACCCGAGGGAGTTTTTCCACCGCACATGTCGCTGGAAAAACGGATTGATCGGATTCGCGGCTTCCGAGCCGCGAACTCTGCGAGGCTTTTTTGACAAACTGAGATTCTCTGCAATGCAGCGGGTTTTTCATTGAACATGTTGTCTTTTTGTGGTACAGTAGCAGCAGAAAATCCATCACAGAAATGAGGGTACTCTATGAACGAAGTCAAACAGCCAAAGAAACCATTGATCATCTTCTACACGATCGTGCTGGTTTTGCTGCTGGCGGTGAACCTGTTTGTGCTGCCGGCGATGGTGCATGGCAGCGTCAAGGAGGTCGACTACGGCACCTTCATGGCCGCGACCGACGAGGGCAAGATCGAAGAGGTGCAGATCGACAGCCACCAGATTCTCTACAAGCTCAAGGGCGAAAAGCAGGTCTACAAGACCGGTCTGATGAACGACCCGGGGCTGACCGAGCGCCTGTATAAATCCGGCGCCACCTTCTCGCAGGAGATCGTGGAGGAGGCCTCTCCCCTGATGACGCTGGTGCTCAGCTGGCTGCTCCCGATCGGCATCTTCCTGCTGCTCGGCAACTTCCTGTCCAAGAGCCTGATGAACAAGGCCGGCGGCGGCCCGGGCTCGATGATGTTCAATCTCGGCAAGAGCAACGCCAAGGTCTATGTCAAGAGCTCTGACGGCATCCGCTTTTCCGACGTGGAGGGCGTGGACGAGGCCGAGGAGAACCTGCAGGAGATCGTCGATTATCTCCATAACCCCGGCAAATACTCCGAGATCGGCGCCTCCATGCCGAAGGGCATCCTGCTCGTCGGCCCTCCGGGCACCGGCAAGACGATGCTGGCCAAGGCCGTGGCGGGCGAGGCGAACGTGCCGTTCTTCTCCATGTCCGGCTCGGAATTCGTGGAGATGTTCGTCGGCATGGGCGCGAGCAAGGTGCGCGACCTGTTCTCTCAGGCGAAGGAAAAGGCCCCCTGCATCGTGTTCATCGACGAGATCGACGCCATCGGCAAAAAGCGCGAGGGACAGCTTTCCTCCAACGACGAGCGCGAACAGACGTTAAACCAGCTCCTGACCGAGATGGACGGCTTTGAGGGCAACAATGGCGTCATCATCCTCGCTGCGACGAACCGGCCCGAGAGTCTCGACCCCGCGCTCACGCGCCCGGGCCGCTTTGACCGCCGCGTGCCGGTGGAGCTGCCGGATCTCAAGGGCAGAGAGGCGATTTTGAAGGTGCACGCCAAGAAGGTCAAGATCTCGGACGATGTGGACTATGAGCAGATCGCGCGCATGGCCTCCGGCGCCTCGGGCGCGGAGCTTGCGAACATCATCAACGAGGCCGCGCTGCGCGCCGTGCGCGACGGGCGCAAGGCCGTGACGCAGACGGATCTCGAGGAGAGCATCGAGGTCGTCATCGCGGGCTATCAGAAGAAGAACGCGATCCTCTCCGAGCAGGAAAAGCGCGTCGTGGCCTATCACGAGATCGGCCACGCGCTCGTGGCGGCGCGGCAGACGCAGTCCGCCCCGGTGCAGAAAATCACGATCGTGCCGCGCACCTCCGGCGCGCTGGGCTACACGATGCAGGTCGAGCAGGGCAACCACTACCTCGTCAGCCGCGAGGAGCTGGAGAACAAGATCGCCACGCTCACCGGCGGCAGAGCGGCCGAGGAGATCGTCTTCGGCTCGATCACGACCGGCGCCTCGAACGACATTGAGCAGGCAACAAAGCTCGCCCGCGCCATGATCACGCGCTACGGCATGAGCCCGACGTTCGACATGGTCGCGCTCGAGACCGTGACGAACCAGTATCTCGGCGGCGACACCTCCCTCGCCTGCAGCCCCGAGACGCAGCGCGAGATCGACGAGAAGGTCGTCGCGCTCGTGAAAAAGCAGCACGAGAAGGCCGCCTCCATCCTCATGGCCGACCGCGAGAAGCTCGACGAGCTCGCCCAGTATCTCTATCAGAAGGAGACGATCACGGGCGAGGAGTTTATGAAGATTTTGAACGGCTGAGACGCTGTCATGTAGGGGAGGGGCTTGCCCCTCCCGGCATACCGTTTTTGATCAAAATACCAATTAAGGCGAATTCGCAGAAGGAAGCTCCTACGAATTCGCCTTATCATTTCTTATGATTTCGATGCCTGCCGCACGGGAGGGGCAAGCCCCTCCCCTACGGCCACGATCTGACTGCCGAGGTTAACAACCCATGCCCGCAATCCAGCTTTTGAGCTCCTCTTCCTTCGCTCTGGCGGAAAAGCGCTTGCCGGGCAGGACCTTCGCGCCCTTGGCGAGGGCGGCGATGCGGCTCTGGCCCTCTCCGAGCGGGCTGCCGCCGGAGGTGTAGAACGGCACGACGGTCTTGCCCGCGAAGTCATAGGCCTCGAGGAAGGTGTCGATGATGCTCGGCTCGCGGTACCACCAGATCGGGAAGCCGAGGAAGATCACGTCCGCCTCCGCGACGGGCGCGGCAGTATCCGCCATCTCGGTGCGGAAATTGGGATCCGCCATCTCGACGGTGCTGCGAGCCTTCTTGTCCATCCAGTTTAAGTCCCCGCGCTGATACGGCACGGCGGGACGAATCTCATAGAGCGCCGCTCCCGCCGCGGCGGCGAGGGTCTGCGCCAGACGGGCGGTGATGCCGCCGGCGGAAAAATATGCAACGAGTTTCTTTGCCATGAGGATGCTCCTTTCTCAGTCCTTCCAAATCTCCTTCGCCAGGCGGAACACCGCCCAGCCCTTCGGCCAGCCGACGTACATCGTGGCGTGGGTGATGATCGCGGCGATCTCTTCTCTCGTCACGCCGTGGTTTTTCGCGTTGAGCAGATGGTAGCCCAGCGACGAATCCGTAATGCCGGACGCCATGAGGGACACCACCGTAATGATGCACTTGGTCTTGACGTCGATGGCCGCCTCGTTCCAGACCTCTCCGAAGAGCACGTCGTCGTTGAGGTGGGCAAACATCGGCGCAAATTAGCCGAGCTGATCCCGGCCCGCGGTCTGTTTGATCTTCTCGCTCATGCTTCTCTCTCCTTCAGCGTTTGATAAACTTCATGTCCTGCTCCGGCAGGTCGTCATCGTCGGTCACGAAGCGCTCGACCGTCATGTGCAGGTCATATTTCTCGCGCAGCACCGCGATCTCCCCCATCATGGGCGATGCGTGGTGCGCGTCATCTCCTCGGCAAACGCGCCGGACTTATCGGTCTTATTGCCGCTGATACAGCCCATGCGGTCGGCCTCCTTCAGCCACGAGGCGTCCACGATGTTCACGGACACGACCTTGTTTTCACGGATGCCCTTGTTCGTATAATGCGCCTTGACCATGGAGA
>JAFRDQ010000136.1 GCA_017411225.1 Oscillospiraceae bacterium
ATTTTTCACCTATAAAACCTCCTAGATATCGTAGTGATGCGGTCGCCAAACCATTCCTACTATATCATGGGGGTTTTATTTGCCAAGGCTTTTTATTCACCCCTGGTAGTACCAGGGGTTTTGTCATGCTGAAAGCGCCAAGCAAAGAAATCCCCCTCCGGGTGAACCGGAGGGGGATCATTGTATTCACTTCTTAAAGATACTCACAATATAGTTCCAGACGTTCTGGGCTGTCTCGCCGACCTGCTGGAAGAACTGGCGCACGGACTCGGTGAAGCCGGAGGCCTTCTCGCTGAGGGAGAGGAACTTCTTGAGACTGTCCTGCACGGCGCGCACCTTTTCGAGCAGGGCGCTGGTATCAAGCTTTTCGAGCGAGCGGACAAGGCTCATGAGCTGATTGATCTGGGCGTCGGTGAGCGTGACATCGTAGTTCGCGGCGATGTCGATGATCTGCTGGCGCAGCTCGTCGTCCGACATTTTGACGGTCTCATCGAGGATGAGCTTGAGCTGGTTGACGATCTCGACGCTGTCCGCGTCGCCGATGTCCTGCGCGAGATCCGCCGTGACGGCGAGCTCCTGCGATGAGACCTCCTTGGCCGTCTCATCGAGCTGCTCGCCGGTGATGACCTCATAGGCCTTGTAGATGCCGGTGAGGGCGGCGGTGCCGGAGACCTCGAAGGGCGCCGCAACGATGACCTTCGCGTCCGTGATGCCGGCGGTGGCGAGGGCGCTGATGTACATGGAGGCGGTGCAGTAGGAGATGTTCTCGGTCTTGACGGTGATGTTGTTGCCGGGGCCGAGCACCTCGAGATACGTGCAGGAGATGGCGCGCGTGCCGATGGCGGCGTCGCTCACCAGACCCTCGAGATAGGCGCGCTCATCCGCGTTCGTGACGACGAGCTCCTTCACCTGACCGCGGTCGACGCCGAAGATCTTGTAGACGGCGGCAATCTCATCCGCGTTCAGATCCGCGCCGATCGTGACGCGCTTGTCGCCCTCACCCACGGCAAAGGCAGACAGGCCGAGGCTGCCGAGCAGCACCAGAGATAAGAGAAGCGCAATGGCTCTTTTTTTCATAATTCATCATCCTCCTTTCGGATAACTGTATGACGGGAGTGTATCATTTTTGTTTCCGTTGTCAAGAGACTTCAAAAAAGTTTTCAGAAAGCTTCATAGAAGGTTCATAAATGAAAGAGAGCCGCAGCGCGGCTCTCTTTCGCTTATTCTTCGTCGATCGATTTGACATTGCTCGCGATCAGCCATGCCTGCAGCATGAGCATGAGGGCTGCGGCGAGGAAGAGCAGGTGCACGGCGAAATAGTGCTTGTCCGCAATGGAGACGATGCACAAAAACGCCGCGAAGAGCGCCCAGAACGTGGCGCGGATCGGTCTCGGCCGGTCGAAGGCGAAGCCCGCCACCTGATAGAACGCGATCGTGAGCGCGCAGAGCGTGATGATCTCGACGGCGTAGGCCGTGATGGTGGGGTTGACGATATTGCTCTTGTAGCTCACGACGATCCAGAAGGCGAACATGACGATCGGGATGGCGGAGAAGAACACCGTGCTGCCGCGCGCCCGCTCGCCCTTGTCCGAGAGCTGGAACGGGAAGACAAAGCCGTAGACCACCGCGATGACGGCGATGATCTGCAGCAGGGAGCGCTGCTTATCGCTGAAAGGCACGGTGAAGAACAGCAGCGCGCCGCCGGCGGCCATCAGCAGGCCGCAGATCAGCACGAGCACGCCGGTATAGCCGCCGACGGGGTGGAACGCCTGCTCAAACGTCTCCGGACGGCGGACGCGGTCGCGGTTGATGGCGCGGCGGCTCTGCACGAGGAGAATGACCGCGGCGATGACGATCCACGCCGCCGTGACATACGGCCACATGGAGCCGATGTTGGCAAGGCCGGTGTCAGGGTCGAAGCTGACCTGATTCTGCAGCCAGCGGAAGAAACCGCCGAAGGCCGCAACCACCAGCGTGGTGATGCAAAGAGGATAAGCGCTGTTTCGCATAATATCAAATCCAGTCCAATAAAATGTCGTAGAGTATTATTGTACGCTCAAAAACGATCTGCGTCAAGGAGGCGGGGCTTTGAAGCGCATCTTTTTTCTGTCACTGGCGATGCTGCTGTGCGCGGCGGGGCTGAGCATTGCTGCTACGCGCCTCTTCCCTGTTGAGACGCCGAAGGCCGACGCGGAGACGGTGATTCATGTGCTGACGGACGGCGCGGTGCAGGAGACGACGATGGCGGATTACCTCGTCGGCGTGGTGGCGGCGGAGATGCCCGCCTCCTTCGAGCCGGAGGCGCTCAAGGCGCAGGCCGTCGCCGCGCGCACCTACATTCTCGACCACGCGGCGCACCCGCCGGAGGCGCACCGGGACGCCGCCGTCTGCGCAGACCCGGGCTGCTGCTGTGCACACATCACGGTGGATGAGATGCGGGAGAACTGGGGCGGCGACTACCGGAAGAATCTGCGGCGCATCCGCGACGCCGTCCGCGAGACGGACGGGCAGCGGCTGACCTATGCGGGCGAGCTGATCCGCGCGGTGTTTCACTCGAGCTCCGGCGGGCAGACCGAGGCGAGCGCGGCGCTCTGGGGCGCGGTGCCGTACCTCGTGAGTGTGCCGAGTCCGGAGACGGCCCAGACGGTGCCGGGGTTTGAGACGACGGTGACGGTCTCGGCCTCCGACGCGGCGCAGGCGCTGGGGGTCGCGCTTCCGGACGATCCGGCGCAGTGGCTCGGCGAGACCGTGCGCGACGGCGCCGATCGCGTGGAGACGATCACAATCGGCGGGAAAGCGCTCACCGGCGCGGAAGCAAGGCGGCTCTTTTCCCTGCGGTCGACGAACTTCACCGCGGAGATTGCAGGCGGGAATCTTGTTTTTCACGTGATCGGCTCGGGCCACGGCGTGGGCATGAGCCAATACGGCGCGAACGTGATGGCGCAGCAGGGGGCGCTCTATTCGGAGATTCTGGCGCACTATTATCCGGGGACGGTGCTGGAACCGGATGGTGCGAATTCGCCGGAATAAACGCTTGCTTTCGGTCTGATCCGCGCGGGTCGTCGAGGACGCCGACCCCTACGGAGCACGATCCGAGTCAGAACGTAGGGCGGGAACCTGTGCCCCGCCGCTAATCTGCCGGAACGCGGCGGCCCACAGGTGGCCGCCCTACAGTTCTCTTTTGTACTGGCGGTAATCTCCCCTCATCCACCGCGCAGGCGCGGTCCCCCTTCCCCCGGCGGGGGAAGGCTTTTAAAGCATCACGGGGCTGCGGCGCCAGTCCTGGCCGGGGGTTTTGTTTGGCTGGGCGAGGACGTAGAGATCGTGCGCGTCGGCCGTGAGGCGAAAGGCCTCATTCTCCCGCGCGTCGGCGGGCTTGGTGATGACGGGGAGCGTCGCGGTCTTACGCATATCATGCAGGATGGCTCTGCCCTGCTCGTTCGCCGCGAGGACGCGCAGGTACCACGGATTCAGGCCGCATCGGAGGCCGAGCGCGGCGCTGAGGAGCATGCGGCGCAGGCGGCTCATAGGATAGCGCTTGGACTTGGCGGCGGCGAGAATCTCATCCAGCGTTGCAGCGCTGTGCACTGCCTTATAGAGCACATTTTCCAGTCCCTCGGAGTTGCCGGGCAGGGCGGCGAAGGCCGCCTTCGGCAGCATGCGCAGGCGGGAGAGGATCGCAATCTCCAAATCGGCCAGAAAAACCGGCTCTGCCTCCGGCAGATGCGGCACCCACGCGGACACGCGCTCCCCTGCTCTCAGGCGCTCGCGCAGCCAGGACGCGGAGGGGTAGTCGCTCTCCCCCGCCGCATCGTGCCCCGCGCCGACGCGGGGAACGGCAACGGGAATGATTTCACTTTCAATCGCCCAGAGCGCCTGCAGATACTGGAGCGCGAGCGTATCGTTCGGCTGTGTGAGGAGCTCGGCAATCTGAGGCGCTGCGCTGCGCGCCGCAATCTCCTGCGCTCTGGGATAGGAGACGCCGGAGGCGAGCGCGGAATGGAACGCTTCCAGAAATGCCGGCGTGCGCTGCGCCTCCGAGGCGGCGAGCAGGCGGCTTAAATCCCCGCACTCGCTGCCGAAGGAGAGATGCGTCACGACGCCGGTGGATTCCAGAAGGCTGACCGCCCCGTGGGCGAACGCCTCCGCCGGGGAGAGACACCAGCTCAGCGGCAGCTCGAGCACGAGATCCGCCCCGCCGCGCACGGCCATCTCCGCGCGGGCAAATTTATCGAACACCGCAACGTCGCCGCGCTGGACGAAATCGCCGGACATGATGCTTAATACGGCGCAGTCCTCCCCCAACAGGCGGCGGGTCTCGGCGATATGATAGGCATGTCCGCGGTGAAACGGATTGTATTCGGCAACGATGCCCGCGACTTTCTGCATGGCGGCCTCCTGAATCCATAAAAAGTTCTTGCGTTTTGCGCCAAAAGGATTAGAATAGTAATGTATGCGGTATTCATTTTACCGTTTCTGAAGAGGTTTGACAATAACAAAAGAACAAAAGATAGGAAAGGAACCAACACTATGAAAATTCTGGTCATCAACGCCGGCAGCTCCTCGCTGAAGTATCAGCTGATCGACATGGAGAACGAGTCCGTTCTCGCCAAGGGCCTTTGCGAGCGCATCGGCATCGACGGTCATCTGAAGCACAGCCCGCTGGTCGGCGGAAAGCCCGTGTTCGACGAGGATCTCGCGATGCCCACGCATTCCGAGGCCATTGCCGCCGTCATCGACAAGCTCACCAGCGCCGAGTACGGCGTGGTCGCCGACATGAAGGAGATCGACGCGGTCGGTCACCGTGTCGTCCACGGCGGCGAGAAGTTTGCCTCCTCCGTGAAGATCGACGACGCTGTCATGCAGGCGCTTGAGGAGTGCACCCCCTTTGCTCCCCTGCACAATCCCGCGAACATCACCGGCATCAACGCCTGCCGCAAGGTGATGGGCGATGTGCCGATGGTCGCCGTGTTTGACACCGCGTTCCACCAGACCATGCCCGGCAAGGCCTTCATGTACGCGATTCCTTATGAATACTACAAGAACGACGGCATCCGCCGCTACGGCTTCCACGGCACGAGCCATCGCTACGTCTCCTCCCGCTGCGCCGAGCTGATGGGCAAGCCCATCGAGGAGCTCAAGATCATCTCCTGCCACATGGGCAACGGCTCCTCCATCGCCGCGATCGACGGCGGCAAGTGTGTGGACACCTCCATGGGCTTCACCCCGCTGGTCGGTCTGCCGATGGGCACCCGCTGCGGCGATCTCGACAACGGCGTCGTGCAGTTCATCATGAACAAGTACGGCCTGAGCATTGACGAGATGCTGAACGTCCTCAACAAGAAGTCCGGCGTGCTGGGCGTCTCCGGCGTGAGCAGCGACTTCCGCGATCTCGACAACGCCGCCGCCGAGGGCAATGAGCGCGCGCAGCTCGCGCTCGACATGTTCCACTACTGGGTGGGCAAGGTCGTCGGCTCCTATGTCGCCGCGATGAACGGCGTGGACGCGATCATCTTCACCGCCGGCGTGGGCGAGAACAGCAAGTCTTCCCGCGCCGCGATCGCCGAGTACTTCGGCTATCTGGGCGTTGAAATTGATCCTGAGGCCAACTCCAAGCGCGGCGAGGACATCATGATCTCCACGCCGGAGAGTAAGGTCAAGGTCTTCGTGATCCCGACGAACGAGGAGCTCGTCATCGCCCGCGATACCAAGGAGATCTGCTGCTGATTCAGTCGAAAAACTTCGTTTTCCGACTGAGGGGCTGCGCTTCAGGACTTTTTCTGGGCTGAAAACAAAGTTTTCGAAAACAGAAAAAGTCCTTTCGCGAGCGGTATTTTTGCACCGAAGCGAAGCTCCGGTACAAAAATAATCGAATTTCTTCGCGGCTTGCGAGCCGCGAACTCTGTGAGACTTTTATCAACTCTGTGCCAACAATTAGGTGCAGAGTTGATTTTTATTGTTTGTTTTTCGTATTTCTTGACAAAAACTGCCTGTTCTGACGGATATCCATTTTCATGATCTGACAAAGTTTTAATTAGTCTGTTTTCGCTTGTAGAATTTGTGATTTTCCGTTATAATGCATTATGAGGTGATATGTTATGCCGTTTCAAATCGTAAAAAAAGAACAATTATCCGATAACATGTTCCGCGTGACCTTCCACGCGCCGCTCGTGGCGCGCCGCGCGCAGCCGGGTCAGTTCCTCATGTTCCGTGTGGACGAGTTCGGCGAGCGCATGCCGATCACGATCTCCTACTTCGACCGCGAAAAGGGCGATGTGACCGTGATCATGCAGCGCGTCGGCTCGACGACCGCCCTGCTCGCCAGCATGAACGAGGGCGACTATGTGGCGGACGTGGTGGGCCCGCTCGGCAACCCCGCGGAGTTTGACAACATGCACAAGGTCATCGTCGTGGGCGGCGGCTCCGGCTGCGCGATCGCCTGGCCGCAGGCCAAGGGCGCGTTCGACCGCGGCTGCCACGTGGACATCGTGGCGGGCTTCCGCACGAAGGGCATCGTCGTCCTTGAGGACGAGATGCGCGCCTGCTGCAAGAACCTCTACATGATGACCGACGACGGCTCCTACGGCGAGAAGGGCTTTACCACCGTGAAGCTCAAGGAGCTGCTCGAAAAGGCCAAGGCCGAGGGCGAGCAGTATGACACCTGCATCTGCATCGGCCCGCTGCCGATGATGAAGTTCGTATGTCAGATCACGAAGGAGTACGGCGTGCACACGATGGTCGACATGAACTGCATCATGATCGACGGCTCCGGCATGTGCGGCGGCTGCCGTCTGACCGTGGACGGCCAGAGAAAGTTCACCTGCGTGGACGGCCCCGAGTTCGACGGCCACCTCGTCGACTTCGACGAGGCGATCGCCCGCTCCAAGATCTATGAGAAGCAGGAGGCGCGCGTGTTCCAGCGCCGCCACCACTGCACGCTGCAGGAGCTGGCTGACCGCGAGGAAGCTGCGCGCAAGGCTGCAAAGGAGGGCAAATAAGATGGCGACCAATCTTTCTCCCACGAAAAATCCGATTCCCGAGCAGGAACCGAACGTCCGCAACAAAAACTTTGACGAGGTTGCCCTCGGCTACACCGTGGAGCTCGCGCTGGATGAAGCCAACCGCTGTCTGCAGTGCCGCCGTCCGCAGTGCGTGACGGGCTGCCCGGTCAACGTGAAGATCCCCGATTTCATCAAGCTCATCACCCAGCAGGACTTCAAGGGCGCTTACCACAAGATCCTCGAGGACAGCTCCCTGCCCGCGATCTGCGGCCGCGTCTGCCCGCAGGAGAACCAGTGCGAATCCAAGTGCGTGCGCGGCATCAAGGGCGAGCCGGTCGGCATCGGCCGTCTGGAGCGCTTCGTGGCCGACTGGGTCATGCAGAACGCCGATGAGATGCCCGAAAAGCCCGAGCGCAACGGCCACCGCGTGGCGGTCGTCGGCTCCGGCCCTGCGGGTCTGGCCTGCGCGAGCGATCTGGCAAAGCTCGGCTACGACGTGACGGTCTTTGAGCACCTGCACAAGGCCGGCGGCGTGCTGGCCTACGGCATCCCCGAGTTCCGTCTGCCGAAGGCTCTCGTGCAGAAGGAGATCGACAAGCTCACCGCCCTCGGCGTGACGATCCAGTGCGACGCCACCGTCGGCAAGGCGCTGCTGATCGACGAGCTCCTGTCCAACGATCCCGACGTCGGCGGCTATGAGGCCGTGTTCATCGGCTCCGGCGCGGGTCTGCCCGTGTTCCAGAACATCCCGGGCCTGAACTACTGCGGCGTGTTCTCCGCCAACGAGTTTTTGACCCGCATCAACCTCATGAAGGCCTATGACGAGCGCTATGACACGCCGCTGATGCCGATCAGCAAGGTGTGCGTCGTCGGCGCCGGCAACGTGGCGATGGACGCGGCGCGCTGCGCCAAGCGTCTGGGCGCGGAGGTCACGGTGGTTTACCGCCGCGGCGAGAAGGAGATTCCCGCCCGTAAGGAAGAATATGAGCACGCGAAGGAAGAGGACATCATCTTCAAGCTCCTCACGAACCCGGTGGAGATCCTCGCGGACGAGAACGGCTGGGTGCGCGGCATCCGCTGCATCGAGATGGAGCTCGGCGAGCCCGACGCGCGCGGCCGCCGCAGACCCGTGGAGAAGCCGGGCAGCGAGTTTGAGATGGAGTGCGACGCCGTCATCATGGCGCTCGGCACGAGCCCGAACCCCCTGCTGCGCAAGGCGACGCCCGACATGGAATACACCGAGAAGGGCGGCATTGTGGCCGACGAGCACGGCGTGACCACGAAGCCCGGCGTCTTCGCCGGCGGCGACGCGGTGACCGGCGCGGCCACCGTCATCAAGGCCATGGGCGCCGGCAAGGAAGCCGCCGCGGCCATCGATAGATATATCATGAAAAAGTAAATCCGATCTGCCGTAGGGGCGGGGCTTGCCCCGCCCCCGCAGAACGGATGATAAGCAAAGAAACTGTGAGGCGAATTCGTCAGCTGTGCGAATTCGCCTCTTTTTTAGTTATTTGAAATGATGCTGCACGGGCGGATGATATCCGCCCCACGTGGAGCGTAACCGTCAGCGGTTTCGCCGGAGATTGGCGCGCATTGGAGGATGGTTCTGCGCGGGCGACCGAAGGTCGCCCCTACAGCAAACCGGGTGCGCTGCGGCTGCGCCTAAGATCGGCATGGATCTTTCCCCTGCCCTGCGCGGGCGCTTCGTGAAGCGCCCCTACGGCGGTGCGGTGCGTCACCGTACGTGCGGAGGTTATCTCCACCTCATCCACCGCTGACGCGGTCCCCCTTCCCCTCAAGGGGAAGGCTTATGAGAGCGCTTCGCGGACGGTTTTGGTGAACGTCTCGAGATTGTCGTGCTGGAAGGCGACGGGGTCGAAGTCCCGGAGATCCGCCTTTTCCAGATCGCTCTGCTCCACGTCGCCCCTGGCGATGCTCTCAGCCAAGGTCAGGACGGAATCGAGCTTCGCGCGAAATTCCTCGCGCTGGGCGTCATCGAGCGTTTTGAAGTATGCCTTCACGTCGCGCTCGAAGGTATCGCGCTCGGTGCCGCCGTCGGCGCAGAAGGTGAGCACCTTGGCCGCGGCGGGATAGTTCATCAGCGCGCCGTCCGCCTCTGCATCGCGGATCAGGTTCAGCACGTCCGTGACGGAGGCGGCCTTCTTCGGATCGGGCGTCTCGGGCGCGACGGAGGAGAAGG
>JAFRDQ010000137.1 GCA_017411225.1 Oscillospiraceae bacterium
CGTCTTTCAGACATGGCAGTTCTCTCTTTCCAAGGCATTGGCAAGGATTCTCCTTTGCTGTGTAATGCCTTTATTCTACTCCAAAACTGTTACCTATGTCCTTGGACATTCTGTTACCTATCTTACTGGGCTATACAGCCCTCGGCGGCCTGCGCAGGCGTTTGAAAAACCATTTCCGTTTTACGGCGAATTGGCAATTGGTAATCAGTCGCTGCGAATGCGCCGGACAACACGCAAAAATCAGCACACCCCGCGCGGGTCGCCGAGGGCGTCGACCCCTACGGAGCAGATTGGAAGTGCAGTACGAATACGCCGAACTCAGGCAATCGATTCAGACTGTTCTGCGCGGGAGGGGCAAGCCCCTCCC
Source organism: Oscillospiraceae bacterium (assembly GCA_017411225.1). Classification (GTDB taxonomy): domain Bacteria; phylum Bacillota; class Clostridia; order Oscillospirales; family Oscillospiraceae; genus CAG-103. The sequence continues at coordinate 368 of JAFRDQ010000137.1, forward strand.
CTACGCTCTTATTGCAATGCCTCTATGGTATCGAGCTTGTCTCCGCAGGCTTCTATGGCGGCCTTGCCGCCGACGACGCAGATGCCGGAGTCTTTGATGAGCGCGTCGAGCTCGCGGCTGAAGCGCTCGAGATCCTCGCGCGTGGTGTGGAGCATCTCGCTGCGGTTGCGCTGGCGGTCGGCCTGCGTGCGGCCGGAGAAATAGAGGCTTGCGCCGCGGCCCGCCGCCTGCGAGGGGGAGATGATCGGCTCGCTCGAGGCGATGGTGCTGATGATGAAGCCGTCTAGCTCATTGTCCCCGGCGCAGAAATCGCGCAGGGCCTGCCCGGCCTTGTCGAAGCTGCCGAGCGAGCGGGCGGGGCTGGGATCGCGGTAGGTCGTGATGCGCAGATCACCGTCCGGGCGGACGGAGAGGCCCGTGCCGTAGGCGCCGCCGACCACGCGGATATCGTTCCAGAGATAGCCGAAGGTGAGGATCTGACCCGCGACGCGATCCGAGCCGGTATACTTCGAGATCGTATTGAGGTTGAAGCTGCGCGCGGCGAAGCCGATCTCCGCCGGGATGATGAAGCCCTCGCGGCGGACGGGCATGGTTTCAAACTGCCGCAGCGCGCCCATTGGCGCATCGCCGAGGACGGAGAGCACGTCGCGCAAAAACTGCTCATCCATCTCGCCCGTGATGCTCAGCGTCAGGCGCTTTGTCGACACGATGCGGCGCAGGAGCGCGGCGAAGTCAGCAGCGCGGCGCAGGCCGTCGGCCTGAAAGGTCTTTTCCGTCTTTTGCAGCCAGCGCAGGCTCGTGATGCCGAGCAGGCGCTCGTTGACGGCGCTGCGGGCCGAGACGCTCGCGGCGGTGCGCATGGCGGCGAAGGCGTTGCCGCCGGAGATGATGCGCTGCTCCAGCCCCATGCGGGTCTGGCGCAGGATGTTGAACATGTCGTTCAGGTTCGTGAAGTCCGTGCGGTTGAGGATCTCATCGAGGAGTTGGACGGCGTCGGCCTTGTGCTCGGGCAGGAGCGCGACCGTGAAGCAGAGCTTCGGGTGCGCCTCGGTGAGACTGCCGTCCGGCGCGAAGACCGGCGCGCTCACAACGAATCTGCCAAGCTTGCCCTCGATCTCGCTGCGGAGCTCCAGCACGGAGAAATGCTCCGTCGCGAGCTCGCCGAGGAGGCCGGAGAAGAAGGACGTGCAGTCGAGCTCCGAATCCGTGAGGTCCGAGAGATCGAAGAAGAGATCGAGATAGACGATGCCGTCCGTCTCCTCGCTCTGGTGGATGACGGGCACGCCGCCGATGGAGAGGACGTTCTGCGCGATGGGCGCGGACTGCTCGGGAATGTCCTGAAGCGAAAGGCGCGGCAGCGTCGCGAGCTGCTCGGGCGTGTCCTCCTGCGCCTGACGGGCGCGGAGGGTCTGAAACTCCGCGAGCACTTCCTGAATCTCGGCGTCGCTCCACCCCGCCTTGATGGCGGCACAGGTCTCGGCCTCGCGCGCAGCGCGCTCCGCGCCGAGGGTTTTCGACGGGAGCATGACGAGGCGCACGAAGTGCGGATTGTCCAGCAGCGTGCGGCGGAGGAAGGCTTCGAACCAGCCGGAATCAATCTTCTCGCGCAGGGAGCGGAAAATGTCGTCATAGAAGAACACCTGCGCCGGGTCTCCGCCGTAGAGCCAGGTGTTGAGGCTGTTCATGGCGAAGATCAGGCCGCGCGGATAGGAGCCAAAGTCCTTTTCACGGGTGGTGAATTCGAGGTTGTTGAGAAGGCTGTGCAGGCGCTTGTGGTCGAGGCCGTTTTCCGCGAGATCGGAGAGCGTCTCGCGCACGAGGGCGAAAATCTCGTCCTTCTTCTCAGGGTCGGCGTTTTTGGCGACGAAGGCGGCATACTGCTGCGCAGTGCCGTCCGTGAGCGTGAAGGACACGTCCTCGGCAAGATCGCGCTCGAGCAGCGCCTTCGGCAGCGGGGATTCATTCGAGCCCGCGATCACGTCCGTGATGACGGAGAAGGCGAGGTTCTCCTCGATCTCATCATAGCGCATGAGCCCCCAGCCGAGGGCGAGAAAGGCCTTGTTCTGCTCGTCCTCGTCCGGCCCGATTTCATATTCTTTCACGCACTCCGGCGGCGCGACAGGCGCCTGCAGCGGGATATCGGCGTTCACGTCGATGCGGTCATAGGGACTGAGGAACGAATCGAGCTTCGCGAGCACAGCGTCGAGATCCATCTGCCCGTCGAGGATGATGCGGGCGTTGGACGGATGATAAAACCGCGCGTGGGCGGCAAGATAGCCCTCGTAGGTCAGCTCCGGGATGTGCTCCGGGTGGCCGCCGGACTCGAAGCCGTAGCAGTTGTCCGGGAAAAGCAGCCGCTCGAGCTCGGAATAAAGCACGGTCTCGGGCGAGGCATAGGCGCCCTTCATCTCGTTATAGACCACGCCGTTGCGGCGAAGCTCCCCTTCCGCGTCGTCGAGCTCAAAGTGCCACCCCTCCTGCCGGAAGGCGTGGGGATCGGTGATGCTCAGCGGGTGGAGCACGGCGTCCATATAGACGTCGATCAGGTTCAGAAAGTCCTGGCCGTTTCGCGAGCAGACCGGGTACATGGTCTTGTCCGGGAAGGTGAAGGCGTTGAGAAACGTGGCCATCGAGCTTTTGAGCAGGTTCACAAACGGCTCCTTGACGGGGTATTTCTCCGAGCCGCAGAGGACGCTGTGCTCGAGGATGTGAAATACGCCGGTGTCGTCCTGCGGGATTGTCTTGAAGGCGATGGCGAAGGTCTGGTTGTCGTCCGCGCGGTCGAGCCAGATAAGGTCGGCGCCGTTTTTCTCATACTCCATGCGCCAAAGCGTGGCGCGGATCTCCGGCAGGGGCTTGGAATATTTTACACGAAAGCCGTGGAGCAGGTCGTTTGGTTGCAGAGTCATTAGCGGTATCTTCCTTTGTGATTATTCTGATTCAACGGTGAGGCGGCGCACCTCGTCGAGCGTGAGGCCGTGTTCGCACGCGATGGCGGCGAGATCGTCGTACTCCGCCTTGGTCTTGGTGACGCCGTAGCCCTCGGAGCGCTTGACGCGCACGGGGCCGTAGGGCGTGGTGACCGCGCCGCTCTCGCGGCGGAGCACCCAGCGGCGGCAGACCGATTCGCGCACGCCGATCGTGCTGGTGTGGCGAAACAGGAGGCGCACCATCTCGTCGCGCTTATCTTGGCGGCAGAGGACGGTGAGCAGGATGCCGGGGCGGTTTTTCTTCATGCCGACCGGGGTCGTCCAGACCTCGGGCGCGCCGGCGTCGAGCAGCGTCTGCATGGCGAAGCCCACGGCCTCGGGCGTCATGTCGTCCACGTTGCAGCACAGCTCCGTGATCTCGTCCGTGCCCTCCGCGTCGCCGAGCACGGCGCGGACGCAGTTGGCGCGCGGGAAATCGCGCGTGCCCATGCCGTAGCCGGTGGCCTCCGGCGTCATGGCGGGCATGGGGCCGAAGTCCTGCACGAAATGGCGCACGAGCGCGGCGCCGGTCGGCGTGCAGAGCTCCTTTTCATAATCGCCCGGCGTGGTGGGGACGCCCTCGAGCAGTGCCGCCGTGGCGGGCGCGGGGACGGGCAGAATGCCGTGGGCGCACTTGACCGTGCCGCTGCCGGTGGCAACGCTTGACGCAACAATGCGCGCCGGGGCGAGGTGGTGCATGAGATAGCAGCAGCTCACGATGTCGGCCACGGCGTCGAGCGAGCCGACCTCGTGAAAGTGGATGTGCTCCATCGGCGCGCCGTGCGCCTTCGCCTCGGCGGCGGCGAGGAGATCATAGACCGCCAGCGCGTCCGCGCGGACGGCGTCATCCAAATGCAGAGATGCGATCAGCGCGCGGATGTCGTGCAGATCGTGATGATGGTGATGGTGGTGATGCTCCAATGGCTCGTCAGGCCGCTCCTCCTCCCCGTTCACAAGAACGGAAAAGTGCGAGCCCATGACGCCGCACTTCTCGCGCGGCTCGAGGATCAGCGTGACGCCGGGGATGCCGACTTCATTCAGCGCCGCGACAACCGCCGCCCGATCCGGGCAGAGCTCCAAAAGGGCCGCGCAAAGCATATCGCCCGCAGCGCCCATGGTTAAGTCGAAGAACAGTGTTTTCAATTCAATTCCTCCGCAATGAGGAATGAGGAATTAGGAATTAGGAATTGCTTTCTCGGGCATTCCTCATTCCTCATTCCTAATTCCTAATTTGCTTTTACTTCATTTGGCTGCCCAAGTGATTGATCATGCTGGCGAGATATCCGCCGCCGAAGCCGTTGTCGATGTTCACGACGGAAACGCCGCTGGCGCAGGAATTGAGCATGCTCAAAAGCGCCGCGACGCCGCCGAGGCTCGCGCCGTAGCCCACGCTGGTGGGGACGGCGATGACCGGGCAGTCGGCAAGGCCGCCGATGACGGAGGGCAGCGCGCCCTCCATGCCCGCGACGGCGACAATGACGCGCGCGGTCATGATCTCCTCCATGTGGCTCAAAAGACGATGCACGCCGGAGACGCCGACGTC
>JAFRDQ010000138.1 GCA_017411225.1 Oscillospiraceae bacterium
GCTGGCCATTAACGGTGACATCGCTGCCGAATACCGCGACTACAACATTTTTTGAAGGCTTCCACTTGTCTGCATCAGAAACCGTGACAGAACTGATGCCAAATGCAGACACGTCAATTTTCTCATCTGCCTCAGCAACCGTATACGTTCCTTCGTTCTTCGCACCGTTGACAAGGATGGCAGCAGCCACGTTCGCGGTCTTGACGGTGATGGCAAGCTCCGTGCCGACCTCGACCTCCGCGCCGCTCTCGAGCGCGGCGTCGCCGGCCATGACCGTCACATTGCCGTCAAAGGTCACAGCGACCTTCTTGACCTCAGGCTCGGTGTTGCCGCCGGGCTCGGTATTACCGCCGGGCTCGGTATTGCCGCCGGGCTCGGTATTACCGCCGGGCTCGGTATTGCCGCCGGGCTCAGTGTTGCCGCCGGGCTCGGTGCTGCCGCCGGGCTCAGTGTTGCCGCCGGGCTCAGTGTTGCCGCCGGGCTCGGTATTGCCGCCCTCGGTTCCGCCCGGCGTGGTGCCGCCATTATCCTCTCCTTCCACGGGGTCCGCGAGGACGACCGCGCCGCCGTCGTCCTGAGACGCGGCGGGCATGGCGGGCGTGAAGCCCACCAGCATGGACAGCAGGAGAATGACAGCCAGAACTCTGACAAGTGTCTTTCCAGTTTTCATTCCTTTGTACTCCTTCTTTTATTTCTATTTGTTCTCTTATACTTCGTATGACGCCAGTTTCGGCCTGCCGCGATGGCTCTGAGCTGCACCGTGATGAAAAACACCGCGGCCGCCGCATAGTCGATCATTGCAGCAGGAGCGTGGGAAACTGTGCGAACGAGCACAAATACCAATGATATGGCCGCCAGCACTGCGAGCACCATCGTGGCCGCCGTGCCGCCGCGGCGAACTGCGCCGGGACCCCGGCGATATTCGTCCGGGCACTCGACGGCTTTCTGATCGGCTCTGCGCCATCTGTTCACCAGGAACAGCAGCACGTACGCCGCGATCATCAGCGCCCAGAAAAGCACTGCATAGACGATCAGCAGCTTTTCCGGCCAGATTGGAATCAGCAGAAGCATCGCGCCGGCGAGGATGATCAGCAGCATGGACCAGCTGAGCTTTTGCCTTGCCTTTGTTTCCGGTCTCACAGGATCACCTCATCGGAGGAGACCAGCATGGTCTTCTCCACGATCCGGAAACCGTCCTGAGCCGCATTCTGCGAGAGGATGACGGTGCCGCCCTCCACCGCCGGTGCGGCGACAGTACCGTCGAGAATGACGGTTCCGCCCTCCGGGCGCATCTCCTCGTCCAGCGTGATGCTGCCGGACGTGGCATAGGGATTGGAGGCGAGCACCTCCGTTCCGCCGGGAACCGGCGGCTCCTCGAGCACGGACGTCGCGCCGGGCTGCGTGAGAACCTCGGTGGCCGCTTCCGTCTGCAGAGGCGTGGTGGCCTGATTGTCGCCGAGATACTCCGTTGCCTTCTCGCCGCGGATATTCTCGCCCTGCCTCCAGGTGCGCTTCTCTTTCTTGGGCGCCGACTGCTGCGGCACGGTCGACATGCGGACATGACCGGCAGACCGCATGCCGGTTTTGACGCCGGAAAAATACGCGATCACTTCCCAGATGCGGTCTCTGACAAAGAAAACCACCGCTGTGATCAGGAAGATCAGAGCCAGAGCCAGAGCCGCCCAAAACACAATATTGAACATACTCATTTGCGCCGATCACCCCTCCTGATTACCATAGTAGGCATTCTGAATGTTGACGATGAAATCATCGCACTCTGCCAGAGCGGCTGCCTTCGCTTCGTCCAGCTGCTGGAGCGTGACGCTCTGTTCGCTGGAGCGACTCAGCTGCATGACTTCGAGCACCTCATCCTCGCTCACGCCGGAGGAGACGAACTCGTTTTTCAGGCCGTTGAGCTGGTTGGCAAAGTACCTCGCCTGACTCAGACGAATGCTGTCGGCATCACTGCCATCATAGCCGGCGTTGTTGGCCATGCTGTTCACGCAGTCCGTGACCGCGGTAAGGATGCTCCGCAGCTCCTCGGCGGAATGGCTCTCCGCAACGGTGAGGCCGCTGCTCTTTTTGAAGGTGTTGGCGAGCTCATAGTAGCTCTTCCACGGCTTCATCGCATCCGGAAGCTTCAAATCCGGATTGGCCTCCACCGCCGTCTGGATTCGCTCGAAGTAGCTTGCGGCGTGAGACGCACGCTGCGCAAAGCCCTCGCTGCCGTCCTCGGTATAGAAGTTGAAGTAGAGATAGCCGATGTCGTAGCAGAGCTTGAGATAATCCGGATCGTTGACGTCGCCCTTATAGTAGGTGCTGATGAGGCCGGAGATCTGCTGGCTCTCCTGCTTATCGAATCTGCCGCTGTCCTTATAGGCCTGCACCAGATTGTTGTAAGCGTCCAGACGATTGCCGTCGATTTCCTTGATGGCGCGCTCGTTTTCCGGGATCAGCTCCGTGCCGACCGCGGCAGTCGCGGCGTCATAGTTTCGATTGGTCACAACCGAGCCCGTGACGCGCGAGCCGATCGCCAGCAGCGCAAAGAGCACGGCAGCCGCGGCAAACGCGCCGAAGCGAATGAGCTTATTGCGCTGCTGCTTGCGGTACTCGGCACTAAATGCCTCGAAACGATACGCGCCGTTGCTGTCCTTCTGCAGCCAATAGATCAGCTCCTCACAGCTTTGGAAACGATCGTCCGGATCCAGCGCAATGCACTGCTCGATGAGCATTTCCAGACCGATGGGAAGATCCGGGTTCCACTGCCGGATGGGCCGGTATTCATAATCGTCCTTCGTCGGATCCTGACCGGTGAGCAGATGGTGCAGCGTCATGCCCAGACAGTAGATGTCGGATCTGGCGTCGGTCTGACGGGTCTTGTTCACCTGCTCCGGAGAGGCATAGCCGGGCGTCGCCATGACAACCGTGTCGGCAGATTTCGTCTGCTTGTACTCACGGGCTGTGCCGAAGTCGATGATCTTCAGAAGGCCGTTGTCAACACCTGCGACCTCCTGGTACATGATGTTGGCCGGCTTCATGTCGCGGTAGATGATCGGGGGATCCTGGCTGTGGAGATAGCGAAGCGCCTCTGCCAGCTGCGCGCCCCAGTCCACAACGCGCTCATAGGGCTGCGCGCCCTGTGCTTTGAGAACCTTATCGAGAGATTCACCCTCGATATAGTCCATGACGATGTAGATGACATCCTCCGTTTCGATGATATCTACAATACGCGGAAACGCGGGATGATTGAAGTTCATCATCATGTTCGCTTCCGTAACAAGAGACTGAACATAGACATCGCCGTTCGCGTCGCGCCCGCGCTTGCGCACTTCCTTGACCGCCCAGGACTTGTTCAGTCGGGTGTCTCTGGCAAGGTAAACGCAGGACATGCCGCCCCGGCCGATCTCAGCCAGTATCTCATATTTTCCTTCAATGACGGAGCCAATGGTCGTCGCCATTCGATCCCTCCTCTTTTATATCTGAATCCGCTGCCATTGATGCGGAGTTCAATCCATGGTGCGAACGAGCAGTGCAGAGAGGTTGTCCTCTTCCCCACGCTGCTTCACAAGCTCGATGAGCGAACGCAGATTCCTCTGCATACCCGCCTTGCTGTCGGAAACGGCCGGCGAGGTATAGCGCATGAGCTCCTCAGCGGAGACCTCGTGCCGCAGGCCGTCAGAGCAGAAGAGATAGCACGCGTTCCGACGGATCGTGCCGGTCAGGATGGTCGGGCGGACGGTTTTGGACGCGCCGACGCACTGCAGCAGCACATTGCGGCGGGGATCATGCTCCGCCTGCTCGGCAGTGATGAGACCCTGGCGAACCTCGCGGGCGACGAGCGTCTGGTCCTCTGTCATCTGAACCATCCGGTCGGTGATCTCATAAATGCGGGAATCACCCACATGTGCAATCAGATAGTGATTCTCATAAATCAGCATCGCCGAAACCGTGGTGCCGAGGCGCACGCCGTTTGCCGCGCCGTACTCGGCGAGCTTCTGCGCCGCGACCTGGATCATGTGCTCCCACTGCGCGCTGGCGCTGCGCCAGTCAAACGCTTCAAACTGACGCGGAAACTCGGTTTCAAACCAATCGCTGAACTGACGGATGACCGCCGCGCTGGCGACCTCCCCCTTTTGGAGGCCTCCCATGCCGTCGCACACAATGGCAAGAGCTGCGCTTCCTCTGGAGGTTTCTGCCAGCTCAAAGCAGAGGCTGTCCTGATTCGAGTCCTTGACAATGCCCCGATCTGTTTCTGCTGCAGCTATCAATCTCATATCGCTCACTCCTGAATGATTTGAAATTCAAAATCTTCGTTTGCCAGACGCAGCTCGCTCCCGCTCAGCATTTCCGTTTCCCGCATCGGAGCCAGGCGCGTGCCGTTCAGATAGGTTCCGTTTTTGGAATTGGAATCGCAGATGTAAAACCTGCCGTTGCGGGTGATGATCTCCGCGTGTGCCCTGCCGACGGCCGTGTTATCCTCGATGCAGTAATCCGCACTGGCGTGGGATCTGCCGAGCCGAAATACCTCGCCCTCGATCCGGACGGACTCGCCTGTGCGCATGCGGCGGAGCACTCCGACATTGACCGGCTCATAAACGGGCTCGTCATCAATGATGGTCGTGGCGCCGAGATCGCTCTGCTCCTCATCGTCCATGACCACGGTTCCGTTGCCAAAGCCGTAGTCCTCCTCATAATCCTCCATGAGCACCGTGCCGCCCCTGCGCTTCTGTTTCTTGCGGGAGGAATACAGAAATCCGCTCTCCAGCTCCGGCATATACTTCACGACCAGGGCTTCCAGATCGCTGTTTTGGATGACGGCAGTCATGGCGGTCAGGCGGCGAAGCTCATCAATCGCCTTCGCCTCCGTGTCATAGCCGGAGGCGGCATTCGCCAGCAGATTCAGAAGCTTATGCGGGCTGACCGGATCGCCGGGCATCTCCAGCGGCTGATAGAGGAAGTAAAGGTCCCTGGAATGGCAGTTGAGGAAAATCCACTTCGGCTCCATCTGGAGATTTGCAAATTTCAAATGAAGGTGCTCAATCTGCCGCAGTACATTTACGATTTGCATGATCATGCGGAAAAAGGTGGTCCTGTCCAGTCCGCCGTCCAGATAGCGCTCGAGCGTCATGTCCGCAGGCGCAGAATAAAATGCCGAACGACCATTCACCATCTCCAGACGCATGAACCCTTCCGGGGGCGTCGATTCCAGCACCTCCCGCTCCTTCGGGTTCCACTGCTCGCCAAAGGAAAGATGCGCCTTGATCTGAAGCTTCTTCCCGGGAGATTTGATTTTCAGTCTCGCCATATGTCGTATGTCCTCTCAGATGTTTCAGATGGTGCGAATAAAATTGGTATCATTTATTTGCTTCTTAACTTCAAGACAGTTTGTTTCTGAAACAAAATATTACAAAATCTTGATAAAGTTACAAAATAGTATCTACCGGTTGACATAAACACAACCAGTAGCATTTATACTTAATATAAAGTACCATATATAGTCCTCTTTCGTCAAGATTCCAAAGTAAATTTTTCTTAATATATTAATTCCCCGAGGAGAAGAACCGGGCACCTTATCAGAGTCGAAACAGGCGCTGCGCGCTGTCAGTCGGAGCAAGATGATGCAGAAACAGCCGGCAGGGGTTTCCCTGCCGGCTGCGGCTTTGGCTGTGGTCACTCTTCGGTGACGACGTTGGAATATGCGGTTTTGGCGGAGACGCCGGGAAGGGCGCCGATTTTGCCGGAGAGAGCGCTGATCACATCCTGCGGCGCATCGATGGCGACGCTGATGAGATTGACTCCCCGTTCGCGGTACGGCAGACCCATTCTGCCGAGGATGAAGTCCGCCGCCTCATGCAGCAGACGGTTGACGTCCGCCGCGGAATCCGGGTTTTCCACCACGATGGCGATGACTGCGACTCTCGTTTGCATCATGCGCCTTTCTGCATCATGCGGGAGAGCACCGTGGCCAGCTGCGCTCGGGTGGATGCTCCGCCCGGAACAAGTGTGGTGGGCGTCATGCCGCTGACGATGCCTTCCTTCACCGCCCACTGCATCGCGTCGAGCGCCCAGGCGGGCACATCGCCGCGGTCATTGAACTGCTTGAGATCATCGCGGCCGGAGACGTTCGCTCCCTTGAACTGCGCATAGCGCATGAGGAACGTGACAAGCTCGGCGCGCGTGACGGCGGCGTCCGGCGCAAACGTCGTTGCGCTGCGGCCCTTGGTGATGTTATTCTGCACCGCCCAGAGCACCGCATCCTGATACCATTTCTGCGTCAGGTCGGTGAAGGCGGTCTTCCCTTCCACGGCGGGAGAGCCTGCCATGCGGTAGAGCACCGCGACGACCATGGCGCGGGTGGTGGTTTCGTTCGGGCCAAAGACGCCCTTGGCCATATCCATGCCGTTCATGATGTCGTTCTCCACGACATAGCAGATATCCTGCTGCGCCCAGTGGCCGACGATATCCTTGAACACCGCGCACTTGTGCTGTTCCTCCACGGCCGTGCAGACCACGTCGGTGCGGTCGCGCACGCGGATGCGCGGGAACGGGCCCTCAGGCGCCTTGAACGTGTCGTCATACGAGGCGAGACCGGTGACCGTGATCTCGGCGCCCTCGGCGAGATTCTCGACGTCCTTGGCGGTGGTGATATAGCCGTCGATGAAGACGCGGGCCACATCGCCCTTGGCGTCCTTGACCATGATGGTCTGGACCAGACCGTTTTCGAGCTCGAAGCTCTCGACCGTGCCCTTGAACGTGATGAGCTTGCCCTCGGCCTCGCGGCTCATGACGGCCGCTGCCGTGACCTCCTCGGGTGCAATCTCACCCTCGCCGATGACGGCGATGGAGATCACCTGCAGCTCAGGCTCGCCCTGATAGAAGTCGGTCGTGCCGGTGATGCGCACCTTGTCGCCGACCTTGAAGCTGCCCGCGACCGGGAAGCAGCAGATGCCGGCGGTCTCGTCCTGCACATAGATGCAGTCGAAGAAGGCGGTGTCCTTGTCATAGCCGGAGGCGTTGGAGGTGACGACGCCCTCGATCGTGAACTTGAAGCCCTCCTCGGTCACGGCGCGAACGTCCGCGATGGTGGAGACCTTCGCCGTGTTCATCGGGCTGATGAGGTTCTCGCAGACCTTATAGTTGGAATAGTTCTTCTGCGTGTCGGCGTCGGTGGAGCCGCTGGAGGCAGCAGCCTGCACCTCGAAGTTGGAGAGGAAGGCCGCGCCGGAGACGACGATCAGGCCCTTGCCGGGAAGCTGCTCGGTCGCCATGACGAGCAGACGGCTGTCATTCTCGGCGACGGGATACTTCGGCACGCTGCTGCCGCCGAGGCCATCCGTGTCGGAATCGGCGGAGTAGGTGGAGCTGTGACCGTAGACTGCGGGGCTGACCGTCTCGGGCAGCGCAGAGGCGACAGCGCCGGAGGCGTCGACGGCGTAGATGGAGGCGCCGCCGTAGTGGCTGAAGACCTCGCTGTAGGCGCGGTCATTCGGATGCTCCGGATCGAGCTCCACGCCCGCGAGCAGCGGGTTATCGAGATTGTAGGTGCTGAAGTAGAGACGCGGGGTCTGGCCGCCGTTGAGCTCATTGTCATTCGTGCCATCGTCCGCAATGCGCAGGCTCGAGCCGAGCGCGGCGAGCAGCTTATTCTGCTGCGCGGCCATATGGTCTTCCGCCGGGAACTCAGCATAGTGCTCGTAGTAGTCCGACCAGCCGGTGACGATGACCGTTCCGCCGCCGGCGTTGAACGCCGCGATGGCCTCAATCTCGCTGTCACTGTAGGTGGCATAGGGGCTTCTCAGGTTCGAGCCGTCGCGGCGGGACGGCGCGGTGAGCACGATGGCCTTGAACTTCTCATTGCCGCAGGCGGCGATGAGCTCATCGCTCGTCTTGAGATAGACCGTGCGGACGGCATACTCGGAGGCGAGCGCGGCAAAGTTGCTCATGGAGTCCTTGTAGTTGCCGGCGACGTACTCGTTATAGTGCGACGCGTCGATACCGATATAGACCAGTTCCTCCGCGTTCTGCACGTCGAGCGTGAGATCCTTGGTGAAGGTGTATTCCTTGCCGCCCTGCTCCATGACGACCGTGGCCGTGACGGTCATGACACGGGCGACGTCGGGCGTGAAGGCAAACGGGATTGCGAGGGTGCCGTTGGCGGGCACGCTGTAGCCCTTGTCGTCAACGCCGAGAACCTTGGAGCCGTTCGTCGTGTAGGTGATGCTCTTGACGGAAGCGGCGGCCGCCTCGCTGTTGTAGAGCGTGGTGGTGAGCGTGAGCTCCTCGCCAGTGACGGGCATGGCCGTCTCGCTCTCGAAGGCAGAGATGCCGAGCTTGAGCGTCTCGCCGACCCAGATGGGCGCGGTGACCGCGATGTCTCCGTCACCCTCGGTGACGCGGATGAAGTAGTAGCTGTATTCTGGGGCGAGCGTGACCTTCATGCTGCCGGTATTGATCTCCGAGAGCGCGAAGCTGTGAATGGTCTTGCCGGAGTTGACGACGATCTCGACCTTGCTGACGGAATCGCTCTTGTCCGGGTCGGAGACCTGCACGTTCACCGCGAGCTGCTCCGGCACCTCGGAGAGGATGCTGCCGAGCGGCTGATCGTTGATGGTGTAGTAAACCTCGAGGTTCTTGTCCTCGGTCGCGTACATGCGCATGGCGCGGATCGCATCGTAGATGCCCTGCTCGGAGAAGTCCTCCGTCAGGATGACGTCGCGGGCGTCGTTGGCATTGCCCCAGCGGCCCTTGTGGTTATCCTGGTTGTTCGTCGGGGCGACGTGCCAGCCCTTGTCGAGCGCCATAATGTACTGCTCATAGCTCGGATAGTAGCCGCCGGCGCCGATCTGGCCCTCGCCGTTGCCGACCTCGACCATGAACATGCGCGAGTCGGTGACGGCATCCCAGTAGCTGAAGTCGGAGAAGTTGCCGAAGGTCTTGCCAGGATGGTTGAACTGGCTGAGCGTATCGGCGCCCTCCTGCTGGTTCAGCAGCGCATAATAGGCCTTCATGCCGGCGTCGTTCGTCTTCTGGTTGAGCGTGGCGTTGTTGCGCGAGACGATGCCGGGGCTGTTGAAGGTGTTGATGTGACCCGGGCCGCCGGACCACGTCATCTCAAAGCCCGCGAGGGCGATGACGTCCTGCTGCTTGGCGTTGAAGTCGGCCACCGTCTGGCGGTATTCCTTCCAGAGATTCTGGCTGCTCTGGGTGGCGAGGCTCATGTCATAGAGCGCGCCCTCGGGGTTGGCCGCAGAGTTGGTGTCGAAATAGTTGGAGTGATCCGTGAAGGCCACGAACTGCACGTTCGCGCTCTCGGGCAGACCCTTGATGTAGTCGAGCGCTGCGGTGAGCGTGCCGGAGCCGTCGGAAAACGTGGTGTGGCTGTGGAGCTGGCCGAAGTAGAGCCGTGCGCCGCCCTCGCCGACGGTGAAGCTCCAGGTCTTCTCGCCGGTGATGCCGTCGGCACGCTTTACCTCAACCTTGACAGAGACGCGGCCCTCCGGAAGCGGCTCGGTCGGCGTGTAGGAGATGCGGCCGTTCACGATCGGCACGGAATATACCTTGCCGTTGACTGTGATCGCAGCCTGATCCGTGTCGAGCGCATTGAGCACTTTCGCGGAGATGCGCGGCATCAAATCTTCGCCGGTTTTGCTGCCCGGTGCGGGCGTGAGCTCGTCAAAGACGGGGATATCCCGAACCGGGAGAAACTGATCGCTCAGATAGATGGCGCCGTCCGCGTTGGCGACCTGCACCGTGATGTTCAGCGAGTCCGCCGTGGCCGTGAACTCCGCGGGAACGATGAAGGAGAAATTCTTGCCGTCGTTCACGAGGTTCTCGACTGGCTGGCCGTTGAGTCTGGCAGTGACCGTGAGCTTTTCCAGCGGCGTGAGATCGTCCACCTGGAACGTCACCTTATATTCCTGCTGCTTGATCGGATCTTCGGTCGCAGTGAAATGGATCTTCGGCACATTGGTCACATCGTCCAGCGTGGTGATCGAGCTGTCGATGGGATAGAACTGCATGGAGAAGATATTGGGCTCCGCGCTCTTGAACGTCCAGCCGGAGAAGGCGGCGGAGTAGAACTCAATGCAGACGGGCGTGCCGTTGTAGTTCGCCTGCTTATTATAAATGGTATAACCGCTGCCGTTGGGCTTGAGATACCACTTGGCGGCCTCGGTCTTTTCCGTCTGGAGGAAGAGACTCTCTTCGTTGTTCGTCGTGAGATACTTCCCGCCGGCGCAGAAGGTGTAATACCCCTGCTCCACACCGACCGTGAAGACATAGGCGCCGTTTTGCGGATAGGCCTTGCCGTCGCGGAGCTCGGTGGGGATGCTGCCGAGCGAGGTATTCAGCCCGGCGTTATCGAGACCGAAGGAGCCCTGCGCCTCGGCATTATAGATCACGACCTGACTGCCCGCGGTGAGAACGCCGTCATAGTCGATGCCGGGCTCCTCCGCAGCGTCCGCCGGATCGACGGGATAGAACTGCATGCGGAACTGATCGTTGTCGATCTTATTGGTGAAGTAGCCGGAGAAGACCTCGGCGTCGCTTCTCGTGTAGCCCTCGAGATAGGCCGGGCCGTAGCTGCCGGTAACCGTGGCGTTCTTGATATAGAACGTGCGGTTCGCAGCGTCCGCGACCGTGACGTTCCAGCCCGTGTCGGGATACTTCTTGCCGTCCACGGAGACCTCGGCATACTGCTTGCCGTTGCTCTCACTGAGCCAGCAGGTCATCACGTTCTCGCCGTTGGAGAAGGTGTAAACGCCGTCCTTGACGCCGACCGTCCAGACAAGATCGGCGGTGAAGCTCTTGGGCTTGCCGTCCACAATCTCGGTGGAAACCGCCTTGAGATACCAGTCGCCGTTCGGGCTGGAGGAGGCGGCGGTCTTGTGGCCGACGTTATAGATCAGCACCGTAGCGCCGTCCTTGAGCTCATCCAGCGTGGCAATGGCGGTGGAGTCACCGGAGGGCGTCTCGGGCGCGGTGACCAGATAGATCTGCTGGGCAAATAGCGCCTCATCGCTGATTCTGGTATAGGTGCTCCAGTTGTTCTTGGAGGCATACCACTCGAGGTAATTGCCGCGTGCGACGTTCTGGAAATAGAAGCAGTCGGCGGTGGCGGCAGCAGAGACCGTCCATTTGTCATTCACGGCGCCCATGGAGGTGCTGGCATACTGATCCTGCATGCCGAACTTCGTGCCGTCCGCGGCGGCGAAGCTGTAGGAGCCGTCCTCATTTTTGGTGACGGTGAAGATCTCAGAAGCCGTGTAGCCGGAGAGCTTGCCGTCCGCAATCGTCACGTCCACGCCGGCGGAATAGTTGCCGGTCATGGTCTGGCTGAGCGCCTTTTTGTTGGCCGGGTTCACGATGGCAATCGTGTCGCCGTCCTTGAGCTGAGCGAGGTCGGTCACGAGGCCGGAGGCCGCGGGCTCGGTGGTCGGCTCCGTGCTCGGCTCGGTGGTCGGCTCCGGAGAGGGCTCCACGTCCTCCGCAAGCTGGCGGAAGCTCATGGCAAAGGCCTTGGGAGCAGCCGTGGCGCTCTTGCCGTAAGTCGTGAAGGTATTGAAATACTCCAGATACTGGGCGTTGCCTTTATAGGCGGCGTTGGCATTCTTCAGGAAGAAGAGACCGTCGCCCGCGTCCTCAATGACCCAGAGGCTGTATTCATTGGCGGTCTCCTCCAGCGTCAGGCTGCTTCCGGTCGCGCCGGAGGTGAGGTACTTGCCGTCCGCCGCGAAGGAGAGCGTGCCGTCCTCATTGACCGTGACGGTGAAGAGCGCGATGTTCTCGCCGGAGAGCTTGCCGTCCTCGCCCAGCACGGCGTCCGCCGCCGCGAGACGCGTGCCGCTGGCCGCGGCGGTCATCGCCTTGCCGTTGCCGTCGTTGAAGATGGCAACGGTATCGCCGGTCTTGAGACCGGAGACGGGATCGCTCGCGATTTCGGCATAGAACGCGAACTTATAGGCTGCGTTGTCCGCCTTGACGCCGTAAGTGGTAAAGCCGCTGTAGTATTCGAGCGCCTGATTGTGGTTGCCGTTAAAGGCGGCGCCCACGTTCATGAGAATCCATGTGCCGTCCGTCTGCTGCTCGAGCTTCCACTTGGCGAGATCACTTTCACCGTCCTCAGCGAAGGTGACGCTGCTGCCCGTCTCGCCGGAGGTGAGGAACTTGCCGCCGTTGGAGAAGGTATAAACATTCTCCTTCACCGCAACATTGAGGGCGGCCATGGTCTCGCTGAGAACAAGCTGATCCTCGGCCTTCTGCGCCTCAACGCCTGCGAGCTTTTTACCGCTGGCAGCAGCTGTGAGCACCATGCCGCTGTCCGGATGCGCCAGATAGACCACATCGCCGTCCGCAGGCGCGGCGTCGAGCTTCGTGAGCAGGGTCTGCTCCGTGGGCTCCTCGGTGGGATCGGGCTCAGCGCCTTCCTTGAGCTTCCAGAACTGCAGCGTCTGGCCGGTGATGTTGTTATTGATGCTCGTGTAGGCACGCCAGTCCGGGCTGGTCATATAGACACCCAGGAAGCGGCTGAACGAGACGTCCTTCAGATAGCCGCTGTCGAGGCTCCAGGAGTCCTGCGTGGAACCGATCCGAACGCCATTGTTTCCGTTCTGGGTATACAGGAAATCGCCGTTTGCGTTCTTGATCTGATACGATCCCTCCGAAGCGGTGATCGTCCAGCCGTAGTCCGCGGCAGCAGCGGCAATCGTGAGCTTCCCGTCCGCGACGGTCACGACCTGCGCCGCCGGCGCAGTACTCGTATTTTTTGCCGCAGGCAGCGCCCATGTGGTGTCGTCCTTTGACATCGTGATCGCCACGGTATCACTCGGTGTGATATCCGCGAGATCGATCGGCTCCCAGGTGGTTGAGGCGTCCGCTGCCAGCGCGCTGGCCGGAAGCAGCGAGAACACCATGAGCAGCGCCATCAGCGCACTCAGGAGCCGCGTTCGTTTCTGCGTTCTCATGAAGTGAATCCCTCCTAAAATGTTTTCACGTTTCGATAAAATGTGTATATTATCATACCACAGTTTCTGCCGGGGGCTCAAGGAGGGGTGTGATTTTCGGAATTTCGATCAGATTCGAGCGGAAATTTCGTGCAATTTGTCAATGGTCAGAACACAAAATATGGAAGTCTGTTTCAATTCGGAGTGCAACATCTTGACACGTCCGCGCCGGATTGCTATTTTTAAAGGCAAAGGAGGGATCCTTTCTTGAAAAACTGGCTGAAAAACAATCGCGCGGCGGTGATCGTGCTGGTGATCGCGGCGCTGATTTTCGTTCTGGCGCGGATGGCCTTTGCGCCGAAGGCGGAGAAAACCGAGCCCACCGGCGATTACGCGGAATATGAAAACGCCGTCGTGGTGCAGATTCTCTCCGACGGCACTGAGGCGGACGAGGCCGCTGACGGCGGGTATCGCGGCGAGCAGCTGCTGCTGGCCGAGGTGAAGACCGGGCAGTACGCGGGCGAGACGATGCAGGTTTACAACTACGTCTCTCCCCTCTTCGGCGTGCCGCTGAAGGTCGGCGACGGGTGCACGCTCGTGATCTCGACGTATGAAAACGGCGACGCGAACGCGACGGTGTATGAATATAACCGCACGACGGCGGTCTGGATCGTGCTGGGGCTGTTTCTGCTGATCACGGTGCTCGTCGGCGGAAGGACGGGCGCAAAGTCGCTCATCGGGCTGATCTTCACGGTGGCGGGCGTGTTCTGGCTGCTGTTCCCCGCGCTGATGAAGGGCGCGCCGACGCTGCCCACGACGTTTTTGCTGTGCGTATACGTGGCGGCGGTGAGCTTTGCGGTGCTCGGCGGCGTGGAGAAGAAAACGGTCTGCGCCTGGCTCGGCACCGTGGCGGGCATGGCGCTCGCGCTCCTCTTCGCACTCCTTTCGCAAAGGCTGCTGCGCATCGACGGTCTGCGCTCGGCGGACGTGGAGCCGCTGCTGCAGCTGCGGCAGACCGGCACGCCGATCGGACTGCGGGGCTTACTCGCCGCGGGCGTGATCCTCTCCTCGCTCGGCGCGGTGATGGACGTGGCGATGAGCCTCTCCTCCGCGCTCTCAGAGGTGCACGCGGCGGACAGGACGATGGACGCGAAGGCGCTCTTCCGCTCCGGGATGAACATTGGGCGCGACATGGTGGGCACGATGACGAACACGCTCATCCTCGCCTTCCTCGGCAGCGGGCTGGTGCTGACGCTGTATATCTACACGCTGGGTCTCAGCCCGCACATGCTGATGAGCTCGGTCTACCTCTCGTGGGAGCTCGTCGGCGGCATCTCGAGCAGCGTGGGCGTGATCCTCTCCGTGCCGATCACGGCGGCGATCGCCGCGTGGGCGTATGGGCGTGAACAATAAAAACAATGAGGCGGATTCGCAGGATGGTGCGGATTCGCCTCATTCTCTTTATGATGTTTTCCACTCTGTGACCGTCCACTTCCCGTCTTCCGTTCGGCTTACGGTCAGCGTGCAGCGCTGTGTTTGGTTTGGCTTAAGCTCCTCCGGCTTGGGATGGCTGCCGGTGCGAAAGCGGGCTGTGATGGTGAGCGCGTCCTCCCTCGGCGGCGTCTCGTCCTCGTTATACATGAGCGTCTCGAGCGTGCAGTCGCGGCACTGCTTTTTAAAATACTTCTGTACCGCTTGAAATGCAGCCTCCACATCCGCATGGGAATACGGCGAGTCCTCCGAGAGCGTGACGCTCGCTGCCATGCCTTGGCCGGGTGCTGCTCTAAACAGCACGGCTCCGAGGATCGGAACGAGGATCATGACCGCGAGCAGGACGGCAAGCACCGTCCAGATGCGGCGAGAACGGCGGTTTTTGAGCGCAAGCTGTTCGTTGATGCGCGCGAGCTGCTCGGCAATCGCCTGCCGCTCCTGCGCGCGCTCCCGGTCGCTCTCGCCGCCAAGCAGCTCGGAGACCGGAACGTCCAGCGTTTCGCTCAGCCGCTGCAGGAGCTCCGCGTCCGGTACGGAGAGATTCTTCTCCCACTTCGAGACCGTCTGCCGCACCACGTGCAGGCGCACGGCGAGCTCCTCCTGCGTGAAGCCGCGCTCTTTTCGGATGCGCTTGAGATTGTCACCCAGCATGATGATCGCCTCCTGTTCTGCGCTTATTCTAGCAAATCGCGGCGCAGAAGGAAAGCAACGCAAAGTAACATCAGGCGGTTTTCTGATGTTTTCGCATCCTTCGCCAGCTGAGAAAGCCGTAGAGGTCGTTGACGAAGAAGACCGCAAAGCAGACGAGGACGGTAAAATAGCTCGGATCCGTCAGCGAGGCGAGCAGCCAGAGGACGATGAGGACGAGATCGTTCATTGCATAGGCCAGCGCGAACCATGCGCTGCGCCGCGCCGTGAGATAGGCGGCGGCAAAGCTCGTGGCGACGGAGAGCGTGCTGGGGAGGAGATTCGCCGTATGAAACGCGCGGAGAATGAAATAAAAGCCCACCGTGACGGCTGTGGTCAGCACGGCGAGAAAGACGATCTCCCCTGCTTTGAGCCGGTTCACCGTGACCTGCGCGCGGCTGCCCGCAAACGGATGGCGCAGCCACGCGATGAGGCTCCACGCCGCCATGGGCATGGTCATGCCGAGATAGGTGATCATCTCCCCGTAATATGAAAACGTCCATGAAATCCAGCCGTAGAGCAGGCTGAAAACAATCATGAGCGCCTGCGAGATCGGGTTTCCCTTGGCGGCAAAGATCAGCGACGTGACGCCAATGAGCGACGTGAGGACAAACAGCGCCCCGCCGCCGCGAAAGAGCACGGCGGAGAGCACGATGAGCCCCGCGGAGCTGAGCCAGAGCGCGCGCTCGAAGGGCGTGAAATAAGTGCGTAAACGGTTCATAATTCCTCCCAAAAGAAAACGGCATTCGTGATGTGCATCTTCAAAGACCTAACGATGCACATACGAATGCCGTTTGCATTCCCTACCCGGTGGCAGGATGTTATTGGATTTCGGGCGTCGGCTTTTTCGTTTCAAAGAGCGCCTGATTGACGGCGCTGCCAATGACGATCATATAGCTGAGCAGATTCAGCCAGACCATGAGCAGGATCATGGACGCGAGAGAGCCGTAGACAAGCGGATACTTCGCCGAGCGGCCAAAGAGCCACGAGAACAGGACGGAGATCGCGGCCATGCCGACGGCGGCGACAAACGCGCCAGGAAACTGGCGGCGGCTGCCCTCATGCGAGGCGGTGAGAACATAGAGCACGAGGATCATGCCGAGGATGATGAGAAAGAGCACCACGAAGCGCGACCAGTTCCACCAGTCGCCGATGTTGATCCAGGTGACGGTCTCATCGAGCTTGTGGACGAGCTGACGGCCGGTGATGATGGCCATGATGCTGCCGAAGACAGCGGCCATAAAGGCCACGGCAAAGACGAAGCTTGCAATCGTGCCGCCGATGATGCCGAAGCGGCGCTGGCCGCTGATCTCCTCGGCGCAGCCGCAGAACGTGCGGTAGACGGCGCTGGCGGCCATGACCATGGCGACGAAGGCGACGACGAAAACCGTGCCGTTGGCGCTGCGGGCAGCGTAGCGGAGAAACTCCTCGATGATCGAGCGCGTCTGCTCCGGGACGACGAGCGTCTCAAGCACCTGAAAGACCGCCTCGGGCTTGGCAACGGCGAGGGCGAGCAGGTCATACAGACAGATGATGCCGGGAAAGAGCGTGAGCACCATGAAATAGGTCATGGCGGCGGCAGTGCGCGGCAGGCGCTTTCCGAGATAGATCCGACCGAAGGCGGCAAAGAAGCGGACGACCCGCCAGTTTTTCCAGTTTTTCAAGCTGAGGATCATCCCCCTTCCTCTTTCACTAAAACACCGCCTTCGAGTATGAACGAAGGCGGTGGTTCTTTGTAAATGCGGGATCTTACTTCTGGTTGAAGATCTTGAAGATGCCGTCGAACGGGTCTTCCTCCTGCGCGGGCTCGGCGGCGGGAGCCGGAGCCGGAGCGGGAGCAGGCTCAGCAACGGGGGCCGGAGCGGGAGCAGGCTCAGCCGCGGGAGCGGCGCCGGTGAAGAAGCCGGTCGTGCGCGGTGCGGCGGGAGCGGCGGGCTTGGCAGGAGCCGCGGGAGCGGCCTCGGCCTGATTGGAGCCGTCCTCAAAGCCGGTGGCGATGACGGTCACGCGGATCTCATCATCCAGCGTGGGATCGAAGCTCGCGCCGAAGATGATGTTGGCGTCGGGGTGCGCAGCCTCCTGCACGAGGTTGGCCGCGGTCTCGACGTCCTCGAGGCCCATGTCCTCGGAGCCGGTGATGTTGATGAGCACGCCGCGCGCGCCGTTGATGGAGGTCTCCATGAGGGGGCTCGCAACGGCCATGCGGGCAGCTTCCTCCGCCTTGCCCTTGCCGGCGGCGTGGCCGACGCCCATGTGGGCAAAGCCGGCGTCCTTCATGATGGTGGTGACGTCCGCAAAGTCGAGGTTGATGAAGCCGGTGTTCTTGATGAGGTCGGAGATGCTGGTGACGGCCTGATGCAGCACATCGTCCGCGATCTCGAAGGCGTTGGCCAGCGTGACCTTCTGGTCGGTGGCGTACTTCAGACGATCGTTCGGGATGATGAGCAGAGAATCGACCTTGCCGAGCAGCTCGTTGATGCCGGAGACGGCCTGATCCATGCGGCGCTTGCCCTCGAACTTGAAGGGCTTGGTGACGACGGCGACCGTGAGGATCCCGGCCTCGCGGGCAATATCGGCGATGGTGGGAGCCGCGCCCGTGCCGGTGCCGCCGCCCATGCCGGCCGTGATGAAGACCATGTCGGTATTCTCAAGGGACTTGGCGATGTTATTGCGGCTCTCCTCGGCGGAGCGCTTGCCGACCTCGGGATCGCTGCCGGCGCCCTGACCGTGGGTCAGCTTCTCGCCGATCTGGATCTTCTGGTCTGCGCTGGAAACGGCCAGCGCCTGCTTATCGGTATTGATGGCGACATACTCGATGCCCTGAGCACCGGATTTCACCATGCGGTTGACGACGTTGTTGCCGGCGCCGCCGACGCCGACCACCTTCAGGGTGACGACATTCTCGGGTCCGGTTTCATTCAGATAGGGCATAGTTGGTTCCTCCCTGTTTGGTTTGGTTTCGTTTGTTTCAGTAAGAACGGGCTCGGCCTCCGCGACCGTCTCCTGCGGGGGCTCCTCGATGACAGGCGCCTCGTCCGGGATCAGATCCAGCTGGACATACTCCTGCGCGGCGGGCTCCTCCGAAACAGGCATCTGCACGACAGGCTCCTCTAAAATGGGTTCCTGCGGTGCGCTCGGTTTCGAAGCGGGGTTCGGTCTGGGCCGATTGCGGTTCTTTTTCTTATTCTTACCCATTTTATATCATTTTCCCTTCAAGGTCAATATCTTTTTAACCGGGGCTGAAATGCACCTGCTGATCGATGGAGAGATCGAGCGTGCCGGCGTCGTGCTCGGCGAGCTGCTCGACCGCGCTCTGCAGAAGGCCGAATTTATAATCCAGATCGGCGTCCTCCCCCACCCGAACCGTAAACCGGTTGAGATAGGCGAAGGCGGGATTGGTCACGTCGTTCATGTCGATGATCGTGACGTCCGTCCAGAGACCGCGCTTGAGCATCTGATTTAAGATCTCGGAGAGGAAGCGCAGCTTCGCGCCGTCCTCCTCCGCCACGGTCATGATCGTGCCCTCCTCCGGCTCCACGGGGACGAGCCCGTCGATGCGGATGAGGCTCTTGAGCTCGGTCTGATCGATCTTCTTTAAGAGCTTGCAGTTCTGGTCGATGACCCAGTAGTCATTCTCGAGCGTGACATAGCCCATGGCGCTGCTCTCCGTGATGGAGATGACGACGCGGCTCGGCAGCTCGCGCGTGACCATGACGTCGTTGACGTAGGGGAGCTTTTTGAAGATGCGGGAGGCCGCGTCATAGCGGTTGATGAAAAAGAGGTTTTCGCCCTTTTCGAGCCCGGAGGCGAGGATGATCTCCTCATCCGTATAGCGGGCATTGCCCTCGACCTCGATATCCGTGACGGTGAAGAAAATGCTCATCGCCAGCAGAATCAGAACGATGACCCCGAGGAAGATCCAGAGCCCGCCGTGCCTTCGGCGAAATTCCATATCCTTCGTTCCCTTTGAGGCTGTTTTCATATTGGTCTCCATTCTCAATCAGTTTGATGCACGATCGCAGGAAATGTCCGCGCCGAGGGCGGCGAGCTGCTGCTCCAGCCGGTCATAGCCGCGCCGGATGTGCTCCTCATCGAAGATTTCGGTCGTCCCCTCGGCGGCGAGCGCGGCGACGATCATCGCAGCGCCGCCTCTGAGATCTCCCGCCGTGAGCGGGGCGGCCGTGAGGCGCTCGACGCCGGAGATGAAGGCCACGCGGCCCTCGATGCTCACGTCCGCGCCGAGACGGCGCAGCTCGAGCGCATGGCGATAGCGGTTGGAAAAGATCGTTTCGGTGAACACCGTCGTCCCGCGCGCTCTGAGACAGGCCGCCATCAGCGGCGGCTGTGCATCCGTCGGAAAGCCGGGATACGGCCGCGTGACGATGGGTCTCGGCGCGATGAGACGCCCGTCGGATCGGAGCGTTACCGTGCCTGATTTTGTTATTATATCACATCCCGCTTCAGAAAGCGAGTCCATAACGGTCAAAAAATGCGAAGGAAATACATTTGTGAGCGTAATATCCCCGCCCGCGGCGGCGCAGGCGCACAAAAGCGTTGCCGCCGCAATGCGGTCCGGGAGGATCCGGTGGCGCACAAACGGCGCGGGCGCGAAGCCCTCCACGCGGATCTCCGCGCTGCCGGCGCCGGAGAGGCGCGCGCCGAGCGCGCGGAGGTATTTCTGCAGATCGACGATCTCCGGCTCTCTCGCAGCGTTGGAGATGACCGTGACGCCCCGGGCGGCGCAGGCGGCGAGCATGGCGTTTTCCGTGGCGCCGACGCTGGGGATCGGGAGAATGACGCGCGCGCCGCGCAGATCACTCCCTTTGCAGATGATGTCCCCTCCCTGCTCCGTGACGTCGGCTCCCAGCGCGCGCAGGGCCTCCAAATGCAGATCGACGGGACGCGGCCCGAGCTCGCATCCGCCGGGGAGACTCAGCCGCGCCTGACCGCAGCGGGCGAGGATCGCGCCGAGGAAGATGACGCTCGAGCGAAGCTCGCGCATGAGGCTGTGCGGGATCTCACATCCGCTGAGCGGACGTGAATCGATCCGGATCTGATCGCCCTCGCGCTCCACCGTGCAGCCGAGGTGGCGCAAGATACGCAGCGTGATGCGCACATCCCTGAGATCCGGCACGCCGGTGAGCAGCGTTTCGCACGGGGCGAGGATGGAGGCCGCCAGAATCGGCAGCACCGCGTTTTTCGACCCCTGCACCGCAAGCTCGCCCGAAAGTCGCCGCCCGCCCGTCACACGCCAGATCGTCATAAAAAATCCCTCCGCATCATGAAAAGTCAATTCATGCTATGCGGAGGAATGATTCTTCGGTTCATTGATACAGCCGAACCATCTCCAGAACGATATCGGCGATGCGCTCGGTGGCGTCCGGGACGCCGCAGGACTTCATGTTCTCCGCCATCGATTCCAGCGCCGCGGGATCGGCGAGGAGCGTGCGGATGGCGGCGAGGAGATCGCCGCCGGTGAGTTCGGGTTCAAGCAGCACCTTCGCGCCGCCGGCGTGCTCGAGGACGCGTGCGTTTTTCTCCTGATGATTGTTCGTGACATACGGGCTCGGCACCAGGATCGCGGGCTTGCCGAGATAGGTCAGCTCCGCGAGCGTGGACGCGCCGGCGCGGCAGAGCACGAGATCCGCCGCCGCCATGACGAGCGGCATATCATAGATATAGGGGCGGACGTCATAGCCCGAGGCCGCAAGATCGAACGCGCAGGTCTCCTGCAGCTTCTTTGCGACCGTGTCATAGCCGGATTTGCCGGCGGAATGGATCAGGCGGAAGCCGGGCGTCTCTCCGGCGAGGGCGATCATATCGGTGATCTTCTCGTTCATGATGCGCGCGCCGAGCGAGCCCCAGAGGGAGACGACGAGCTTCTGATCGACCGGGAGACCGAGCCTGCGCTTCGCCTCGTCCTTCGTGCAGTCGGAAAAGCCGGTGCGCACGGGCGTGCCGGTGACGAACACGCGCGTCGGGTCGCCGTAGTGCTGACGGCTCTCCTCGAAGCCGACGAGAATGCGGTCGACGTCGGGCAGGAGCATCTTCGTCGTGAGGCCGGGGACGGCGTTGGATTCGTGCACAATCGTCGGCACATTGAGCTGCGCCGCGGCCTTCAACACGGGATAGCAGACATAGCCGCCGGTGCCGACGGCGATATCCGGCTGGAAGGCGCGGACGATCTTTTTGGCCGCATGCGTGGCCGTGAGGGCTTCCTTCGCTGCGGTGATATTATGCTTGAGACCACTAGCGCTGAGGCTGCGGGAGAAGCTCGAGACCTTGACAGACTCGAAGGCATAGCCCGCGCGCGGCACAAGCTCGGACTCCATGCGGTCCGGCGTGCCGACGAAGAGCACCTCGGTGCTCGGATCGAGCGCCTGCAGGCGCTGCGCCACGGCGATGGCGGGGTTGATATGCCCTGCGGTTCCGCCGCAGGCGAACAATACTTTCATAATGATGACCTTTCTAACCCGCGCGGGTGAGCGGCGCTTCGCGCGAGATGCTGAGCAGGATGCCCATTTCGAGCAGCTGCATTAAGAGCGCCGTGCCGCCATAGCTGAAAAACGGCAGCGACACGCCGGTGCAGGGCAGGGAATTGGTGACGACAGCGATGTTCAAAATCGTCTGCAGGCCGAAGTGCGCCGTGATGCCCGCGGCGACGAGGAAGCTGAAGCGATCCTGCGTATGCAGGGTGATCTGTGTGCATCGGAGGAGCATGAGCGCGAGCAGCAGAAGGATCGCCGCCGCGCCGATGAGACCGAGCTCCTCGCATACGATGGAGAAGATATAGTCGTTATGGCTCTCGGGGAGATAGAGGTACTTCTGCCTGCCCTCCCCCGGGCCAAGGCCGGTGAGGCCGCCGGAGCCGATGGCCATGAGCGATTCGCGCACCTGATAGGTGATATCGTCATCGGCATACTGCGCCGGGAAGAGCCACGCGAGGATGCGCACGTGCACATGCGCAGAGACAAAGAACGCGAGCGTGCCGAGCGCGGCGACGGCGGCGAGGCCGATGAGAAAATACTTGCGCGGCATGCCGCCGATGACCATCATCGTGAGGCCAATGAGCGAGATGATGAGGATGCAGGAGATGTGCGGCTCGAAGAAGAGCAGCACGATCGGGATGCCGAGCGCGACGGCAAACGGGATGACGCCGTACTGAACGGTCTCCATGCGGGCGCGGTACTTTGCGATGAGGTCTGCAAAGACGAGGATGATGGCGAGCTTCGTGATCTCAGACGGCTGGAACGAGAGCGGGCCGAGCGAGATCCAGCGGCGGGCATTGTTCTCCGCCGTGCCCATGACGAGCACGAGCAGGAGCATGACCGCGGCAAAGCCGTAGACCAGTCGGCTGGACTGGCGATAGAGCGACATGGGCACCCAGGACGCAGCATACATGATGACGACGCCCGCGATGGCGAACAGGAGCTGGTGGTTGAAATAGTCCAGCGCGCTGCCGCTCTCGGAGGCGAGCGCCTGCGAATAGGCGCGCGGGTAGCTCGAGGAGAGCACCATCAGGAGTCCCAGACTCAGCAGGATCAGCACGAGCATGAGCAGCGTGATATCGAATCCGCCGCGCAGTCTGGACGCTGCCTGCCAGCCGGGTATGAGGTTTTTCAGCTGCAGCCCGAGGGAGCCGGAGGAGCGTTTTCTCGTAGGCATGATGATCCTTTCTTGACTGATAATCAGAAGCGGTGATAGACGCCGATGAAGCTGATGACCGCAAAGACGATCGTGACCGT
This sequence comes from Oscillospiraceae bacterium, assembly GCA_017411225.1. GTDB lineage: Bacteria > Bacillota > Clostridia > Oscillospirales > Oscillospiraceae > CAG-103. The sequence goes on from JAFRDQ010000138.1 coordinate 22,865, forward strand.
GACGAAGAGGGCGAAGATCTCCTTCTCCTTCCACTTCTTGCCGAGCCAACCGCCCATCTCGAGATGGTGGTGGAACGGAGCCATCTTGAACACGCGCTTGCCGTGCGTGAGCTTGAAATAGCCGACCTGAATGATGTCGGAGAGCGTTTCGATGATGTACATGATGCCGAGCGTGACGAGGATCAGCGGCATGTCATAGGCAAAGGCCATGGCAGCGATCGCGCCGCCGAGGAAGAGCGAGCCGGTGTCGCCCATGAAGATCTTGGCGGGGTTGAAGTTATAAAGCAGGAAGCCCAGCAGGCCGCCGGCGAGGCCGGAGGCAAAGACGCCGACGGAGATATCGCCGCGCTGCCACAAAATCGTGACGGCGACGAAAAAGATGCAGACCGGGATGCTCGTGCCGGCGGCAAGGCCGTCGATGCCGTCGGTGAGGTTCACGGCGTTGACCGTGCCGGTGATGACGAAGGCGGCGAGGATCGTATAGAGCACATCGCCGAGGTGGAACGACACATTGAAGAACGGGACGTACACATCGCTCGTGACATAGCCGAAGGAGCGCATGAGGTAGATAAACACCATGGCAGCAATGAGCTGCAGGAGAAACTTCTGCCACGCGCGCAGGCCGAGGTTCTGCTTTTTCTTGAGCTTTTCGTAGTCATCGAGAAAGCCGATGGCGCCGAAAACGAGCGCGAAGACGAGGCAGAAGATGTGCCCGTAATAGCCCTCGAGCATGGAGTGGAAGCCCACCGTGAGGCAGACGATGGCGACGGCGGCGATGAACATGACGCCGCCCATCGTGGGCGTGCCGGATTTGGACATGTGCCACTTGGGGCCGTCCTCGCGGATGCTCTGCCCCGCCTTGATGCGGCGCAGATACGGAACGAGAAAGACGCCGATCAGGCTCGAGGCCAAAAAGCCGATGACAAAGGCGAGAATCAATCTGAGTGTCATTTCTGCTGTTCCTTCCTTTTCGCGAGGATTTCCGCGACGATCTCGCGTTCATCCATGTGAATTTTTTCATGACCGATGATCTGATAGTCCTCATGGCCCTTGCCGCAGAGGATGATCACATCGCCGGAGCAGTGGTTTTCAATGGCATAGCGAATTGCGTCGCGCCGGTCGGGCTTGACGACATAGGAGGTGTGCGTCTTTTTGAGGCCGGGCAGGATCTCGTTGATGATCGCCATCGGGTCCTCGGTGCGGGGATTGTCGCTCGTGACGATGACGAAGTCCGCCTTCTCGCCGGCGATGCGGCCCATGATCGGGCGCTTGAGCCGGTCGCGGTCGCCGCCGCAGCCGAAGAGGAAGACGAGTCTGCCCTTCGTGAAGGCGCGGGCGGTGTTGAGGATGTTTTCCACCGCGTCCGGCGTGACGGCGTAGTCGATCAGGATGGAATAGTCCCCGTCTGTGGGGACGAGCTCGGCGCGGCCCTTGACGCTCTGCGCCGTTGCGAGCGCCTCGGCGCAGGCCTCCGGCGCGACGCCGACGGCGGAGGCCGCGGCGATGACGCTCAGTGCATTATACACCGAGAAGAGCCCGGGAATGCCGAGCGTGACGCGGCAGAGCCCCTGCTCGGACACGAGCATGAAGCGCACGCCCTCCGCCGTGAGGCGGACGTCCTTGGCGACAAAATCGGCGTGATTTTCCCGCGTGGAGAGGGTTTTGACCGGGCAGGCCGCCCGCTCGCGCAGAAACGGCGTCCACGTATCGTCCAGATTCATGACGCCGTGGTCGCAGCGCGTGAAGAGGATGGACTTGGCCTCGGCATAGGCCTCCATGGTCTTGTGGAAATCGAGATGATCCTGCGTGAGATTCGTGAAGACGCCGACGGCAAAGCGGATGCCCGCCACGCGGTCGAGGTAGAGCGCGTGGGAGGAGACCTCCATGACGACGTGGGTGCAGCCCGCGTCCGCCATGCGGCGCAGGAGCTCCTGCAGCGAATAGGCGTCGGGCGTGGTGCGATCGGTATGGAGCACCTCGTCGCCGATGATGTTGGCGTTCGTGCCGATGAGACCGACCTTCGCGCCGAGGGTCTGCTCCAAAACGTGCTTTAAGAGCGTGGTGACGGTGGTCTTGCCATTCGTGCCGGTGACGCCGATCATGGTCATCTCCCGGGACGGATGGCCGAACCACACGCAGCTGACCTCGGCGAGCGCAAGGCGGCTGTCCCTGGTTTGAATATAGGGCCCCTCCCCTTCCGGCACGTCCTCGCAGAGAACGGCGGCGGCGCCTTTTTCGAGCGCCATGGGGATGAAGCGGTGCCCGTCGGACTCATAGCCCTTGACGGCGACGAACAGGTCGCCGGGCTGCGTCGTGCGGGAATTGAAGCTGACGCCCCGGATCTCAAGCTCCGGGTCCGCGGTGCAGGAAAGCACGGCGGTCTCTCGCAGGAGTTCTTTGAGCTTCATGCGGGTATTCCTCCTGTCTTTTGTAGATCTTTCTTCTTTAATACTGGCCGAGCATACTGGAATCGGTCGTGACGAGCGTGACCTTGACGACGGTGCCGTGCTCGACCTCGGTACCCTCGGGAATGTTCTGGGAGAGGACGCTCTGCGTCTCGGGACTGGTGACGGAGCTGCTGGTGGAGACGAAGAGGCCCATGCCGGCGAGCACATCGCGCGCATCGCGATAGGTCAGATACGACAGATCCGGCATCTCCTCGAGATCCTCGGAGGGCTCTGTGTCCGTATAGAGCAGCACGGCGCTGCCGTTGGCGATCATGGCGCCGGTGCCGGGGAGCTGACGCGTCACGCGCCCGCCCTCGCCGAGCGTGCGCACATTGAAGCCGCGCTGCGCGAGGAGATTCGTGGCCTCCTCGACGGTCATGCCCGTGATGTTCGGAACGACCTGATCCATAAACTGCTTCTCCGCGGCCGTATACTGCGGCTCAAAGCCGAGATACGGGAGAATGTCGGCAAACATGCTTGCGACCGTGGGCGCGCCCATCTGACCGCCGGAAATGTACATGCCGGTCTCGCTGCTCGGCGTATCGAGCAGGACGAGGATGACGAGGCGCGGATCGTCCGCCGGGGCGACGCCCGCGAAGGAGACGATATATTCCTTCGGGCCGCCGGCGGCGTCCTGCGCGACCTTCTCACTGGTGCCGGTCTTGCCGCCGATGCGGTAGCCGGCGACATAGGCATTGTGACCCGTGCCGTCCACGGGGTCGGAGACGACCTGCTCGAGGATCTTGCGCACCTCGGCGCTGGTCTCCTCGCTGATGACCTGACGGACGACGGTGGGCTCATTCGACGTGACGATGCGGCCGGAGGCGTCCGTAATCTCCTGCACGACATAGGGCTTCATGAGATACCCGCCGTTGACGCAGGCGCTGATGGCCGTGATCATCTGCAGGGGCGTGACGTTGAACGTCTGGCCGAAGGAGGCGGAGGCGAGCTGCGAGAGGTTCTCGGGATTGAAGAACGTGTTCTGGCTCCACCAGATGCTGCCGCTCTCGCCGGCGAGGTCGACGCCGGTGCGCGCGGTGAGCGTGGCGTCGGCGTCCTGCGTGAGGTTCAGGAAGCCGAAGGCGTCGCAGTAGCGGTAGAAGGTTCTCGCGCCGATGCGCTCGCCGATGTCGACAAAGGCGACGTTGCACGAGTGCTGCACGGCCTGCGTGAGCGTCTGGTCGCCGTGGCCGGCGGTGCGCCAGCAGTTGAGCGGCGTGGTGCGGCCGAGCACCTCGGTGCTGCCGCCGCAGAAGAAGTGGGTATCCTCGCTCACGACGCCCTCCTCGAGCGCCATGGCGAGCGTGATGATCTTGAAGGTGGAGCCGGGCTCATACGTATCGGACAGGGCCTTGTTGCGCCACTGGCGGAACATGGCGTCCGTGCGCAGATCCTCGATCTCCTTTTCGGTGTACTTGCGGGTCTTGACGGGGTTGCCTTCCTCGTCCTCCTCCTCGACGACGCCCTTCTCGATCGTCTCCTCGAGACGCGCCTCGGTGTCCTCGGTGAGAGTCTGATAATCATTGGGGTCGAAGTTGCCGAGCGAGACCATGCCCTTGATCGCGCCGGTGTGCGGATCCATGGCGATGGCGGCGGCGCCGTTGAGAATCTCATAGTCCGCGACGGCCTGCTTGAGGTTCTTTTCAAGATAATACTGGATGTTCGCATCGAGCGTGACCTTGATGTCGGCGCCCGCGGTCTCCTTGGTGTAATCCTCGTACTTGATGTTCAGCATGCCGATGGAGCTCTTATCCGACAGGCGCGTGACGCGGCCCATGCCGCCGGCGAGGACGTTGTCATACTGGCTCTCAATGCCGGCGAGACCGTCGTTGTCGATGCCGACATAGCCGAGCACGTGCGCGGCGAGGTCGCCGTAGGGATAATAGCGCTTGGAGTCGGGCGAGAGGACGATGCCGTTGCAGCCCTTGTTCGCGTTTTTATATTCGCGGATGGGCTCGGTGTCGGAGCGGTCGACCTTGCGGGCGACGATCTTGTAGTAGGAGTCTTTATCCTGCGCGAGGGACATGACCTGCTCATAGGTCACGCCGTAGTCGGCCAGATTGTCCGCCAGGACGCGGGCGATGCCGTCGAGATCCCAGTCGTTTTTCACGATGTCCGCCGGGGAGAGAATGACGGTGTCCTTCGTGGCACTCTTGGCGAGGATCTTGCCGTTGGTGTCGAAAATCGTGCCGCGCAGGGCGAGCACATTCTGGCGGACGACCGTCTGCTGAATGGCCTGCTGCTCATAGTAATCCTGCTTGAAAATCATGAGATAACCAAGCCGTCCGAGAAGGAGTATAAAAGCGGCAATGCCGCACACTAAGAAAATCCATCGTGTGCGGCTGATCATTGTGTTATCTGCTCTCTGGGTGCTTGCGCGCCCTGTGGGTTGCACTGCCATGTAATGCTCCTTCCGAGGGGATGGGGGGAATAACGATGACGCCGGATGATCGACCTAAGGCATTATATCACAGCTGTCAACGGAAATATGCCAGAAGCTCAGAGAGGAAATCATCGAGCCGGTCGACAAGGCCGTTGGAGCGGGAGCGCTCCAGAACGGCGACGGCGTGATCCTCGCTCTCATGAGAGAGGTAATAAACCTGCTCGTCGCGCGGACGCTGCATGCCGAGCGTGGTGACGGCATAGTCCTCCAGCTTGGTGAAGTTGAAGGCGGATTCGTATTCGATCTCCAGCTCGTCCTGCACCTGCTCGACGGTGCGCAGCTCGTTCTCGAGACGGTAAACCTCCTGCTGCGCCTGCGTGATCTGCGTGCGGGCCTGCAGAGAGAAGGTCCAGATCACGAGCGCCGCGAGGAAGAGCACCACCGCCGTCGGCGCAACGGACATGACGCGGAATCTCGGGCGAAGCGCCGGCTGCTGCTGCCGACGGTTTTTCGGTCTCTGCTTCGGCTGAAGCTCGGGGGCTGCGGTGCTGTACCGCATGGTATCCTGACTGGGGCGCGACAAATCGTAGGCCATGCTGTCTGGCATGACGGGTGTGCGTCTGCGCCGGGACGGTTGAGGCTGTGCCATGGCTGCCGCTCCTTTCCAAATCGTGATATACTGTTTACATAATACTACTTTTAGATATGTTCTGCAACCCTTAATTTTGCACTTCGGGCTCTGGGGTTGGCAATTTGCTCCTCCAGGGACGGAAGGATCGGCTTGCGCGAAACGCTCTTGAGCGTCTGAACAAAGCCGCAGGTGCAGACCGGGAAATCGCGCGGACAGGTGCAGCCGTCCTCGCGGCGGCGAATGCCGTTTTTGACGATGCGGTCCTCCAGCGAATGGAAGCTGATGACGGCGAGCCTGCCGCCGGGGCGGAGCTTGTCAGGCGCGGTGTCCATCATGGTCTGCACAGCGCCGAGCTCATCGTTGACCGCGATGCGGATGGCCTGAAACGAGCGCTTGGCCGGGTGCTGCTTTTCGCGCAGCGCGGCGGCGGGCATGGCCGAGCGGATGATCTCCACGAGCTCGAGCGTGGTTTCGATCGCGCTCTCCTGCCGGGCGTGGACGATGGCGGCGGCGATGCGGGGCGCATAGCGCTCCTCGCCGTAATCATACAGGATCCGCTTCAGCCGCTCCTCCGGCCAGGTGTTGACCACATCGTGGGCGGAGAGGCTTGCGCTGCCGTCCATGCGCATGTCGAGCGGGGCGTCCTGCATATAGGAAAAGCCGCGGTGCGCCTCATCGAGCTGCGGCGAGGAGACGCCGAGATCGAAGAGCATGCCGTCCACAGCCTCAATGCCGAGACGGTCGAGAATGGAGGAGACGTCGGAGAAATTGCCGTGCACGAGCCGGACGCGCCCGCCATAGGGGGCAAGTCTCGCGCCGGCGCGCTCGATGGCGGTCTCGTCCCGGTCGATGCCGATGAGGAGTCCCGTCGTCAGGCGCTTTGCGATCTCGGAGGAATGCCCGCCGAGGCCGAGCGTCCCGTCGACGTAAATGCCGTCGGGCCGAATATTCAGTGCTTCGATGCACTCATTGAGAAGAACGGATACGTGTTTCGGTTCCATATCTTAAAATCCCAGCTCATCCATGACTGCGGCGATATTCTCCGGCGCGCTCTCGATGGCGCAGATCTTGTCCCAATCGGCCTTGTTCCAGAACTCGGCGTGGTTGTTCGTGCCGACGACGGTCACTTCCCTGCCGAGGCGGATCGTGTCGCGCAGCGTCTGCGTGAGGAGGATGCGGCCCTGCGCATCGAGCTCGACCTTCGCGGCGTTGGCGAACATGGGGCGCAGCTTGCTCTGCAGCGAATAGGGCAGCTCATTGGCCTTGTCGCACAGGCGCTGCCAGTTGGCCTCGTTATACGCGCAGAGGCACGGCTCGCGCGAGATGGTGACATAGAACGTGTCGCCGAGCTCCTCGCGGAGCTTGGACGGGATGAACAGACGGCCCTTGGCGTCCAGCGTATGTTGATAGGTGCCGGTCATGCTCTTCCCTCCTTCCGGCGGCATTTGTGGGTCTGGAGAACTGCATCGTGGTATTTGGATGCACTTTCCCCCATTTCACCCCACTTTGATGTTAGTATACCGTGTTTTATGGGAAAAGGCAAGTGGAAAATCGGCGAATTCCGCAATTCTTTTCTGTGGAAACGCACAAAAAAACCCCCGACGGTTTTTCCGTCGGGGATTGTCGATCCATCGGGTGTTTTTTCAGTTTTTCATTTCGGGCGGGATCATCTCAAACATCCATTTTGCCAGATCGTCCGCCGTAAACTCATGCTCATCTCCGAGCCACTCCCAGATGACGCCCATGCTGCCGTAAACCAGGAATTTGACCTTTGCTTTCAGCTCGTCGTTGTGCTCGCGCTTTTGATAGCGGCTCATGCAGAAGCGATAGACATAGTCCTGAATATAGTAGAGCGGCAGATTTTGCGAGCGATCCGCCATAATGCGGAGATAGAACTGCTTCTTATCATAAAACGTGTTCAGCAGGCTCGAAATGAACTGCAGACTCAGATGACTGCCGCATTCGGCAAAGACCCGGCTGGTATCCTGCATGAAAATCCAGGCCACCAGATCATACTTGTCCTGAAAATGATAATAAAAGCTCTGCCGCTGAAGATTGCATCGGCTGCACAGCTCGCTCACGCGGACTTCATCGAGCGACTTGGTGTTCAGGAGCTCCTGCAGTGCCTTCGCCAGCGCCAGCTTTGTCCGGTCTTTCATGCGGTGTTCCTCCGTTCCTCCACATTGATAAAGCAGAAATTGACGATGCGAGTGTTTCGTTATCTGCTCAAAATCGTCAATTCTGTTCAAAAAATAGCATCGAACATGACAATTGTCAACAGTGTCGCAATCTGCGTTATTCCGATTGTGTCGTGTTTTTTGACGCTTTCTTGTTTTTGACAATTTTGACACTTTGACAAGAAATCGTCTGTTTGCTGACCTTCTTTGCGGAAACCAAACAGTTTTGTGCAAATCGTACATTGACATTAAAATGTCGAAACACTATATTGAAATTGTATAAAAATTGCTTAATGCCGCCCATGGCGGCAGCGGGAGACCCGACATTTGGGGTGCATCTGCGAACGCAGTAGGGGACCTTCTTCCCCGAACCCGACAGCTAATCTCGTCAGCGCAAAGAGGGATCGGGACGCTTTACGCCCGCTGATGCATGGTTCTTCTGCGCTGTCGATGAGACGGCGCTTTTTTGTTTCCCGTCAGAAGCAGAAACGGAGACATACAAATGAAAGAACGGCTTCGCACGTTTTTCCTCGGCAAGCGGCTGGAGGACTCCAAGCTGAGTGACGAGAAGTTCAATATTCTCTGGGGCATCCCGGTCTTTGCGAGCGACGCAATCTCCTCGGTGAGCTACGCAGGCGAGGAGATTCTGCTGGTGCTGATCCCGGTGCTGGGCATGGCGTCCTACAAATCCTTCCTCCCGATCGTGGCGGCGATCATCGGTCTGCTCGGCATTCTGGTGTTCTGCTACCGGCAGACAATCGACGCCTATCCGCAGGGCGGCGGCGCCTACATCGTGGCGACGGACAATCTCGGCGAGACGCCGGGGCTCGTGGCCGGCGCGGCACTGATCATCGGATATATTCTGACCGTGGCCGTGAGCGCCTGCGCGGGCGCGGCGGCGGTGACGAGCGCGTTTCCGGAGCTGCTCAAATGGAAGGCGCTCATTGCGCTCATTCTCATCGCGCTGCTGACGTGGGGCAATCTGCGCGGCCTGCGCGAGAGCGCCGTGATGTTCGGCGTGCCGACCTATCTCTTCATCTTCACGATGCTGACGCTGATCGTCGTCGGTATCGTGCGCTACGCGTCCGGAAGCTACACGCCGCAGGAGACCGCCATTGCGGCAGAGAGCTCGAAGGACATGCTGCTGTTTGTGATCCTGCGCGCCTTCGCCTCGGGCTGCACGGCGCTGACCGGCGTGGAGGCCGTCTCCAACGGCGTGCCGAACTTCAAGGAACCCGCGCCGAAGAACGCCAAGAAGGTGCTCTACGCCATGGCGGGCTTTGTCTGCATCGTGTTCTTCGGCGTGAGCGTGCTCATCAGCATGTACCGCATCGTGCCGAACGAGGAGGCCACGGCGGTGAGCCAGCTGGCCGAGGCTGTGTTCGGCAGCGGCAGCGCGCTCTACTACGTCGTGCAGGTCATGACCGTCGTGATTCTGACGCTCGCAGCCAACACCGCGTTTGCGGGGCTGCCGCTGCTGATGGCGCTGATGGCGCAGGACGGCTATCTCCCCCGCCAGCTGATCTACCGCGGGACCCGCCTGAACTTCTCCAACGGCATTCTGTTCCTCTTCGCCTCGGCGGCGCTGCTCGTAATCGCGTTCAACGGCGACCAGCATCTGCTGCTGCCGCTCTACGCCGCGGGCGTGTTTCTCTCCTTCCTTTTGAGCCAGCTCGGCATGGTGCTCCACTGGGTGCGCAAAAAAGGCCCCGGCTGGCAGACCAAGGCCTTCGTCAACGGCTTCGGCACGATCATCACCGGCATCACGCTCGTGATCATCGTGCTCATGAAGTTCCTGCAGGGCGCGTGGGTGACGCTGGTGTGCATCATCCTGCTCGTGTGGCTGATGCGGACGATCAAGAAGCACTATGACAAGGTGCGCGACGATCTGCGCATCTCCTCGCCCGAGGAGGCGGTGGCGCTCATGGGCCGCGGGCGCGTGGGCAAGCTGGTGCTGCCGGTGCAGAACGTGAACCGCTCGTTCGTGAAGGTGCTCAACTGCGCGAAGGATCTCGACTTTGACGAGATTGAGTTCTACCACATCTGCAGCGACGAGGCGAGCGCGAAGCAGCTCCAGGCGCAGGTCGAGCGCCTCGGCGTGCCGGGCACGTTCGTCTATGAGGTAACGCACTACCGCAACACGGAGGAGGTGCTCATGCGGCACATCGAGGCCGAGCACGCAAAGCTCGACAAGCACCAGCATCTGACCGTGATGATGCCGAACCTCGTGATGCAAAACCGCTGGGCGCGCGTGCTGCACAACCAGACCACCAAGACGATGATCCGGCGCATGGAGAAATACCGGAACGTGTATATCTTCCAGATTCCCTATATCATTTGATGAGACAAAAAAATCAGAAAAGCAGCCGCTTCGCTTTGCGCAAAGCAGCTGCTTTTCTCTCTTTTCACTTTTTCACTCAGTTCAGCAGATCGAGGATCGCCTGCAGCCAGCCGTCAGCATCGTGCTCGTCGGCCAGGCCGAGGATCCACAGCGCCAGATTCAGACCAAAGTTCGCCATGATTCACTTTCACTCCTTTCGTTGATGTTTTGCGGTTGCATATAAAAAATAACACCGTGTTTATTACTTGTCAACACGTTTGGTATCAATTGTCACATTCAGGTATTCATGTGACATTTTGTCAATTCTATAACAGTTTCGCTTGAGTCATGCAGACACCCATGCGCAAATAAAAAATGCAGTCATCCCACATGAACACACAGGACAACTGCATTTTTTCGCTTGTTTACAACTTACGGGAGAAGATCGAGGATCGCGGACAGCCAACCGTCAGCGTCATGCTCACCGGCCAGACCGAGAATCCACTTCGCAAGATTCAGACCAAAGTTTGCCATTACAATCATGCTCCTTTCGTTTGTTTATCAGCGATCGCATGATTATACTAACGCTATGTCGCTTATTTGTCAACACTTTTTGTCATTTTTTGTAACGCTTTTACAGTTTGTTTACATTTTTATACATAAATCAGAATTGTAATACAATTCCAACCACAGCAGAGATGGCAATGAACGCCAGCGGATGCCACTTCTTCGTCTGCTGGACGACATTCGTAAGCAGCCAGATCACGACGGCGAGGGCGATTGCCTTCCACTGGAAGACGGAGGCGATGGTCGCGGCGTCCAGATGAATCAGGGAGATCTTCACGACCGACCAGCCCGCCGCGGCGATGAGGGCGGCGGAGGCGGGACGCAGGCCGTAAAACGCGCTGTCGACCAGCTTGCTCTCGCGGAACTTCTTGAGGAAGGAGGCGATGATGAGAATGACGATGATATCGGGCGTGATGATACCGAGCGTGGCAACGAGCGAGCCGACGACGCCCGCGGTGGTAAAGCCCACATAGGTCGCCATGTCGATGCCGATCGGGCCGGGCGTGGACTCGGCGACGGCGATCATATCGGCGATCTGCTGATGCGTGAACCAGCCGGTCTTGTCCGAAATATCATAGATAAACGGGAGCGTGGCCAGTCCCCCGCCGACGGAGAACATGCCGGTTTTGAAAAACTCCCAGAACAGGCGCAGGAGAATCATGCCTTCACCTCCAGACGCTTGAGCAGGATGCCGGCAAGAGCGGCAATGATGACATAGATGACCGGGGAGAGACGCAGGAACACCGAGCCGAGAAACACGACGGCGAAGACGACGCCGGTTTTCCAGTCGATGACGGACTTCTTCCAGAGCTTGACGACGGCGTTGAGAATCAGGACGCAGACGCAGGCGCGGATGCCCGCGAAAGCGTGCTGCACGGCGGGGATATCCGCAAAGCCCTGGATGAAGGCGGCGATGACCGTGATGATGACAAGCGACGGGAACACGACGCCGAGCGTGGCGATAATGCCGCCGAGCGTGCCCGCCTGTTTCTGCCCGGCGAAGGTGGCGGTGTTCACGGCGATGACGCCGGGGGTGCACTGACCGATGGCGTACCAGTCCATGAGCTCCTCCTCGGAAGCCCAGCCGCGCTTTTCGACCACCTCGCGCTGCAGCGCGGGCAGCATGGCATAGCCGCCGCCGAAGGTGGTGACGCCGACGATGGCGAAGGTATAAAACAGTTGCCAGAGTTTTTTCATTTGGTTTCCTCACAAGACAGCCCCCGGAAGTTCCGGGGGCTGTGGGTTCTGAAATCAGGTTCAGCGCTTGAGCGTCTCGGCAAAAGCGTTATATTTTTCGATCTTGGCCTGCACGTCGGCGGCGTCCTTGCCCTGCGCGAGGATATAGATCTTGATCTTCGGCTCGGTGCCGGAGGGGCGCACGATGAAGGAGCAGCCGTCCTCGAGCTCGAAATAGAGCACGTTGGAGCCGGACATGGGCGTGTTTTCCACCTTGCCGAGGCCGGGGACGTTCACGGAGCCGTCCTTATAGTCGCGCATGCGCAGCACCGCGGTGCCGGCGATATCGGCAGGGGGATTGGCGCGCAGCTCCGCCATGAGGGCGGCCATCTTCTCGAGACCGTCGAGACCCGGCATGACGAGGTTGAGCGTCTTTTCGCCGAAGCGGCCGTACTTTTCATACAGCGCCTCGAGCGCGTCGGCGAGGGTCATGCCCTTCTCGTGATAGTGCGCGGCCATCTCCACGATCATCATGGAGGCGGTGACGGCGTCCTTATCGCGGACGTAGTCGCCCATCATATAGCCATAGCTCTCCTCGAAGCCGAGGACATACTGGTAAGCGTCGGTCTTGGCGTACTCGGCGAGCTTCTCGGCGATGAACTTGAAGCCGGTGAAGGTCTCGTCAAAGTGGACGCCGTTATCCTCGCAGATCTTGCGGACCATCTTGGTGGAGACGATCGTGCTCAGACCCGCGGCGTTCTTCGGCAGGGTGCCCTGCTCGCGGCGGGCGGTGATGATATAGTCCATGAGCAGGCAGCCCATCTGGTTGCCGGTGAGGGTGTGATACTCGCCGTCCTTCGCGCGAACCATGACGCCGACGCGGTCGGAGTCCGGGTCGGTGCCGACGATGAGATCGCTGCCGACTTCCTTGGCGAGATCGACCGCCAGATAGAAGCCCTCGGGATTCTCGGGGTTCGGGCTTGCGACCGTGGGGAACGAGCCGTCGAGCACCATCTGCTCAGGAACGGGGATGACGTGCTGCACGCCGAGGCGATGGAGCGCTTCGGGCACGAGACGCCAGCCGCAGCCGTGAAACGGCGTATAGACAATCTTGAAGTTATCAGCCACGCGGCGGACGACGGCGGGATCGATGGACATGGCCATGACCTCCTTGAGGAAGGCCTCGTCGGTCTCCTCGCCGAGATACTCGATCAGGCCCTGCTGGAGGGCGGCATCGAAGCTCATGCGCTTGACGTCCTTGAAGATGTTGAGCTTCGTCATATAATCGGCAACCGCCGCGGCATGCTGCGGGGGCAGCTGCGCGCCGTCGGCCCAGTAGACCTTATAGCCGTTGTATTCCTTGGGGTTGTGGCTCGCGGTGACGTTGATGCCCGCCTGCGCGCCGTAATGCAGCACGGCGTAGGACAGCTCCGGCGTGGGACGCAGGGCGTCAAACACGCGGACGTGGATGCCGTTGGCGGCCATGACGGCGGCGGCCTCATGCGCGAAAACCTCGCTGTTGATGCGGCAGTCATAGCAGACGACGACGCCCTTGCGGCAGGCCTCGGGTCCCTCGGCCTTGATGACCTCGGCGAACGCCTGCGTGGCATGGCGGATGACATGCACGTTCATGCGGCGCAGACCCACGGCCATCTCACCGCGCAGACCGGCAGTGCCGAACTCCAGCGGCGCGAAAAAGCGGCTCTCGATCTCCTTGGGGTTGTTCTCAATGGCCTTGAGCTCCTCCCACTCCGCGGTGCTGAGGGCGGGGCTGTCGAGCCAGCGCTGATACTCTTCCTGATAACTCATTGGTTTTCCTCTCCTTCCAGTTCATCTGCATCATCTTCGCTCTCAAGGAGCGCGACTGCATCCTGCAGTAAGGTTTCGGGGACATATATTTCCGTGCCGAAGCCGGACATGCCGAGCACGACCTTGCCGAACTCCCCGCTGTGGGGATATCGGGTCAGGCAGGGAATGCCATAGGCCTCGAGCATATTCACCAGAAGTCGATCTTCCAGATCCACCTGACCGCACTTGGTCAGAAACGCGGGCGTGACCGGCTCGCCCTCCGGCGTGGTCGGCCAGCGCTCGAGCAGATCGCGGCGGCTGTCCCTCCCCCAGGAGAGATGCAGATCGCCGGGCACCTTGTCGGGAAACTCGGGCTTGATGGAATCGTCTCTCATGATGCTTCTCCTATTTGTGATATTGCGAACCATTCAGAATGGTGAACGAACGATAAATCTGTTCCATGAGCATGACGCGCGCCAGATGGTGCGGAAACGTCATGGCCGACATGCTGAGCCGGAGCGACGACGCTGCCTTGACGCGCTCACTCAGGCCGAACGAGCCGCCGACGATGAAGCACAGGTGCGACGTGCCGGCATTCTGCAGCCGCTCGAGATATGCCGCGAGCTCCGGGCTCGAGAGGCTCTTTCCCTCGACGCACATGGTGATGACCGCGGCGCCCTTCGGGATGCGGCGTAAAATCTCCTGCGCCTCGCGCTCGAGCGCGGACTCGATCTCCTTCGGCGCGGGGCGATCCGGCAAACGCTGCTCCGGAATTTCCTGCAGGTCAAAGCGGCAGAAGGCGCCGAGGCGCTTTTCATATTCGGCAAAGGCGGCAATATAATGCTTTTCGCGCATTTTGCCGACGCAGAGAATCGTTACAGAGAGCATGGCGCGCTCACTTTCACCTCCACCGAAAGCGGGCCGCATTCGGGCGCGGCGACAAGCTCCGGCTGCAGCAGCTCCGGCAGCGCCTCTCTCAGCGCGGCGGAGACCGTTCCAAGCGCTTTGGCGGGGGTATTGTTATGGCGGCTGATATGGCCGAGGATCAGGCTGCGCGTGCCGTTGGCGCAGAGCGTGACGGCGAGCTGGGCTGCGTCCTCATTGGACAGATGCCCGAACTCCGAGCGGATGCGCCGCTTGAGATACGGCGGATAGGGCCCATGGAGGAGCATGTCCACATCGTGGTTTGACTCAATGAGCGCGAGATCCGCGCCGCAGAGCCCCTCGATGACCTCCTCCGTGACGACGCCGAGATCGGTGCAGAGGCCAAAGACGCCCTCCGGCGTCTGGACGCGCCAGCCGCAGCTTTCGGACGCATCGTGCATCGTCGGGATCGGCGTGACAGACGCGTCTGACAGGCAAAGGCCTTCGGGAGACGCAGCCTGAAACCGGCTCTCATGCTCGCGCAGAACCGCGCGGAGCATCTTCGCCGTGCCGGGCATGGCATAGACCGGGCAGGCGCACTGACGCAGCAGCACCTGCAGGCCGGAGATATGGTCGGAATGGTCGTGCGTGATCAAAATGGCGGCGAGGTCGCTCAGCTCCGTGCCCTCGGCACGCAGCATCGTGCGCACACGGCGGGCGGAGATGCCCGCATCGATCAGGAGACTGCCGCCCTCCCACTGCAGGAGCGTGCTGTTGCCGGTGGAGCCGCTGGCGAGAGCGACCGCTCTCATTTCGCCTCGTCCGGCGTGCGCTCGAGCGTGATATCCGCGCCGACGCTGCGCAGCTTCTCGACGAAGTTTTCATAGCCGCGCTCGATATACTTGATGTCGACCACCTCGGTGACGCCCTCGGCGCAGAGACCGGCGATGACCATCGCCGCGCCCGCGCGGAGATCGCAGGCGGCGACCTGCGCGCCGGTGAGCTTTTCGACGCCGTTGACGACGGCAAAGCTGCCGTCGACCGAGACGTCCGCGCCCATCTTGCGCAGCTCGTTCATGTATTTGAAGCGGTTGTCATAGACGCCCTCGGTGATGCTGCTCGTGCCGCCCGCGAGACAGAGCGCGGTGCTGATCTGCGGCTGCATATCCGTGGGGAAGCCGGGATACGGCAGGGTCTTGACGCTCACGGGACGCAGGCGCCCGTTGGAGCGCACGAGAACGGTGTCCTCCCCTTCCACGACGGTGACGCCCATCTCGCGCAGCTTGGCGCTGATGCACTCGAGATGACGGGGGATGACATTGAGGATGCGCACCTCGCCGCCGGCGGCAGCGCAGGCGGTCATGTAGGTGCCGGCCTCGATCTGGTCGGGGATGATGCTGTAGGCTCCGCCGTGGAGATGCTCCACGCCGTAGACCTTGACGGTGTCGGTGCCGGCGCCGCGCACATCCGCGCCCATGGAGTTGAGGAAGTTTGCGAGGTCGACGATGTGCGGCTCGCGGGCGGCGTTTTCGATGATCGTGCGGCCGCGGGCCTTGGAGGCGGCGATGATGATGTTCATCGTCGCGCCGACGGAGACCTTGTCCAGATAAATTTTGGAGCCGTGGAGCTTGCCGTCGGGCGTGTTGGCATAGACAAAGCCGTCCTTGATATCGACCGTGGCGCCGAGGGCGGTCATGCCCTTGACGTGCTGATCGATCGGACGCAGGCCGAAGTTGCAGCCGCCGGACATGGTGGTCTTCGCCATGCCGAAGCGCCCGAGCATCGAGCCGATGAAATAATAGGATGCGCGGATCTTCTGCATGAGCTCATACGGCGCATCGACAAAATGCGCGTCCGTGCAGTCGATCTCCACGGTGGAGCCGTCGAGGCGGTCCACCTTGGCGCCGAGCCCCTCGAGAATCGTGAGGAGCATGTCCACATCGCTGATCTGCGGAATGTTTTCCAGACGGCAGACGCCCTCCACGAGGAGGACCGCCGGTATGATTGCAACGGCCGCGTTTTTCGCGCCGCTGATCGGAATTTCGCCCTGCAGCGGTCGTCCGCCGCGGATCACATACTTATCCATCTTACACCTCTCGCCTGTTTCGTGCGAAACATCTATCTGAAGAATTCATTCAATCGTACATACTATACCCATCTTAAGGATACTCCATGAGTGTATCATAATCCGGGGAGAAAAGCAATACTCACTCGGTGAGCAGGCGGGTCTTCAAAACGGCGACGGCGGTTTTTGTATCGGGCAGCTCGCCGGCGAGGGCGAGGTCGGTCAGCTCCTGCAGGGTGTGCTTTTCGACGGCGAGAAACTCCCCCGCGTCCGGGTGGGATCTGCCATGGCGCAGGTCCTGCGCGAGATAGATGTGCAGCACCTCGCTGTTATAGCCGGGCGAGCAGTAGTGGCGGCCGAGATAGGTGAGCTTTCCCGCCTCGAGGCCGGTCTCCTCCGAGAGCTCGCGGCGCGCGGCCGTCTCCGGCTCCTCGCCGGGCTCGAGCTTGCCCGCCGGGACCTCGAGCAGCAGCTCTGAAAACGGGTATCGAAACTGGCGCACGCACCAGACCGTGCCGTCATCCTCCAGCGGCAGCACGGCGACGCCGCCGGGGTGCTCCACGACCTCGCGCAGCGCCATCGACCCGTCCGGCAGACGGGCATAGTCCAGGCGGGTGTTCACAATGATGCCGCGATAGCTGTTGATGGTTTTGACGCGCTCTTCCTCCAGACGCATGGCGACTCTCTCCTTTTTCGTTCAGATGACTCATTTTACCACATTTGCAGCCCAATTGCCAACGGATGAGCAGATAAACGAAAGCGAGGGGTGACATCTGCCCGAAGTTCGCTGTTATGAATATTGTAAAGAAGCCGGGTTTCGTGTATAATACATCAGAAAAATTTGAAATTCGAGAGACAAGGAGTTCAATCCAATGGACGAAACTTCCAGAAACTTTATCGAAGCCTTCATTCAGGAGGACATCGGACCCGGCGGCCGGTTTGAGGGTCAGCGCGTGCACACCCGCTTCCCGCCCGAGCCGAACGGCTATCTGCACATCGGCCACTGCAAGGCGCTGTGCATCGACTTCGGCACGGCAGAGCGCTTCGGCGGACTGTGCAATCTCCGCATGGACGACACGAACCCCTCCAAGGAGGACAACGAGTTCGTCGAGGCCATTCAGGAGGACATTCACTGGCTAGGCTTTGACTGGGGCGACCGGTTCTTCTTCGGCTCGGACTACTTCGAGCAGGACTACGAGTTCGCCGTGGAGCTGATCAAAAAGGGCCTCGCCTACGTGTGCGAGCTGACGCCGGAGCAGTTCAAGGAATACCGCGGCGACACGAACACCCCCGCCAAGAGCCCGTGGCGCGACCGCCCGATCGAGGAGAGCTTAGATCTCTTCGAGCGGATGCGAAAGGGCGAATTCCCCGAGGGCAAATACACCCTGCGCGCGAAAATCGATCTCGCGAGCGGCAACTTCAACATGCGCGACCCGGTGCTCTACCGCATCCGCTATATCGAGCATCACCGCCAAGGCAACAAGTGGTGCATCTACCCGATGTATGACTTCGCGCACCCGATTCAGGACGCGCTCGAGGGCGTGACGCACTCTCTGTGCTCGCTGGAGTATGAGGATCACCGCCCGCTGTATGACTGGGTGATCAACAACGTGTCCGTCCCCTCCAAGCCGCGGCAGATTGAGTTCAGCCGCCTCGGCATCAACTACACGGTCATGTCCAAGCGCAAGCTGCGCCGCCTCGTGGAGGAGGGCATCGTCTCCGGCTGGGACGATCCGCGCATGCCGACGCTCTGCGGTCTGCGCCGCCGCGGGTACACCCCGGCCTCCATCCGCAACTTCACCGACCGCATCGGCGTCTCAAAGGTGCCGAGCACGGTGGACTACAGCTTCCTCGAGCACTGCCTGCGCGAGGACTTGAACGACCACGCCCAGCGCGCCATGGCGGTGCTCCGCCCGGTGAAGCTCACGATTACGAACTATCCCGAGGGTGAGAGCGAGCTGGTCGAGGTCGAAAACAATCCCAACGACCCCAAGGCCGGCAAGCGCCTCGTCTCCTTCTCCCGCGAGGTTTATGTGGAGGCGGACGATTTTCTGCCCGAGCCGGTGCCGAAATACAAGCGCCTCTACCCCGACGGCCCCGAGTGCCGCCTGAAGGGCGCGTATCTGATCCGCTGCACGGGCTACCGCAAGAATGAGGACGGCAGCATTGCGGAGATCTTCGCAACCTACGATCCCGAAAGCCGCGGCGGCGACCCTGCCGACGGCCGCAAGGTCAAGGGCGCGACGCTGCACTGGGTGGACGCAAACTGCTGCAGCGATGCCGAGGTGCGCCTTTACTCCAACCTCTTCGCGGACGAGGATCCCGAGGGCGACGGCAAGGACTACATCGAGTGCATGAACCCCAATTCGCTCGAGGTTCTGACCGGCTGCAAGGTGGAGCAGATGCTCGCCAAGGCCGAAGCGCCCGCAAGCTTCCAGTTCCTGCGCCTCGGCTACTTCGCCGTGGACAACAAGGACTCCTCGCCGGAGCATCTGGTGTTCAACAGAGCCGTTGCGCTGAAGGACAGTTTCAAAAAATAAGCAAAACAAGAGAAAAGTAAACAACGGGAGCGGCGGAATGATCGAAGTGCGCAGATTGTCGAGCAGATTTTTCATCTGCCGAAGACGAAGAAGCGCAGGAATACTTTGTGTATTTCAAGCTTCTGAGACGAAGGCAGAGGGAAAAGATGCCGGCAAGATGCGCGCGGCGGTCGTTCCGGCGCTCCCGATACAAAACAGGAGGATAAGTTACTATGAGTGAAAAGAAGATCGGCGCCGAGCCGGTGTATGACGCCCGCAAGCTGGGCACGCCCCGGATGCTGGTGCTGGGCCTGCAGCACATGTTTGCCATGTTCGGCGCAACGGTGCTCGTCCCCATCCTGACGGGCCTCGACATCGCAACGACGCTGCTGTTTGCGGGTCTGGGTACGCTGCTGTTCCACGTGCTGACCAAGTTCAAGGTTCCGGCCTTTCTCGGCAGCTCCTTCGCGTTCCTCGGCGGTTACGCCGCCATCGCGCCGCTGATCGACGGCAAGCCCAACACCGAGATGATCCCCTACGCCTGCCTGGGCGTGGCGTGCGCGGGTCTCATGTATGTGATTCTCTCGGCGCTGTTCAAGGTCTTCGGCGTGAAGAAGGTCATGCGCTACTTCCCGCCCATCGTCACCGGCCCGATCATCATTGCCATCGGCCTGACGCTCTCCTCTTCCGCGATCAACAACTGCAACGCCAACTGGCTGATTGCCATCGTGGCCATCATCACCGTCATCGGCTTCAACATGTGGGGCAAGGGCATGGCCAAGATCATCCCCATCCTCCTGGGTGTTCTCGTGAGCTATGTGCTCGCCGTGATCATCGATCAGCCCACCCGCCAGAACGTGGTCGAGGCCGTGGCAAACGCCAAATGGTTTGCCCTCCCCATCGTGTGGGAGAACAGCGTGTTCCACATTCTCAAGACCGGCGTGAACGGCGGCATCCTCGTGACCGCGATCTTCACGATCGTTCCCCTGAGCCTCGCCACCATGGTCGAGCACATCGGCGATATCTGCGCGATCAGCTCCACCTGCGAGCAGAACTTCATGGTCGACCCCGGCTTCCACCGCACCCTGCTGGGCGACGGTCTGGCCACCACCCTCGCTTCCCTCTTCGGCGCGCCCGCGAACACCACCTACGGCGAGAACACCGGCGTGCTCGCGCTCAGCCGCGTGTATGATCCCCGCGTGATCCGCATCGCCGCGTGCTTTGCGATCATCGTCTCCTTCTGCCCGAAGTTCGCCGCGCTTATCTCCGCCATGCCCACCGCCACGATCGGCGGCGTGAGCCTCGTGCTCTATGGTATGATCTCCGCCGTCGGCGTGCGCAACGTCGTGGAGAACAAGGTGGACTTCACCAACACCCGCAACGTCATCATCGCGGCGCTGATCCTGGTGCTCTCCATCGGCATCAACTACTCTGTCGGCAGCGTGCAGCTGTCTGAGCACATCAGCCTCTCGGGTCTGGCAGTCGCCTCTCTGGTCGGTATCCTGCTCAACGCCATTCTCCCCGGCAAGGACTACGAGTTCGTGCAGGAGGATCAGGGCTCCACGAGCGTGGACTTCTCTGTGCGCAAGTAACAATCAAACAAAAAAACGTGAGGCGAATTCGCGCTGTCTGCGAATTCGTCTCACATTTATTTTATCTTTTTGAATGGCACGCCGGGAGGGGCAAGCCCCTCCCCTACAGCGTCTGCTTGGGTGCGGAGATCGATTTCACAGCGGGCCGCCGAGGGCGTCGGCCCCTACGAATGGTGCGGTGCGGATTCGCCTGAGAAAAAACGAATCCAAGAATTTGCCGCTGGGACGTCGAGGACGCCGTCCCCTACGACGGAAATCTGCCTCGCAGAGTTTGCCCGTCAGGGCAAATAGAATCAAATTCGATTTTTCAGCGACATGTGCGGTGAAAAATCTCCCTAGGGCGTGCGCGACGCACGCCCCTCGCGCCGACCAACCGATGGGCGATGGAGCGCGAGTCTCAAAATGAGAGCCCGACAATGTCGGGCTCTCATTTTGATTATTTTCTTCCAGCGGTGATGGCCTTCTGCGGGCACATCTCCTGGCAGCAGTAGCAGCGGATGCATTTTTTGCGGTCGTAGACCGGCGGGTGGTCCTTGCCGTTTTTGAACGAGAGCGCCTTGCCCGGGACGGGACAGTGCTGCACGCAGATGCCGCATTTGATGCACCGATCCTTGTGGATCATCGGGCGGCGGGTGAAGTTCTCGAGCACGGCGAGGCTCTTCATGAGCATGTCCTTCTTCAGGCGGTCGGCCTTGAAATTGGGATTGCCGTACTGGGCTGCGAAGCCCTCGACCGTCTGGCGCCTGGCGTCCTCGCCGGGCTTTGCCAGCAGGAGGTCGATCTTGTCACTGTGGTAGACGCCGAGGCCCATCGCCTCGCCCTGCACGTTGGTCGGCACGGTCTCGGGATCGACGTGCACGAGCGCGCAGAAAACCGCGTCGAGCGCGACGGGGTCAGATGAAAACAGGAGCACGTTCATCGGCGTCGGCGTGCCCGCGCCGGGGCCGTTGCCCTCCATGGCGACGATGCCGTCCATGATGTGCAGGCGGGGCTTGACGCAGCGGTGAATGTCGATGAGCATGCGGGAAAAGACGCTTGCGTTCGGGAACTTGACGTGCTCTCTCGCCTTGCGGTAGCCGCAGGTGAGGCCGAAGAGGTTCTTCACCGCGCCGGTGAGGCGCACGAGGGCGTGCGTCTTCATCTTGCAGACGTTGATGATCGCGTCCGCCTCGGCGACTTCCTTTGCAAAATAAAATTCTTTCTCGGTCAGTCCCTCCGGGAACGAGACGCAGACCTCCTTGTCCATCGGGGCAAAGGTCGCGCCATAGATCGGCTCCTTCGTGTTCAGGCCGATCTTCTCCGCGCTGCGGACGCCGGCGTCGTGGCCGGGGGAATCGCCGTACTTGACGCTGGCGCAGCCGCTCTCCTGCAGCAGGCGCAGCACGGCGCGGAGAACGTCCGGGTGCGTGGTGACGGCGGAGTCGACCTCCGCGGGCTTGAGCAGATTGGGCTTGACGAGGATCTTCTCCTCCGGGTGGACAAATTGATCAATGCCGCCGAGGGCATTCACGCCGGTGCAGACGGCCTGATAGACCGTCTCCGAATCATAGGTATTGCAGGGGACGGCGACGACCGTCGAGCGTGTCAGTTCCATTTTATTCTCCTTTTTGATACAGGCGGTAGAGCCGGTCTGCCTTCCATGCGTGGAAGGCGGGGCCGGTCATGCCGTAGTAGGCGCCGTTGCAGGTAAAGAGCAGGCTCTTGCCGAAATAGAGCATCGACATTTCGGTGATGTCCTCAAACCGGAAGACAAACGCGCCGAGCTCCATTCGGTCGTGATAGAGCTTCAGATTACCGACGGTGCGGTCGCGGCTGCTGTGGTCGTTCGCGTCGATTTCATAGAGGCGCACGGGCGTATCGGTGAAGAGGAGCTCCCCTTTCCCCCGCTCGGCCATATCGGCGTCGAATTTGGTCTCAATCCACTTGCCCCAGTCATAGACCGTGTGGAACGGGAGATCGCCGTGCAGGAAGCCGAATTCATCATGCACGCCCTCGAGGCCGCATTTGCGGCAGCGAAATCGATTGTCTTCGCTCTCGAGCGTGTCATAGCCGCCGCAGCGGGGGCAGCAGATCAGATAGTTTTCCAGCCCCTCGGCGAGGCCGCGGCCGAGATAGCGCTCCGGGCGGCGGCGCTGGGTTTCGTAGGCGTTCTCATAGAGGTCGCGGTTGACCGCCTCCGTGATTTGAGCCGGCGTCATCTTTTTGAGCTCCTCAGAGCGGTAGACATTCACGACGCGGCCTTCCATCGGACCCTTGCGGAAGTGGTACGCCCAACGGGGCGCGACAAAGTAGCCGCCCTGAATGCGGTAGGTTACAAGCGCGGCGCGGCCGGTCTTGACGAGCTTGCCGAGCGAGACCTGCATCGGGATCGTCTCGCCGTGGAAGGACCGGCTGCCCTCCGGGAAGAGCAGAACATTTTCGCCATGGCGCAGGCGCCTTAAAATCTCCCGCACCGACCGGATCGCGGAGGCGCCCTTCGGCACCGGGATGGGGTTCGCGACGGACTTGAGGAGCCTGCCGTATTTCCCGCGGAGCAAATGCTCGCCGCAGACGAAGGTCAAAGGCTTTCTCGCAGCGCACGCGGCCATGAAATGGTCGGACTCCGTGGCGTGGTTGGCGAGCATCAAATAGGGCTCGTCCAGCTCCGGCACATAGTCGGTATGAAAGCGGTACTTTTTCAGCAGCAGGCCAAAAATCGGCAAGGCTGCGCGGAACACGGTCGCATAGCGCTCTTCACGCGTCATGTTTTGTCCCCCTCCCACATTGGAAAAAACGGGATATCTTAAATGCATGATAATATTTAAAGGCGAAAAAATCAAGGGCATACCGGGAATCGGTATGCCCTTTGCTCACCAATCGGTGAGATGTGTGCCGCCGCAGGCGTTGTAAACCGTGTCGAACGCCTCGCCCGGGATCTGGACGAAGTACCAGCCGAGCGGCGCATAGCCGACATAGCCGCCCTCAATCAAGCGCAGCTCCACGCGTGAGCCGTCTGTCAAGGTGAGGAAGAGGTGCGCCTGATTCGGCGTATCGTAGATGCTGCTGTTCGGATGACCCTCATAAAAGGACTTCTCCGGCTGCCAGGTGTTCACAAAGAGTCCCGCATCCACGGCGTCGAGAAACGCGCTCCATGTCTCCGGGGAGAGCGCGGCGTCCTGCATGCCGCCGCGGTTCCAGTTCCAGTCGTCATGCGCCTGCCATTGGACGGACGTAATACGGTCGCGGAGATGCAGCCGATCTTCAAACAGATCCGCGCCGGTGTTCAGATAAATGCCGTTCAGATGATCCAGAAACCAGACCGAGAGCCTGCCTTCCGAATCTACATTTCGCACGGCGACGCGGAAATCGGGATCATAGCCCTGCACGGTAAAGACCTCGCCCGCGAGCGTGGAGGCAAACGGCTTTTCATACTCCGAATCGTCCGAAAAGCAGTCAATCGTGCCGGTCGCGTCGCCGAGCTTTTCGCCGAGGAGCGGTTCCACTCGCGCCGCCTCGTCGTAATACGTCTCCCCCTCTGTGTAAAGGTTCCCGTCCACCACGACGAGTGCTTTCATGTCCGCCATCGCCGCCTCCTCCGGCTTTGGCAGCTCGATTGGCGGGATCCAGACGCCGGGCTCCGACTCGACCGGCGCCGGGAGCGTGTGCGTCTCGATGATCGGTTCGGTTCCGGGTTCGGGACGGCGCAGCAGCGCGCCTGCGCCGACGGCGAGCAGCAGGCAGGCCGCGGCAGCCCATGGAATCCAGCGGTGCTTCTTTTGGGTTTTCTGCGCAAGCAGAATATCGGAATCCTCGGCGCCGCCAATGGCGTCGAGCAGATCCAAAGCGTTCATATGGTCCAGCCCTCCTCTTCGAGCACGACACGAAGCCGCTCGCGCAGGCGATGGAGCGTCACCTTGACCTTGCTCTGGGTGAAGCCATATCGCGCGGCGATGGCGGGGATCGTGTCGAAATACCAATAGCGTCTGAGGAAAACCCCGCGCTGCTCCTCTGAGCAGCCCGCGAGAAAGCGGCGGATGACCGCCTCGAGTTCGGAGGCGCTGACCTCCGTCTCGACCGTTTCTTTCGCCGGAAGGCACAATTCGAGCTCCTGCGTCAGCTCGCAGAGCACGGCGCTGCGTTTGCGCGCGTCTCTGCGGCGGCAGCGGTCGATGGCGAGATGACGCACGATGCGCCCGAGGAACGGAAAAAGATATGCGCGCGGCTCGTGCGGCGGGATGCGGTTCCACGCCTCGAGATACGTGTCGTTCTCGCACTCCTCGGATGCGGGCAAATCATCGAGAATCCGGTTCGCCAGCGTCCGGATCGCCGCGCCGTATTTCTCGCTGGTTTTCGCAATGGCGCTCTCGTCTTTGGCCAGATAGAGCTCCACGATGCTGCCATCGTCCATGCCGCTGCCTCCTTTCGGGGTCCTCAACCAATTAAGCGCAAAAGATTTGGGAATGGTTACACATTCTGAGTGTGAAGTGTGGAGGGTGGAGTGTGGAGTTTAAATGGCTTTGTCATAATGATTACAATCATCATCGCCGTCAGGCGATACCACAACTCCACACTCCAAACTCCTAACTCCACACTGAAGGAAAAAAGCAGCGCTGTAAAGAGCGTTGCCATAAGAAAACATGAGGAAACCCAGTAAAATCAATGTTTTTTAGGGCAGCGGAAAGCGGGGCACGGTACAAAAACCAAATATCGCACAGAAAAAGGGTGTTGTCACACAAGGCAGCACCCTTTTCCGTTATCCAGCCTTGCCGCAGATTTTGAAAAAAGTCTGCGGCTTTTTTCATGCCCAAATTCAGAAAGGAGGCGACGCTATGTACTTTACTTCCGGCCAAGACCGGGCCTTTGAACGGCTGATGCAGGAAAAGCCCGGTTTCGATCATTACGACGGCGGCGGGGCGAACGCGCCGGAGGATTGCGGCAGTTGCCGCTTCTATCGCCCGGATTGGAAATATCAATACTGCGTGTATGCAGAGTGTCCCTATCAGCCGGGCAAGCTGACCGCCTTTGCTGCGGTCAAATTCACAGTGAAAGGAGCTGACGATGATATGGCAGTATTCCGCGTGGAGAAGAACAAAGGCTATACGGTGATGTCCAACCACCATCTGCGGAACAAAGCCCTGTCCCTGAAAGCCAAGGGCCTGCTGTCACAAATGCTGTCCTTGCCGGAGGATTGGGACTACACCCTAAAGGGCCTGTCCCTTATCAACCGGGAAAGCATTGACGCCATCAGGACAGCGGTGTGGGAACTGGAACGGGCTGGATATATCAGGCGGGAGCAGGGCCGCGACGCAAAGGGCAAAATGGCCGATATGGTCTATACCATTTACGAGCAGCCGGTGTTGGATAAGTCGGTGTTGGATAAGCCGGTATTGGAAAACCCGGTGTTGGAAAATCCAACATCGGATAACCCGACATCGGATAACCCGGCGTCGGGAAATCCAACGCAATTAAATAAAGAGATACAAAGAACTAACTCACCAAGAAAAGAAAAATTAAATACAGATGGACAAAGTACCGATTCCATTCCTTTCCCATCCCTGACCCCTGCCCCTGTGGAGAACGAGGCGGCGGCTGCTCCGCTGGAACGGAAAGGAACAGGAAAGGATGCGGCAGTACAGATTTATCGGGAAATCCTTTTGGAGAATATCGAGTATGACTATCTCATTCAGGACAGTTCCATTGACCGGGAGCAGCTTGACGAGATCGTTGATCTGATGTTGGAAACCGTCTGTACTTCCCGTAAGAGCATCCGTATCGCCGGGGATGATTACCCTGCCGAGCTGGTGAAGTCCAAGTTTATGAAGCTGAACAGCGAACATATCCGCTTTGTCTTTGACTGCCTGCGGGAGAACACCACGAAAGTCCGTAACATCAAGCAGTATTTACGGGCCATGCTGTTCAATGCCCCCAGCACCATCAGTAACTACTACACGTCCCTTGTGGCGCACGATATGGCGCAGCCGGATTGGGGCAAACCGAAATCCGGCCTGCCGTACTATTCCTGTTCGCCGGATGAAAGCCTGTGAAGAATAGGAGGCACTTTGAACCGTTGTTACCTGCGGCGTCTGGTGGTTCCACCTTAGACGCCATTTTTGACTTTCTGATAAGGAGGGATGCTTATTGCAGGAAGAAGTCGATCAGAAAACCATTGCCCTGTCCATGAAAACGGGCAAGCTCACGGCCCAAGTGCTGCAAGCGGCGTTGAAAAAGTATTTGCAGCACCGGGCCAAGGGCAAGACCACGCTGCATCACGGCCAGCAGAGCCTAAAGCAGCTTAAAAAGCATGGGGCGGCCCTCTCCAACATTGAGATTACCGAGGCCAACATTGGTGCGTTCAAGCCCTGTGCCAAGAAATACGGCGTGGATTTTGCCTTGCGAAAGGATAAGACCACCCAGCCGCCCCACTACGTCGTGATCTTCAAATCCAAGGATGCGGACAATCTGGAACAGGCGTTCCGGGAGTTTACGGCAAAGACGCTCTCCAAGGAGCAGCGGCCCTCCATCCGCAAGGTGCTGTCCGCCATGAAGCAAAAAACAGCGGAGCAGACCAAGCAGAGGGCCAAGGAGAAAGTCAGGGAAAGGGGGCTGGAACGATGAAGCCTGATATAAAAAAGCTGGTGATCCTCAACCTCCCATATCTAATTTTTGTGTACCTGTTCGGAAAATGCGGGCAGGCGTACCGGCTGGCCGCTGGTGCTGACCTGTCGGGAAAGCTCCTGCATATTGCGGACGGTTTTACGGCGGCCTTTGCAAATCCCCTCCCCAGCCTGCACCTGTTTGATTTCTGCGTCGGCGTCGCCGGTGCTTTGATCGTGCGGCTGGTGGTGTACTGCAAGAGCAAGAACGCCAAGAAGTACCGCAAGGGCGTGGAGTACGGCAGCGCCCGTTGGGGGACGGCCAAGGATATTGCCCCCTATATCGACCCCAAGTTTGAAAACAATATCCTGCTGACCCAAACGGAACGGCTGACTATGACCGGGAGGCCCAAAGACCCCAAGACGGCCCGGAACAAAAACGTGCTGGTGATCGGCGGCAGTGGTTCAGGCAAAACACGATTTTTCGTGAAGCCCAACCTGATGCAATGCTTTCCAACCACGGACTACCCGACCTCATTTGTGGTGACTGACCCGAAAGGCACCCTTGTTCTGGAAACGGGAAAGATGTTTCAGCAGGCGGGCTACCGCATAAAAATCCTGAACACCATCAACTTTTCCAAGTCCATGAAATACAATCCGTTCGTCTACATCCACTCGGAAAAGGACGTGCTAAAGCTGGTAAATACCCTGATTGCCAACACCAAGGGCGAGGGCGAAAAATCAGCGGAGGATTTTTGGGTCAAATCGGAACGGCTGTTTTACACGGCCCTGATCGGCTACATCTGGTATGAGGCCCCGGCAGAGGAAATGAACTTCACAACGCTGCTGGAAATGATAAATGCCAGTGAAGCCCGTGAGGACGACCCGGAGTTTCAAAGCCCCGTAGACCTGATGTTTGAACGGTTGGAGAAGAAAGACCCAGACCACTTTGCCGTGCGGCAGTATAAGAAATTCCTGTTGTCCGCTGGCAAAACCCGTTCCTCTATCCTGATAAGCTGCGGCGCACGTTTGGCTCCCTTTGACATCCGGGAAGTGCGTGAGCTGATGGAGGACGACGAAATGGAGCTGGACACCATCGGGGACGAAAAGACGGTGCTGTTTCTCATTATGAGCGACACGGACACCACATTTAACTTCATTCTGGCTATGCTCCAAAGCCAGCTTATCAACTTACTTTGTGACCGGGCCGATGATAAGTACGGTGGGCGGCTGCCTGTCCATGTGCGGCTAATCTTAGATGAGTTTGCCAACATCGGCCAGATACCAAATTTTGATAAATTGATTGCAACCATCCGAAGCCGGGAAATCTCGGCTTCTATCATTTTGCAGAGCCAGTCACAGTTAAAGGCCATCTACAAGGAAGCTGCCGAAATCATATCAGACAACTGTGATTCTGTGCTTTTCCTTAGTGGGCGCGGCAAAAATGCCAAGGAAATCTCCGATGCGCTGGGCAAGGAAACCATTGACAGTTTCAACACCAGCGAAAACCGGGGAAGCCAGACATCCCACGGACTGAACTACCAAAAATTAGGAAAGGAGCTGATGAGCCAAGACGAAATCGCCGTGATGGACGGCGGCAAGTGCATCTTGCAGCTACGGGGTGTGCGCCCGTTTTTGTCGGAGAAATTCGATATTACCAAGCACCCGCGCTACAAATACCTTGCCGACGCCGACAAGAAAAACACCTTTGATGTGGACAGGTTTTTGACCGCTATGCGCCGGAAACGGCAGCAAGTGGTGACGCAGGACGAGATTTTCTACCTGTACGAAATTGACCTGTCGGACGAGGACGCCGCCGCTGAATAAGCAGCGGCTTTTTTCATACTCAAATCCAAATCAAACAATTTTGTGAGCCGCAAAACGCGGCAGAAAGTGAGGACATTTATGGAATTTTTCAACAGTGCAGTGAACACTTTGCAGACGATCGTGATCGGACTGGGCGGCGGCCTGTGCGTCTGGGGCGGCGTTAATCTTCTGGAGGGCTACGGCCAGGACAACCCCGGCGCTAATGCTCAGGTACGGTAAGGAAGCAAGCAACCGAAAACAAGAGATAGACCGCCAGCACTACACTATTCCGAACCAAAGACCAAAAGATAAGCATTGTGGGAAAATCTAAACTTTTGGATTTTCCTACAATGCCAACTACGGCGGAATCC
>JAFRDQ010000139.1 GCA_017411225.1 Oscillospiraceae bacterium
GCATAGTTGGTGTAATTAACGGTGAGGGTCCACCCGTTCCCATTCCGAACACGGAAGTTAAGCTCACCAGTGCCGACAATACTTGTCTGGAGACGGACCGGGAAGATAGGTCAATGCCAACACAAAGAACCACAGCTTCGGCTGTGGTTTTTTGCATTTTCAAGGGGCGCCTGTTTTGCAGGCGCCCCTTGAATCTACTCGCTTTTATCGCACCGGGCTTTGCCCGGTTTGGTCGAAGCGAGGGGCTGGCGTTGTACCAGCCCGAGGGAGTTTTTCCGCCGCGCATGTCGCCGGAAAAACGGAATTGAATTCATTTGCCTTGTCGGGCAAACTCTGCGAGGCTTAGACTGCTGTAGGCGCGGATGATATCCGCCCCTACAGCGCAGTTGGTGCGAATTATGCATCTCCGATATAAGTAAACCGCTGATACCGCTTCCCGTCGCGCTCGATGGTCTCGTTCCACATTGACGCCGGGCGGACCCAGACGCCGCGCTCGCCGTAGAGCGCGCGGTAGACGACCATTTCCTCCTCTGTCTCGGAGTGTTTGGCGATCATCAGCACCTCATATTCCTTCCCCTTAAAATGGCGATACCGCCCGGGACGGATTTCGTTCTGCATTTTGATAGTCCTTTCTAACCAGACGCCGTAGGGGAGGGGCTTGCCCCTCCCGGCGGCATACAGCCATATAAAACAGAAACGTGAGGCGAATTCGTACCATTGCGCGTATTCGCCTCACATTTTTTTGATGTTTTTAACGTCCTGCACGGGAGGGGCAAGCCCCTCCCCTACATCCGTTATTAGTAGTTCTCGACGTGAACTTCGAAGTAGGACTGCGGATGCGCGCAGACGGGGCATACCTCCGGCGCGGCTGTGCCGACGACGATGTGACCGCAGTTGCGGCACTCCCAGACCTTCACCTCGCTCTTGGCAAAGACCTCCTGCATCTCCACGTTCTTCAGCAGTGCGCGGTAGCGCTCCTCGTGCGCCTTCTCGATCGCGGCGACACCGCGGAACTTTGCAGCCAGCTCCGTGAAGCCCTCCTCCTCGGCGGTCTTGGCAAAGCCCTCGTACATGTCGGTCCATTCGTATTTTTCGCCGTCCGCGGCCGCGGCGAGATTCTCCGCCGTGGAGCCGATGCCCTCGAGCTCCTTGAACCACATCTTGGCGTGCTCCTTTTCGTTGTCCGCGGTCTTCAGAAACAGGGCCGCGATCTGCTCGAAGCCCTCCTTCTTGGCCTTGGAGGCAAAATAGGTGTATTTGTTCCGGGCCTGGGACTCGCCCGCGAAGGCGGCCTCCAGATTCTTCTCGGTCTGCGTGCCCTTGTAACGATTGCTCATGGTATGATCTCCTTTCATCTGTTCGGATGGCTCCATTTTACCACAGATCCGCGCAAAGGAAAAGTGACAGAATCACACCGGCGTGTCGGCTTTTCGTTGACGGGAGGAAAAATTTGCAATAAAATGGAGAAAAACCGAAAGGAGGCGCTCTTATGGCAGGACCCCACGGCCTCGGGCCGCGCGGCTTTCTCACCGAGGAGGAGAAGCAGAATCTCCCGAAGGTGGATGGGGCGCTGATCCGCCGCATTCTGAGCTATCTCAAGCCCTACTGGCTGCAGTTCATCCTCGTGTTCGTCACGATCCTGCTCTCGGCGGTGATCGGGCTGTTCCCGAGCATCATCACGGGCAAAATCGTGGACGAGGCCCTCGTCGGGCAGAACATGGCGCTGCTCGTGAAGCTCCTGATCCTCGCCTTCGTCACGCTCACGGCGTCGCAGGTGATCTCGGTGCTCGAGAGCTATATCAACGCCTGGATCGGTCAGCGCATCATCTTCGATATGAAAAACCAGATGTACGACCATCTGCAGCATATGCCGCATTCGTTTTTCACAAGCGAGAAGCAGGGCGATATCATCACGCGCATGAATACGGACATCTCCGGCGTGAGCTCGGTCATCTCCGGGACGCTCAGCAGCATCGTCTCGAACCTCGCGACGGTGATCACCACCCTCGTCGCCCTCTTTACGATGAGCTGGAAGCTCGCTATCGCGGGCATCGTCGTCATCCCGCTGCTGATCCTGCCGACCAAGAGCGTCGGCAAGCGGCGCTACTCGATCCTCACCGACGCGCAGGCGAAAAACGACGAGATGAACCAGCTCATCAACGAGACGCTCTCGGTCTCCGGGTCGCTGCTCGTGAAGCTCTTCACGCGCGAGGAGACGGAGTATGCGCGCTTCAAGGCCGTGAACGAGGAGGTCACGCGGCTGAATCTCCGCGAGCAGAACAGCGGCCGGTGGTTTCGCGTGCTGATGGGCATGTTCACGCAGGTCGGCCCGCTGCTGATCTACTTCGCCGGCGGCTGGCTCATCATTTCGCGCTGCGACCCGACGCTCACCGTAGGCACCATCACGGCGACGGTCGCGCTCATCAACCGGCTCTACCGCCCGGTGGAGAGTCTTCTCAACATGCACGTCGACTTCACGCGCTCGCTTGCGCTCTTCACGCGCATCTTCCGCTATTTCGACATGGACGTGCCGATCCGCAACCTCCGCCACGGCCGCAAGCCGGACGTGAAGGACAAGGACATCGTCTATGAGCACGTCTCCTTCTCCTACGATCCGGAAAAGCCTCTGCTCACGGACGTCCACTTCACGGTCCCGGGCGGAAAGATGTACGCCATCGTCGGCCCCTCCGGCTCGGGCAAATCCACGATCGTGAACCTTCTGCCGCGCCTTTACGACGTGACGGGCGGCCGCGTGAAGATCGCGGGCGCGGACGTGCGCCAGTTTGATCTGACGTATCTTCGAAGCTGCATCGGCGTCGTGACGCAGGACAGCTATCTCTTTAACGGAACGATCCGCGAAAATCTGCTCTACGCCAAGGCGGACGCGACGCAGCAGGAGCTCGACGCCGCCTGCCACATCGCGAACCTCTCGGACTTCATCTTAAATCAGCCCGAGGGGTACGACACGATGGTCGGCAACCGCGGGCTCAAGCTCTCCGGCGGCGAAAAGCAGCGCTTAAGCATCGCGCGCGTGATTTTGAAGGATCCGAAGATCCTGATCCTCGACGAGGCGACGAGCGCGCTCGACTCCATCACGGAAAACGCGATTCAGGAGGCGCTCGAGGCGCTCATGGAGGGCCGCACCAGCATCGTCATCGCGCATCGGCTCAGCACGATTCTGAAGGCCGACCGCATCCTCGTCGTGCAAAACGGCGTCATCGCCCAGCAGGGCACGCACAAGGAGCTGCTCGCGCAGGAGGGGATTTACAAGCAGCTGTATGAGACGCAGTTTAAACGTGCGGACGAAGAGTAAAAAAGAATCCGTAGGGGAGGGGCTTGCCCCTCCCGCGCAGAACGATTGATAAAATCAGAAAATGTGAGGCGAATTCGCAGAAAGACCGAATTCGCCTCACATTGTTTTTAATTTCCAACGGAACGCCGGGAGGGGCAAGCCCCTCCCCTTGTATTATAAAGCAGCAGCAACAGTCGCCCGTTTGGCGTCTGCGTGCTACACTGCAGAGGATGCTGTGGATTGGTTCCCTCCCCTTACCGCTTGACGGTTTACCGTAGGCTCCAACCACAGCCCTTTGCAGATTTGTTAATCAGTTAGATACCGCCAGACGGTTTATTTGCAACAAGGCTACAA
>JAFRDQ010000140.1 GCA_017411225.1 Oscillospiraceae bacterium
CAGTCAGCCTTGCGGCTGACAGCTTCCCCTCAAGGGGACGCCTTTTCAAGCGGCAAAACAGCCTCGCAGAGTTCGCGATAAGCGCGAGTATCAAACTGAGAGCCCGCCACATCGTGGCGGGCTCTCGGTTTGGGCGCGCAAGCGCCAATTAGAAAGCGCCCTGCCGGAACGGACAAAACCGGCAGGGCGCTTCCCCTCTTTTCAGGAGAATTGGAGTCGGAAAACATGAGAGAGAGCCTGTTGGGGACAAGCCCTCTGAAAGGGATTGCACTTTTGTTGTCCTTATTATATAATACCCACATCAATCAGTAAAGCGAATTTTTTTAATGGAAGAATCAGAAAAACTGATTTGTGGAGGTGCGGCATGGTATCCTATCAGGCACTGCTGCAGGTGCTGGAATCGAACAGCTTTTCCCTCGCCGCCAAAACGCTCGGCTATACCCAGTCCGCCGTGAGCCAGATGATCAAGAGCCTTGAATCAGAGCTCGGCGTCACGCTGCTGGTTCGCTCCCGCACCGGCGTCGCGCTCACGCGGGAAGGGGAGGCGATGCTGCCCTATATCCGCGACGTCGCGCGCGCACATCAGGCGCTGGCGGATCAGGCGGCGTCGCTGCGCGGGCTCGAGCAGGGCATCGTGCGCATCGGCAGCTTCAACAGCGTCTCGAGCAGCCTGCTCCCGCGCGCGATCCAGCGCTTCAAGCAGCTGCACCCTGCCATCCGCTTTGAGCTCCATCAGGGGCTCTATCAGGAGCTGGAGGGGCTCGTGCGCGGCGGCGTCGTGGATTTCAGCTTCACCGACCTCTGCCGCCCGACGGAGTTTGCCTCTCGTAAGCTCTTTGAGGACGCCTATCTCGCCGTGCTCCCGGTCGATCATCCGCTCCTGCGCTTCGATCCGATCCCGAGAGCGGACTTCGTGCGCGAGCCGTTCATCCTGCTCGACGAGGGGCGCGGCGGCGCCACGCTGGGCGCCTTCCTCTCCGAGCACCCGGATCTGGACGTGCAGTACCGCGTCGGGGATGACTACAGCGTGCTCAACATGGTGCAAAACCGCCTCGGCGTCGCCGTCCTGCCGGAGATGGTCGCGCGCCACGCGCCCTCCGGCGTCGCCGTGCGCCAGCTTCTGCCGCCGCTGCGCCGTGAGGTCGGCGTCAGCTACCGCAAGGAGACGGAGCTCTCTGCTGCCGCGAGGGCGTTTCTCGATGTGCTCGACGAGGTCATTGCCGATTCTCAAAATTCTTAGAATTTCCTCTTTACAAGCTGCACGCCATGTGATAGAATGTCATGGATTTCGCCCGTGGACCCGGATGCGGGGGTGCCGATTTGTTTCGGCGGCCTTTCAGCCCGCTTCTGCGCCACCGGGAATAGTTATTCAGAAAGGAAGAAACACTATGATCACGAAAGACCAGAAGACCTCCGTCATCGAGGCCAACAAGACCCACGAGAACGACACCGGCTCCCCCGAGGTGCAGATCGCCATTCTCACCGAGCGCATCCGTCAGCTCACCGAGCACCTGAAGGTGCATCCGAACGACAAGCACAGCCGTCTCGGCATGTACAAGATGGTCGGTAAGCGCCGCCGTCTGCTCGACTACCTCATGAAGAAGGACATCGAGCGTTATCGCGCCATCATCGCGAAGCTGGGCATCCGCAAGTAATTCTTGCAGACTCCCATAATTTGAAGGGTATGAACGTATTTTGAACGCAGGGACAATTTCATATTGTCCCTGCGTTTTTCAGTGTTGATTTTAGAAAGGAACTGGACGAATGATTATCACCCACAAGGAATTCCCGAACTACCGCAAGTTTGAGATGGACTATGAGGGCCGCAAGCTCTCCATGGAGGTCGGCAAGCTGGCCGAGCTCTGCAACGCGGCTGTCCTCGTGACCTACGGCGGCACCACCGTGCTCGTCACCTGCACCGCCTCCGCCCGCCCGAAGGACGGCATCGATTACTTCCCCCTCGCCGTGGACTTCAACGAGAAGCTCTACGCCGTCGGCCGCATCCCCGGCAGCTTCATGCGCCGCGAGGGCAAGCCCAGCCTGCCCGCCGTGCTGGCGAGCCGCCTGATCGACCGCCCGATGCGCCCGCTCTTCCCGAGCGACCTGCGCAACGACGTCGTCATCGCCTGCGAGGTGCTGAGTGTCGACCGCGACTGCAGCCCTGAGATCACCGCCATGATCGGCGCCTCCGCTGCCGTGAGCATCTCCGATGTGCCGTTCAACGGCCCCATCGCCGGCATCGTCCTCGGCTGGGACGGCGAGAAGTTCCTCTTCAACCCCACCCAGGAAGAGCGCAAGACCAACCGCATGATCACCACCATCGCCGCCACCCACAAGAAGATCGTCATGATCGAGTCCGAGGCCGATCAGGTTCCCGACGACGTCATGTATGAGGGCATCGTGCAGGCGCACGAGCATCTGCAGCCCGTGCTCGACCTCATCGACAAGATGGTCGCCGAGATCGGCAAGCCGAAGTTCGAGTATGAGCATGCCTCCTTCGACGAGGAGCTGTTTGACCTCC
>JAFRDQ010000141.1 GCA_017411225.1 Oscillospiraceae bacterium
CTCTCAGGACGGCGGCAAGCTGCGCTCTCGCCGCGGCGGGAAGGCCGGAAAAGAGCGCAGGAAGCCGTCCCCCCTCCAGCAACTCCGGGAGCGGGGCGTTGTTGTTCGTTTCAAAAATTGCGCGGGTCTGTGTGGCTAAGATCAAATGTTTACACCATCGATTCTAAAGGAATATGGAAGTATTATTATAACATAGTTTCCCGCAAAAAAGCAAACATCCGCGCGCCGGCCTGTTGACAAATCGGGCGCTATCTTTTTAAACAATAATATAATATTAATATATACATTATTATATATAAGTTCTATTGAAAAAAAGGGGGTTCGGCGGTATAATAGGGTGTAAAATTTCAGGGGTTATGCCCTTTTCAGAGGTATTGATATGGATTCTACCAATCAGGTATGGGAAATGGTGCTCGGCATGCTATCAGAGCATCTGACCGAGACGGCATACAACACCTGGTTTGCCGACTGCACGGCCGTGGAGCTGGGGGACAATCAGCTGGTGCTGCACACGACCTCCGCCGTCAAGCGGGATATGATCGAAAATCGCTACGGCAATCTCATCAAGCAGGCGCTGTATGAGCTCTTCTCCTGTCCGTTCGAGCTGAAGGTCATCATGGGCGAGGACGAGCTGATCGACTATAAGGAGCAGCGCGCGGCGAAGGACGACATGCCCGAGCTCGAGGGCTACACCTTCGACCACTTCGTCGTGGGCCCGTCGAACCGCTTTGCGCACGGCGCGGCGCTGGGTGCGGCGCAGAACCCCGGCACGCTCTATAACCCGCTGTTCATCTACGGCAACTCCGGCCTCGGAAAGACGCATCTGCTGCTCGCAATCGGCCAGTTCATCCGGCAGAATGACCCGAGCACGAATCTGGTCTACGTGAAGGCGGAGGAATTCATCAACCACATGGTGCGCTCGCTGCAGACCGGCGCGATGGAGTCCTTCCGGCAGAAATACCGCTCGGCGGATCTGCTGCTGGTGGACGACATTCAGTTCTTCTCCGGCAAGGAGCAGATGCAGGAGGAATTCTTCCACACGTATGAGGCGCTGTTCAACGCGCACAAGCAGATCGTGCTCACCTCCGACCGTCCGCCGAGAGAGATGCGAAACCTGAACGACCGTCTGCGCAGCCGGTTTGAGGGCGGCATTCTCGCGGACGTGGCGCCGCCGGATCTGGAGACGCGCATGGCCATCACGCGAAACAAGGCCGCGCAGGTCGGCATGGTGCTGCCGGACGAGACCGTGCATTACATCGCCGAGAAGATCACCTCCAACGTCCGCCAGATCGAGGGCGTGGTCAAAAAGCTCACGGCCTATCATAACATTGATAAAAGCACCGCGTTCAACAACGCCGCCGTCGACCGCGCGATCAAGGACGTGATCCGCTCCGGCATCTATATCCCGACTCCGGATATCATCATCGAGGAGACGGCGCGCTATTACCAGCTCGACGGCTCGGATCTGCGCGGCAACCGCCGCGACCGCAGACCGTCCCTCGCCAGACAGATCGCCATGTACCTCATCAAGACGAACACGAACCTCTCTCTCAACCAGATCGGCGCGGAGTTCGGCAAAAACCACTCGACCGTGCACACCTCAATCATGAAGATCGAGGAGCTCTTAAAATCCGACCCGGACGTGGCTTCTACGATTCAGGATATCACGAGCAATATCCATTCCCGCAATTGATCCAATTCTTCAACAGTTACTGTTGAAAGATTGTCGAAAGATACCCTTTCTGTAACCTTGAAAATTAGACTGTTGAAAACCGTCGGATCTTTCAAACATTTTTCAACAGGCGGTTTTGATGACGGTGCAAAGCTTTTTCCCGCCTTTCAACAGTTTCGACAGGACTACTAATACTACGACTTTTTAAATCTTTCTTTCTTCAGAGAAAAACAATTTGTAAATCATTTGGGAGGATCACTAAAATGAAATTTTCCTGTGAAAAATATGTTCTGCAGCAGGCGGCGCTCTCCACGGCGAGAGCCGCGGCCTCCAAAAGCCCGATTCCGACGCTCGAGGGTCTGCTCATTCAAGCGGGCGACGGCGTGAGACTCACGGGCTACGATCTCAAGCGCGCGATTTACACGAACATTCCTGCCGATGTGGCCGAGGCCGGCAACATCGTGCTTCCGGCGCGTCTGTTCTGCGAGATGCTGCGCCGCATGCCGGACGGCATCGTGACGCTCGCGGTCGAAAACGAGACGGTCAGCGTCAAGTGCGGCAAGGCGAACTTCGACATCGTCGGCATGAAGGGCGAGGATTATCCGGATCTGCCGGTCGTGGAGCAGGAGCGCGGCGTGGCGCTGCCGCAGGGTCTGTTAAAGAAGATGATCAACGAGACGAGCTTTGCCATCAGCACGAACGAGGCGCGCCCGGTGTACATGGGCTCTCTGTTTGAGCTGGACAACAACGAGCTTCGCATCATCTCCGTGGACGGCTACCGTCTGGCGCTGCGGCGCGAGGCCGTGGAGGGCTACGGCGACGACTGCAGCTTCATCGTGCCCGGCACGGCGCTCGGTGATCTCGAGCGCTTCTGCGACGACAGTGATGAGAAGGTGCAGCTGTCCGTCGGCGATAAGTACATCTCCTTCACGGTAGGAGATTCCGTGATTCTCTCCCGCCGGCTCGAGGGCGAATTTCTCAACTACCGCAAGGCCATCCCGGCGACGTTCCGCGTGAACGTGAAGACCGAGCGCGCGGAGCTGCTGCGCGTGGTCGAGCGCGTGAGCCTGATCGTGGACGAGAAGGTGCGCACGCCCCTGCGCCTGACCTTCAACGACGACGCGATCGACTTTGCCTGCACGACGCCGGTCGGCCGCGCCGAGGACGTCTGCCCCTGCGAGGGCAGCGGCGAGGGTCTGGAGATCGGCTTCAACGACCGTTATCTCTCCGACGCGCTGAAAAACGCCCCGGCGGACGAGATCCAGCTGAGCCTCAACACCGGCTCCTCCCCCTGCATCCTCACGGCAGCGGACGGGAGTGAGAACTTTACGTATATGATTCTGCCCGTCAGACTCAGAGCGGGACAGTAAGAAAAACAAAATGAGGAATTAGGAATTAGGAATTAGGAATTTCCGTTTTGATCATTCCTCACTCCTCATTCCTCATTCCTAATTCGTTTAAGGAACGAGTTATGGAAAAGATTCAAATCAACACTGAATTTATAAAGTTAGATGCATTCCTGAAGTTTGCCGCTCTCGTCGGTACCGGCGGTGAGGCGAAGATGGTGATTTCTGACGGGATGGTCAAGGTGAACGGCGAGACGTGCACGATGCGCGGCAAGAAGCTGCGCGCGGGCGACGAGGTGGAGTTTGCCGGGCAGACGCTCCTGGTGGAGCAGGCCTGATGGAGATTCGGCGCATTGCCCTGAACGGCTGGCGGAACTATGACTTCGCCTCCGCGGAGTTTTCCCCGGGGACAAACGTCATCTCCGGCGAGAACGCGCAGGGAAAGACGAATCTGCTCGAGGCCGTGTATATGCTCACGGGCGGGCGCAGCTTCCGCACGCGGTTTGATAAAGATCTCATCGGCTTTGATTTTTCCGCCGGGGAGATTCTGGCGGACGTCTATGCGCACGGGCGCGAGCAGACCGTGAAGATCACGCTGCGGCGCGGCCAGCGCAAGCAGATTCTGCAAAACGGAGTGAAGAAAACAGCGACGGAGCTCTCCGGCGACTTTGCGGCGGTGCTCTTCTGCCCGGATGACTTAAATATCATCCGCTCGGGCGCGGCGGAGCGGCGCAAGCTGATGGATCTCGCAATCTCGCAGCTGCGGCCAAACTACGCCGTGCTCCTCTCAGAATACAACCGCCTGCACGAGCAGAAGACGAGCATCCTGCGCGACTGGCGCGAAAAGCCGTCGCTTTTGGAGACGCTCGACGATTTTTCCAACCAGATGAGCCGCGTGTCGGCCAAGATCATCCGCTACCGCGCGGCCTATGCCAAGCGGCTCGAGCGGGCAGCCGCTCCGATCCACGAGGATTTTGCCGGCGGCGGGGAGAAGCTCACGATGGCCTACAAGACCGTGAGCACCGTGACCGATCCCCTCGCCTCGGAGCGGGACATTTACTACGAGATCTGTGAGCATCAGGAGCGCCACCGCGAGGCGGAGCTCGAGAGCGGGCAGTGCCTCACCGGCTGCCACAAGGACGATCTTCTGATCGACTTAAACGGCCAGAGCGCGCGATCCTTTGCCTCCCAGGGGCAGACGCGCACGGCGGCGCTGAGCTTAAAGCTCGCCGAGCGCGACATTTTCTCCGACGAATTCGGCGAGCCGCCGGTGCTCATGCTCGACGACGTGCTCTCCGAGCTCGACCGCAAGCGGCAGGAATTCGTCCTAAACCGCATCGGCGGCGGGCAGACGCTCATCACCTGCTGCGAGGACGAGGAGATTGCAAAGCGCACGGGAGGCCGGGTGCTGACGGTGCACAGGGGGACGATCCGGTAATGTATCTGCATCTGGGAAACAACGTCATTGTGCGCAAAAAGAGCGTGATCGGCATCTTCGATCTCGACACGGTATCCTGGTCGCACCGCACGCGCGAGACGCTCAAAATGGTCGAGCAGGCCGGACAGGTCGAAAACGCGGCGGAGGATCTCCCAAGATCGCTCGTGGTCTGCTCACTGGGAAGCGGACAGAGATACATTTTAAGTCAGCTCAGTTCCGGGACATTGGAGAAAAGATATAAGCAGAAAGAAATGGAATTTTGAAAGAATTAGGAATGAGGAATGAGGAATGAGGAATTGCCTGAACGGAAAATTCCTAATTTCTAATTCCTAATTCCTCATTTTATCAACGTAAAATCACTCGAAAGAGGTAACAATATGGCAGACATCACAGACAAGATCACACAGGAATATGACGCAAGTCAGATTCAGGTGCTGGAGGGCTTGGAGGCGGTCCGGAAGCGTCCGGGCATGTATATCGGCTCCACCTCCGCATCCGGTCTGCACCACCTGGTGTACGAGATCGTGGACAACTCCATCGACGAGGCGCTGGCGGGCTACTGCGATCATATCGAAGTGACGATCGAGGAAGGCAACATCATCCGCGTGAGCGACAACGGCCGCGGCATCCCCGTGGACATCCAGCCGCAGACGGGCAAGAGCGCGCTTGAGGTCGTGTTCACCGTGCTGCACGCGGGCGGCAAGTTCGGCGGCGGGGGATACAAGGTCTCCGGCGGCCTGCACGGCGTCGGCGCGAGTGTCGTGAACGCCCTCTCCGAATGGCTCGAGGTGCAGGTGCACAAGGACGGGAAGATCCATGAGATGAAGTTCTCCCGCGGCGAGATCACCCAGCACATCACCGTCACGGGCGAGACCGACCGCACCGGCACGACCGTGCGCTTTAAGCCCGACCCCGAGATGTTCGAGACGCTGGAATACGACTATGAGATCCTGCACAAGCGCATGCGCGAGCAGGCGTTTTTGAACGCGGGTCTTCGCATCTCCATCACGGACGAGCGCGAGCGGCTCGACGAGGACGGAAACAAGCTCGAGCCCATCGGCGAGAGCATGTACTATGAGGGCGGCATCCGCGAATACGTGGCGTATCTCAACCGCCACAAGAGCGCCCTGCACCCCGAGTGCATCTACATGTCCGGCGAGCGCGAGAACGGCGAGTGCGAGATTGCGATGCAGTATAACGACGGGTACAACGAAAACCTTGTCTCCTTCGCCAACAACATCCACACGCCCGAGGGCGGCATGCACGAGACCGGCTTCAAGGCGGCTTTGACGCGCGCGCTCAATGCCTATGGCCGGCAGAAGAACATTCTCAAGGAGGGCGACAGCATCTCGGGCGAGGACTGCCGCGAGGGTCTGACCGCCGTCATCTCCGTGAAGCTCACGAACCCGCAGTTTGAGGGCCAGACGAAGGCGAAGCTCGGCAACAGCGAGATGCGCACGCTGGTCGATAACGTTGTGTTCGACCGCCTGTCCGTCTTTTTGGAGGAAAACCCCGCCGTCGGCCGCATCGTGCTCGAGAAGGCCATGACCGCCGCCCGCGCCCGCGAGGCCGCGCGCAAGGCCAGAGAGAACATCCGCCGCAAAAACGGCCTCGAGGGCTTCAACATGCCCGACAAGCTCCGCGACTGCAACGACCGCGACCCGGCCCTGACCGAGATCTACATCGTCGAGGGCGACAGCGCAGGCGGCTCCGCCACGCAGGGACGCGACAGCCGCTTCCAGGCCATCCTTCCCCTCTGGGGCAAGATGCTCAACGTGGAAAAGGCCCGCGCGGAGAAGGTCTACGGAAACGACAAGCTCACACCCGTCATCACCGCGCTCGGCGCGGGACTGGGCGAGGAGTTCGACGTGCAGAAGCTCCGCTATCACAAGGTCATCATCATGGCCGATGCCGACGTGGACGGCAGCCACATCCGTACGCTGCTTTTGACATTCTTCTTCCGCTTCATGCGCCCGCTGATCGACGAGGGCTATGTCTATTCGGCAATCCCGCCGCTCTATAAGCTCACGCGCGGCAAGCAGACGAGAGTCGCCTTCTCCGACGAGGAGCGCGATCAGGTCAGCGCCGAGATGCGCGGCGACAATCCCAACGCGAAGATCGACATCTCCCGCTTCAAGGGCCTCGGCGAGATGGACCCGCACGAGCTCTGGGAGACGACGATGAACCCCGAGACGCGCACCTTAAAGCGCATCACGCTCGAGGACGCCGTGCGCGCGGACGAGACCTTCACCGTCCTCATGGGCGAGAAGGTCGAGCCCAGAAAAGAATTCATCGAGAAGAACGCGAAATACGCGGTCAATCTCGACTATTAAGGAGGCGAATATCAGATGGCAAAGAATCAGAACCGCGATTACAAGCCCGAGGATATTCTCTTCCCGGATCAGAAAATCGTGCAGAGCGAGCTCGTCAATGAGATGGAGCAGTCCTACATCGAGTATGCGATGAGCGTCATCGTCGGGCGCGCCCTGCCCGATGTGCGCGACGGCCTCAAGCCCGTGCACCGCCGCATCCTCTACGCGATGTATGAGGACAACCTCACCTCGGACAAGCCCTTCAAGAAGTCGGCCACCTGCGTGGGCGACGTGCTGGGCCGGTATCATCCGCACGGCGACGCCTCGGTTTACGACGCGCTCGTGCGTCTGGCGCAGGATTTCTCCATGCGCTATATGCTCATCGACGGCCACGGCAACTTCGGCTCCGTGGACGGCGACCCCCCCGCGGCCTACCGTTACACGGAGGCCCGCATGTCGAAGATCGCAAACGAGATGCTCCGCGACATCGAGAAGGACGTCGTGGACTGGGATCCGAACTTCGACGAGACGCGCCGCGAGCCGCGCGTGCTGCCCGCCCGCTTCCCGAACCTGCTGGTCAACGGCTCGAGCGGCATCGCCGTCGGCATGGCCACGAACATTCCCCCGCACAACCTCACCGAGGTCATCAACGCCTGCGTCTGCGTGCTGGATAACCCGGAGGCCACGCTCTCCGACCTGATGCAGCACGTGACCGGCCCGGACTTCCCCACCCGCGGCATCATCGTGGGCCGCAGCGGCATCCGCGCAGCCTATGCCACCGGCCGCGGCCGCGTGGTCGTCCGCTCCCGCACGGAGCTGGAGGAGTGGGGCCATGACCGCTACCGCATCATCGTGACGGAGCTGCCCTATCAGGTCAACAAGCGCCAGCTGATCGCGAACATCTCCGAGCAGGTGCGCGACAAGAAGCTCGAGGGCATCTCCGGCCTGCGCGACGAATCGGACCGCAACGGCATGCGCATCGTCATCGAGCTCAAGAAGGACGCAAACTCTCAGGTCGTCCTCAACCGTCTCTTTGCGCAGACACAGATGCAGACCACCTTCGCCGTGAACATGCTCGCGCTGGTCGAAAACCAGACGCAGCCAAAGATTCTCTCCCTGCGCCATATCCTGGACGAGTATCTCACGTTCCAGGAGGAGCTGATCGTGCGCCGCACGAAGTTCGATCTCAAAAAGGCGCTCGAGCGCGCGCATCTGCTCGAGGGTCTGCTGATCGCCGAGGAGAACATCGACGAGGTCATCAAGATCATCCGCGAGAGCTATGACGACGCGAAGGAAAACCTGATGGCGCGCTTTAGCCTCTCCGACGTGCAGGCGCAGGCGATTCTCGACATGCAGCTCAAGCGGCTGCAGGGTCTCGAGCGCGAAAAGCTGCAGGCCGAGTATGAGGAGCTTGAGCGCCGCATCGCCTACTTCCGCTCCATTCTCGAGGATCCGGAGAAGGTCAAGCAGGTGCTCAAGGACGAGCTCATTGCCCTGCGCGACAAATACGGCGACGAGCGCCGCACCGAGATTCAGGATATTGAGGACGATATCGACATTGAGGATCTCATCGAGGAGGAGACCTGTGTCTTCACCCTCACGCACGGCGGCTATATCAAGCGCGTGCCCGCCGACGAATACACCGCCCAGAAGCGCGGCGGCAAGGGCGTCAAGGCCCAGGCCCTGCGCGACGAGGACTATGTGGAGACCGTCTTCACCGCCTCGACGCACGACTATATTCTCTTCTTCACCAACACGGGCAAGGCCTACCGCAAGAAGGGCTATCTGATCCCCGAGGCGGGACGCGCCGCCCGCGGCACGAACATCGTGAACATCCTCCCGCTCGATCCGGGCGAGAAGGTGAACGTCATGCTCCACTTCCGCGAGACGGACGAGGAGAGCTTCCTCTTCTTCGCCACGCGAAACGGCACCGTCAAGCGCATGCCCGTCCTCGCGCTCAAGAACATCCGCCAGAGCGGCATCCGCGCGCTGAATCTCGACGAGGGCGACGCGCTCATCAACGTCATGGGCACGACGGGCGAGCAGAACATCCTCATTGCCACCCGCGACGGACAGGCCATCTGCTTTGCCGAGACGGACGTGCGCCCCATGGGCCGGCAGGCCGTGGGCGTGCGCGGCATCTCCCTGCGCGAGGGCGACGAGGTTGTCGGCGCCGAGATTGCGACGCCGGGCATGTTCGTCCTCTCCATCACCGAGAACGGCTACGGCAAGCGCACGCCGATGGAGGATTACCTCCGCGGCGACGATGTGCAGCGCCGCGGCGGCAAGGGCAGACGCAACCACAACATCACCGACAAGACCGGCCCCGTGACCGCCATGAAGCTCGTCTCCGGCGAGGAGGATGTGCTCTCCGTGTC
Source organism: Oscillospiraceae bacterium (assembly GCA_017411225.1). Taxonomy (GTDB): domain Bacteria; phylum Bacillota; class Clostridia; order Oscillospirales; family Oscillospiraceae; genus CAG-103. The sequence goes on from JAFRDQ010000141.1 coordinate 9,147, forward strand.
GGACGACGGCACGATGATCCGCATGGCGGCGGACGGTATCTCCATCTCGGGCCGCGCCACACAGGGCGTGCGCGTGATGCGTCTGGCCGAGGGCAGCAAGGTCATCTCCGTTGCGCTCACGGAGCGCGCCGAGGAGGCCGAGACCGCGCCTGCCGAAGCCGAGGTCCCGGAGACCGAGGAATGAAAAGCGTAACCATCTACACCGACGGGGCCTGCTCCGGAAACCCGGGCCCCGGCGGCTGGGCGGCCATCCTGCGCTACGGCGCGCACGAGAAGGCCATCTCCGGCGGCGAGAGAGAGACGACGAACAACCGCATGGAGCTCCTCGGCGCAATCAGCGCCCTGCAGCTTCTCAAGGAGCCCTGCACCGTCGATCTCTATACCGACAGCCAGTATCTCGCAAACGCGATCAATCAGGGCTGGCTCAAGGGCTGGAAGGCCCGCGGCTGGCGCCGCAAGGACGGGCCCTTAAAAAACCCCGACCTCTGGCAGACGCTCGATGGGCTTCTTTCGACGCACGACGTCACCTTCCACTGGGTCAAGGGCCACGCCGAGAACGAATACAACACCCGCTGCGACGCCATGGCGGTCGCAGAGCGCGAGAAGTTCGCGTAAAGAAAAAAGGCACGCTGTCGGCTGACAGCGTGCCTTTTATACTCACACTTGTTTTTCAAACAGAGCGTCTGAAAATTGTTTAAAAACATTTAACTGAATTCTAAGAAAGCAGGGCTATAATGGAGATATGATCCAAAACGATCAGGAGGTACATCCGATGTCATTTGCATTGGTTACGGATACGTCCGCGAATCTGCCGGCGGCGTGGCTGCGGGAGCACGATGTGCAGGCGATCCCCTTTTCTTATTTTATCCACGACGAGGAGCACCAGTGCTCCGGGCCGGACGAGTTTGACGGCGCGGAGTTCTATCAGTTTCTCTCCGACGGCGGCGAGGTGAAAACGACGCTGATCAACGCGCAGAAGTACGAGGACTTCTTCCGCCCCTATCTCGAGGCGGGGAAAGACCTCTTATATGTCGGCATGTCGAGCGGCATCAGCAGCTCGATGAACATGGCGACGCTCGCCGCGCGCGAGCTGCTCGAGGAGTTCACGGACCGAAAGCTCGTGATCTTCGACGCCCGCACCGCCTCTCTGGGCGAGGGCATCTATGTCCGCGCCGCCGTGAAGCGGCGGGACGCCGGCATGTCGCTGGCCGACACGGTGACGGAGCTGATGGCGCTCAGACCGCGTGTCTGCTCTTATCTTACAGTGGGCGACCTCATGTTCCTGCGCCGGGGCGGCCGCGTGTCCAACGTGGCGGCGATCATCGGCACGGCGCTCGGCATCAAGCCGCTCCTGCACGAGGCGGGGGCGCAGATCGTCGGCTACGGCAAGACGAGAGGGCGCAAAAAGGCCCTGCGCGAGATCGCGAACGAGTGCATCAATCGCATGGAGGACGATCCCGACCAGTGCGTGTCCATCGCGCACGGCGGCTGCGAGGAGGAGGCAAACTGGGTGGCCGAGCTGATCCGCGAGGGCAGACCCGGCACGGAGATCGAAATGGAGATCTACGAGCCCGTCACCGGCTCCTATGTCGGCCCCGGCACGGTCGCGCTGTTCTTTGTGGGGCGGAAAGAATGAAATTTGAACAGCTTAAAAAAATCAGCGGTGGAGCCTTCCTCCACCGCTATGATATTACCTATTCCGACGAGAAAAACCGCCGCTTCACCTATGAGATGGTGAGCCGGGATCCGAATCTCGACTCGTTTGAAAAGCTCCGCGCGCACAGGCCGGACGCCGTCGTCATGGCGCTGACGGACCGGAGCGGCGAGCGCTTCGTGCTGATCCACGAATTTCGTCTCGAGCTCGGGCGGCGGATCTACGGCCTGCCCGGCGGCCTGATCGACTTGGGCGAGACGCCCGAGGAGGCCGCGCGCCGCGAGCTGCGCGAGGAGACCGGGCTGGAGCTCGTGGAGATCCGCGAGATTCTCCCCGCCGCGGCCTGCGCCGTGGGACTATCGGACGAGCAGACCGTGAGCGTCCTCGGCGTCGCGGAAGGAGACCTCCACCCCGCCCCCGGTGAGGACACACAGGCAAGGTGGTACACCAGAGACGAGATCCGCCGACTGCACGAAACCGACATGTTCGGTTCCTGGGCGCTGGCCTACAGCTGGATGTGGGTGAACGGAAAGCTGTAAGTTTTGTCAGGAGCTTGGTTTCTATGCAATCCAACGATTTCAAAATAAATATTTTTTCAGAATTAAGTGTCGTTGGTGCGTAGGGGAGGGGCTTGCCCCTCCCGGCGTTCCATTTTGAAATACAATAGATGAAAGGCGAATTCGCAGAATGAAAGATCTGCGGATTCGCCTTCTATTGTAATTCGATTCAGATATGTCTGCGTGGGAGGGGCAAGCCCCTCCCCTACGGCAAAATTCAGATATCTCAAATACAGATACGCTCTATTACCCATTCCCGGGTTTGGTTTCCTCAGAGGACAGAAGATCATATACCAATTTCAGAATATGATCTGCCTGTGATGGTGAGAGCCGCGAAAAGGCTGAGAGAAGTGCTCGGCCCTGTTCCGGGGCGAACTCTGCCGGATCAAAAAACTCTCTTGGCGTGATGCCGAAGTATTCGCAGATATACAAAAAGCCCGTCATGGAAGGCAGGGCTCTCCGATTTTCAATTTTGTTGATATAGCTTGTGCTCTGTCCAAGCGATAGACTCATATCTCTTGCGGAAACGCCCTTTTGTGTGCGTAAGGCGGCAATTCGATCCGGAATCCATTCCAAATAGTCCATTGCGACACCTCCTACGAAGATGTATATAGTATAATTCTTCGGAAATGTCGAAATGCAGAATACAAAGATTCGTTTTTCTTGACTTGGAGAATATAAGGCTTTATAATTCTATTTAATGAAGATTTTCAATCTATTTGAAAGGAAAGGAGATAGGAAAATGAAAAAGCGTATGTTGACACTGGCTCTGGCGGTGCTGATGGTACTGGCCCTGTTTCCCTTCGGTGCAGCCGCGTATGATGACAGTGGCTGGAGCGAGGCATACCGCGCGTTCGTGATGGAGGACGGGTGGAAAAGTGAGCCGGATCTGATTCCGACGACGGAGGATTACTGTTTTGTGCTGCTGTACGACATGAACCGCGATGATGTGCCGGAGCTGCTGCTGTGCACCGGCAACAAATCCTACACATGGGACTCGGAACATCTGCGCTCCTGTTTCTTCACCTATGCCGACGGCGCGGTAAAGAAGCTCGGCCCCTGCGAGGTCGGATACCCGGTGGAGGAGGTCGGCTATGCGCCGTATTCAGACTATCCCGGTCTGTTTGTTGAACGGCACGGTCCATATTATTACGGTTATTACTATTCCCTTGAAAACGGCGCGGTGAGCCGGGAGCTTGTGCTTGACACCTCCGGCGGAAGCCAGATCGAGAATGTGGCGCTGCGTCGGCTCGCGTCAGGATTCATCGGGCATAATATGCCGGACGAGGTGGGTACACTGATGCCGTACAGCCTTGGCAAACTCAGAGAAAGCAGCGGCGGCTGGGAAGAATTCGCGTTGGCCTCCGCCGCGAGACAGCATTTCGTGGACGTGCTCCCCGGTACTTTTTCTGCGCCGGGAATCGCCTGGGCGATGAAGAACGGCGTGACCAACGGTACAGCGGAACATCATTTCGCGCCGGAGAGCCCCTGCACACGAGCGCAGATCGTGACCTTCCTCTGGCGTGCGGCGGGAAAACCGGAGCCGAAGGGCACGGAAAATACGTTTTCAGATGTGCCGACCGACGCTTATTACGCGAAGGCCGTGCAGTGGGCGGTGGAACAGGAGATTACCAACGGCACCAGCGAACACCAGTTCAGCCCTGAGAGTCCGTGCACCCGCGCGCAGGTCGTGACCTTCCTCTGGCGCAGCGCGGGCAAGCCGAACGTCGAGCCGCGCCCGCTCTCGTTCAAGGACGTGCAGGCCGACACATACTATACGCAGGCGGTCATCTGGGCGATTGCCGAGGGCGTGACGAACGGCACCAGCCCGACGACCTTCTCCCCGGATCAAACCTGCAGCCGCGGGCAGATCGTCACCTTCCTCTATCGAAGACAGGCATAAAAAAACAGGAGCAGAAATGCTCCTGTTTTTCAGCGAGAGAAAAAAGTCTCACAGAGTTCGCGCCTCGGAAGGCGCGAATAAAGTCAGATTGTTTTTCCGGCGACATGCGCGGCGGAAAAACTCCCTCGGGCGAGCGCGACGCTCGCCCCTCGCGCCGACCAACCAAAGGGCGATAAGCGCGAGTGTCCCTTTCAGACTGTTGAAAAACTTGTTTTTCGACAGTCTGATGATCACTTTCGCCGGCTGACGCTGTCGGCCATGGCGAGGATGTCCTCGTGCGTGAGGGGGCGCAGAATCTCCTCGGCCTCCTCCGGGTCGGGGTCGGCTGCTGCGAGCTCCGCCATGTGCTTTCTGTGCCGCCGGACGGCGAAGGCGGTTGTGACGCCGCCGACGATGCCGAGCGTGCCGACGAGGCGGACGATGGAGCGGATCTGGAGATAGCCTGTCCAGAACGTGGGCAGGACGAGATCCGCCGCGCCGAGGAGCGCACCGAGGATGATGATGGCGAGGACGCTGCGTCGATTGAAGATCTTTTTCCACGGCATGTTCGGGAAGATTGCCTTGGCGGCGAGACCGAATGCGCCGACCATGGCCGCGATCATGACGACCCAGCCGAGGACGCTGCCCATCAGCGGCGAGAGGACGCTCGCCCAGAGCGCGGCAGCGACGCCGGTGACGGCATAGCCCACGGCCCAGAACGGCAGAATGAACACGAGCCGCACCCAGAGCGGCAGGGCGAGAATGCGCGCGCGGAGCTTGTCCCGCAGGCCGGACTCCGCCTCGGCCTGTTCCTCCTGATCGGCGGCGGCGCCGGAATCGTCATCGCCGTTTCCGCCGTCGCCGCTGTTGTCCAGCGTGGCGGTGATCGGCGCGGGGGCGTCGTTTTGCAGGAGATCGTCCGGATCGGTAAACAGCCCGCCGACGACCACGCTGCCGGCAGTCATCGCCGCCACAGCCGCCGCCGTCGCCCGCTTTTTGCGATCGTTCTTTTCAGCCATTGAGATCACCTCTGGGGAAAGATTATCACATATTTCAGAAAAAGCAAAGGAGGAATTAGGAATTAGGAATTTAGGAGAAATGCATCCGTGCAAAACAGATCGTAATATGTTTGCGCAGCAAACACCTTCCATTCCTCACTCCTAATTCCTCATTCCTAATTAAGCAAATCCCGGAAGCATCCATTAAGACGCTTCCGGGTTGGTTTTTGTTTCAGGCGGGATTATTTCTTCCCCATCTTCTTCATGCCTTCCTTGCCGAAGTGGAGCTCTTTCAGGCCTTCCACCTCGTCGCAGACGGGCTTGAAGCTGCAGGACGCGCAGTCGAGGTTCTCGGGCAGACCCTCGAGGATCTTATTCATGGTCTTGGTGACCTCATTGACCTTCTTGGCACGCTCAGTGAGCGCCTTGTAATCGACAGAGGGATCGGTGATGAAGATCAGCTTGACGGCGGTGATGTTGGGGTTGGAGTGGTACTGCTTGATGTAGTCCGCGCCGACGCTCTTGAAGCTGATGCCCTTCTTGATGGCCTTCTTGCTGACGCGAACCTGCTCGCGGTTGCTCTCGGGAGAGACGCGCATCATGTAGCCCTCGGGGAAGACGTGATACTTCACGAACTCCATGTTCTGGATGGTGTTGAAGGCCTCCTGCTCGTCCTTGGAGATCTCCTTGACGCCGAGGAAGGCGATGCGGGCGAAGGTGGAGTCGGCCTTGAGGTCCTTGAGGTCGGGGCCGTAGAGGAGGATCTCGTCGCCGGAGACGAGGGATTTGTCGTCGGTGACGCAGGTGTAGTTGACGGCGGCCTTGCCGCTGCCGCCGAGCTCGAAGGCGGCGTCCTTCATGAGGACGAGCTCGCTCGTGCCGAGGTCCTTCCACGCGTCGCGCGCATTGTAGGCCCACTTCTGCTTCGGAGCGCCGAGCTGCTCGTTGGTTTCGTTGATAAATACGTTAAACAGATCCATGATGATCCTCCTTAAATCATATCGATGGCGGTGAGCGCCTCTTTGACGCCGACCATGATGTTGGAATCCTCGGGCAGCTCAAACACGCTCTTGCCCTGGATGTCGTTGGCGGCATGCGCCGGATCGGTGGGGATGAAGGCGAGATTCTCGACGCCCTCGAGCTTGATGAGATCGTTCATGCTGGGATCGACGACGCGGTTGCAGATGATGCCGATGCGCTCATACTTGATCAGCTCGTCCGCGACTTCCTTGATCTCGCGGCAGACGTTGACGCCCTTGGCGCTCTGGTCGGTGATGAGGAGCAGATGGGTGACCTCGTCGAGCACGCGGCGGGAGATCTGCTCGATGCCGGCCTCGCAGTCGATGACGACGTAGTCAAAGTCGCCGGCGAGCATGCTGATGACTTCCTTCAGATAGGAGTTGACGGAGCAGTAGCAGCCGGCAGCCTCGGGACGGCCGATGGCGAGGAAGGAGAAGCCTTCGCACTCGACCATCGTGTCGAAAATGCGGAAGCGCGCCTCGTTGAGGATCTCGATGGCCTGACGGTACTCGCCGCGCTCGCTCGTCTCGATGACGGCGTTGCGGATATCGTCGAGCGTGTGGTCGACCTGGATGCCCAGCGCGGTCGAAAGACCGATCGCGGGGTCGGCGTCGATGGCGAGGATGCGCTTGCCGGGGTGCGCTGCCACCAGATGACGGACAATGGCGCTGCACAGGCTGGTCTTGCCCACGCCGCCCTTGCCTGCGACGGCAAGAATTTTGGCTTTGTTCTTGGTCTCTTCCATGAGATTCCCTCCATGTTTTTTTCTTGATCATATCATAGCAATAACCTCGGGATTTGTCTGTGCGTTCGTCACAAAACTCGTAAAAAATTTGACAATGTGTCGGTATTTCCTCCTTGAAAGCATGACTTTTCATTCTTTCATTCAAAATTGATTGTCAGAACCGTGGCAAAATGTTATATTGAGGTGAATGTCATTTACAAGAAAAAGGAGAAACGATATGAAAGGTCTCGAGACCGGAAAAACCCGCATCCGCCAACAGGTGTTCGCTGCGATCGCGCGCCTCGCCTACGAGGGCGGCGACTATGCCGACAAGCTGGAGCGGCTTCCGTTTGAGCTCATCCCCGGAGAGATCAGCTCCTATCGCGACAGTATCTTCCTCGAGCGCGCCGTGATCGGCGAGCGGCTCCGCCTTGCGATGGGTCTGCCCGTGCAGCGGCTCGCGGACTACGCCAAGGTGTCCGACGGGATTGAGGCGGCGCTCTCCCCCGAGAGCTACTATGAAAAGCCGCTCATCAACGTGATCAAATTCGCCTGCAACAAGTGTCCGGACAACGTGGTGCGCATCACGGACGGCTGCCAGGGCTGCCTGGAGCACCCGTGCATGGAGGTCTGCCCCAAGGGCGCGATCTACCGCGAGAACGGCCGCGCGCACGTGGACACGGACAAGTGCATCCGCTGCGGCAGATGCATGCAGGCCTGCCCCTTCCACGCGATCGTCCGTCAGGAGCGCCCCTGCCGCAAGGCCTGCGGCATGGACTGCCTGAAGTCCGACGAGATGGGCCGCGCGGAGATCGACTATGAAAAATGCACCTCCTGCGGCCAGTGCATGGTCGCCTGCCCGTTCGGCGCGATCTCGGACAAGAGCCAGATCTTCCAGACGATTCAGGCCATCAAGAACGGAGAGCAGGTGCACGTGGCGCTCGCGCCGGCCTTCGTCGGCCAGTTCGGGCCGAAGGGCGTGCCGGAGAAGATGCAGAGCGCGTTTCAGAAGCTGGGCTTTGCGAAGGTGCACGAGGTCGCCATCGGCGCGGACCTGTGCGTGATCGAGGAGGCGGCCGACTTTCTCGAGGAGGTGCCGGAAAAGCACAAATTCATGGTCACGTCCTGCTGCCCGAGCTGGAGCGACATGGTGAAAAAGCTCTTCCCACAGTTTGCGGAGAACATCTCCGTCGCCTTCACGCCGATGGTGCTGACCGCGCGCATGATCAAGCAGAAGTACCCCGGCTGCAAGGTCGTGTTCGTCGGCCCGTGCGACGCGAAAAAGCTCGAGGCGCGCCGGAAATCCGTGCGCAGCGACGTGGACTTCGTGCTCACGTTCGAGGAAGTGCTCGGCATGATGGAGGCCAAGGGCATCGAGGACGTGTTCTCCGGCGAGGAGCTTCCGCTCAATGAGGTCGGCGCCGACGCGCGCAACTTCGCCGTGGCCGGCGGCGTGGCCAAGGCCGTCGTGAACGCGATCCACCAGATCGACCCCGACCGCGAGGTGAAGATCGCCTCTGCCGCGGGTCTCGCCGAGTGCCGGAAGCTGCTGATGATGGCGAAGGCCGGAAAATACGACGGCTACCTGCTCGAGGGCATGGCCTGCCCCGGCGGCTGCGTCAACGGCGCGGGCACGCTCCGCCAGCCGGAAAAGAGCGCGCAGGCCGTGGCAAAGTTCGCCGCCGCCGCCCCCTTCCAGTGCGCAAACGACACGCCGTATATCGAGTATCTGCCGCTGATTGAGGAGAAGGGAAAAATTCGCAAATAAAGCAAAAAAGAGAGCCGCCGAGCGGCTCTCTTTTTTTGTTCCTGCGCAGGAAAGATTTTGAAAGCCTTCCCCTTGAGGGGAAGGCTTACGGGAGGGGCAAGCCCCTCCCCTACGTTTTCTGTTTAGAGTCTGGCGTTGAGCTTCTCGATCAGTCGGTCGAACAGCTCCTGGTGCTCCTGCACGTTGAGCTCTGCCTCGCGGTTGACGGTGTAGCGGAAGGTGAACTCCATCATGTGCTTGCTCACGGCCTTGATCTCGCCGCGCATTGCGGCGATGACGGCCTGCGCCAGATGCACCGCGCCGAGGACGTTATAGACCATCGCGTCGGAGCAGTTCTCGGCCACGGGCTCCAGAAGCTCGGCGAGGTGGCACATCATATAGACGATCTCGTTCGGGATGCCGCAGGCGACGCGCGCGGCGCTCTCGAGCTCCTCGGGCGAGGTCTCCTCGGACAGACGCTTCATGAGCGGGGCGCGGGACTTGACCATCTCCTCGACCTGCTTGAGCATGTATTTGCTCATCTCCGGCAGCTCCTGCAGAACGATGGGGTCGATCTTGCCCTCCTCGGCGGAGGAGGCGGCCAGCGCGCCGAGAGACGCGGCGAGCGCAGCGACGAGCGCGGCGGCGCTGCCGTTTTCGGGCTTGCCCTCGGGATCGGCGACGGACTCGACATATTCCTTCAGCGGCTTGTCGCCCAAGCGCTGGAACTTGATGGTGACTTTCTTTTCTTCTGCCATAACGGATTCCTCCAAATACAGTTATTATGGTGATACTATACCAAAGAGCACATCCGTTTTCAGTGAGGAAATCACACAGAGCGGGTATGAATAACGGTGTTTTCGGCTATCCTCTCTTCAGAAAGGATGATGGAAGTGCAATATCACCGGAACTTACATGCCTGGGAGCTGGCGCTGATGCTCTCGCTGTGCTTTGCGCTGCTGACGGGGCTCTGGGCGCAGGGGACGCAGGCGCGATTGGCCGGTCGGCTCGTGCGGCTGCACGTGATCGCGGCGTCCGACAGCGCGGCGGATCAGGCCGAGAAGCTCGCCGTGCGCGACGCGGTGCTCCGCTGCCTCACGCCGAAGCTGAACGGCGCGGAGAGCGCGGGCGAGGCGCGAAAAATCATCATGCGCGCGGAAACCCTGATTTTCCGCGCAGCGAAGACGGCGACGAAGCAGTCCGTCCGCGTGGACTTCGGCACGGAGCACTACCCGACGCGAGACTACGGCGCCTTTGCCCTGCCCGCCGGGGACTATGACTCCCTGCGCATCACGCTCGGCGCGGGCGAGGGGAAAAACTGGTGGTGCGTCGTCTTCCCGCCGCTGTGCACGCAGGAGGCCCTCTCCCCCGACGCCGTCGAGACGCTGTCAAAACAGGACCGCGCGCTGATTACCCGCGAGGACGGAGAATACGAGATCCGGTTTCGGATTCTGGAGCTCTGGGACATGGTGAGAGAGAAGCTGGAAAAAGGATAAAAACACCCGGAATCCGAGGATTCCGGGTGTTTTTATCAAAGAAATTACTTGGTCAGGTACATATGCAGAACCTTTGCCAGCTGTGCTCTGGTGGCGTAGCCCTGCGGGTTGAAGGAGCCGTCGGGCATGCCGCTGACGATGTTGTTCTGCACGGCCCAGATCACGGCGGGTCTGGCGTAGCCGCTGATGCGGTAGGCGTCGGTGAAGCTCAGCGAGCCGGAGGGCGCGCTGGCGCCGGAATAGCGGAATAGCATGGTAACCATCTGCTCGCGCGTGATGCGCTCGTCCGGGGCGAAGCTGTTGTTGCCCACGCCGTTGACGACGCCCTTCTGATACGCCCAGGTGATGGCCTTCTCGGCCCAGTGACCTCTGCAGTCGCCGAAGGGGCTGGACGCCGTGACCGCGGGCGAGCCCGCCATGCGGTAGAGCACCGTTGCAAACTGCGCGCGCGTGGTGGTCTCGTTCGGCGCAAAGCGCGTGGCGGACATGCCGGTCATGAGGCCGTTTTTATAGCAGTAGGCCACGTCGTTAAAGAACCACTCGTATTTCGGCACATCATAGAACGGCAGACCGGTGGGATCCACGGGAACGGGATCCGTCTGATCGCGCGTGGGCAGCTGGGCGATGATCTGGTTGGCGATATACTGATGGCCCTCCAGCGTCGGATGGCAGTCCTTGACGATCTCATCGAAGAAGGTGGGATCGGCGAAGGGGACGGTGTCGTCGATCGGGGTCTGCGTCACATCGGCGTACTTATAGCCGAGCACGGAGGCCTGCTGCTTCATATAGCTGTTGAGGCTGTTGACGATCACATCCGCGGCTTTGCCGATCGGCACGAGCTCGGAGGAGCTGAGCGCCTTCACCTTGCCGAAGGGGTTGTACATGCCGACGACGACGATCTCGATGTTCTTGTTGTAGCTCTTGATCGCGTTGATCATCGGCGCCCAGTTTTCACGGAAGGCGTCGCTGCCGACGCGCATGTTGTTGACAAAATCAAGGAGCTCGTAGGCAAGGTTCATATTGGGGTCGTCCAGCTTGGCGGCCGTCGTCTTCATCGCATAGAGGAAGACGTCGTTGAGGCCCAGCGCCACGGTGCAGAGATCGGCATTGGCGATGTTCTGGCGGAAATACTCCTTGAAGCCAAAGGCGCCCTTGTAGCAGTAAGGCTCGAGCGTTGCGCGCGTGTTGGGACGGATGTAATACTCGCTGTCCTTATCGGCGTAACGGGCGATGTCCGGGTTGTTGGGGTCGTTCTTCTTCATGTCCATCCAGTAGAGGATGTCATGAAGGCCGTTGAAGTACATGGCGCGGAGGTTCTTGGCCTCCTGGCTGGCGGAATAGGCGTCGTCCAGCAGCCAGCGGACCTCGACGGTGCGCATGCCGGTGTGCGCCAGGGACGCGACAGACGCGCCGGTGGCGTTGGCGACGTGGCTGTGATACGCTTCCGGCACGATCTCAAAGCCGCGCACATCGCGGGCATAGGAGCCGTAGCCGGCGGCGATGCTGTCGCCGATGCAGACATAGTGCTTGTATTGCTTGACGTTCGTCGCGTTCGCGGCCTGCGCGCCGATGACGAACAGTCCCCCGAGCATCACGACGGCCAGCAGCAGTGCCAGCAGACGGACGGCGGGATTTCTGTGAATGGTAGTCATGATAAAATCACCTCGCAAGGTTCATAATACGGCAACAATTACAATTTGTCAACCGTTTTGTTTCCGTTTTGTAACCTTCAGCGATTCGCCATTTTCACTGCGGTATCGAGTGCAATGGTGATCATCTGCCGGAAGGAATTCTGCCGCTCCTCGCTGGAAAGCTGCTCGGGGCGATAGAGATGGTCGGAGATCGTGAATAGGCCGAGCGCGCGCTTTCCGGCGCGGGCGGCGTTCATATAGAGACCTGCGGCCTCCATCTCCGTGGCGAGGACGCCCATCTTCTTCCAGATATCCGGGCTGTCGCTGCCGTCGCTGTAAAAATTATCGGCGGAGAGCACGTTGCCGACGTGGAGCTTGACGCCCTGCTCCTTTGCCGCTTCGACGGCGGCGGAGAGCAGATCGAAGTCCGCAATGGGCGCGAACGTGCCGTTGAGGCCGAACTGATGCGCATAGTTGGAGTCGGTGCAGGCGCCCGCTCCGGCGACGACGTCCATGAGCTGCAGATCGTCGCGCAGACCGCCGGCGCTGCCGACGCGGATGATGTTGTCGACATCATAGAAGTTGAAAAGCTCCCAGCTGTAGATGCCGATGGACGGGATGCCCATGCCGGAGGCCATGACCGTCACCGGCACGCCCTTCCACGTTCCGGTGTAGCCCTGAACGCCGCGAACGTTGTTCACCAGCACGGGATCGGTCAGAAAGGTCTCGGCAATGAATTTGCTGCGCAGCGGATCGCCCGGCATGAGCACGGTCTTCGCAATCTCGCCAGGCTTCGCGGAAATATGAGGAGTGGGAACGGACATAAGGGTACCTCCGTGTTGGGGGGATGGGATGAAAGTAGGAATTAGGAATTAGGACTTAGGAGTTAGGAGTGAAGGTGCGCTTCGCGCTGGGAATCAAATCCGTCGGCGTGCGCCGACACCACAATTCCTAATTCCTCATTCCTCATTCCTAACTGCTTCAGCTGATCTGCCGTCCTACCAGAATGAACCTTCCGTTCGTCGTATGGTAGGCGCAGGTGGAGAGGGTGATGAGCCGGTCGCCGGGCTGGAGCGTGACGCCGGTGTCGTAGAGTCGATTTTCCTCGATAAAGGTCTGATACTGCGCAAAGCGCTCGGTATCGCCGCTGCCGGTGTACTGATAGTACTTAAACCCGGTCTCATAATCCTCGAGAATGCGCGTGTTGATCGCGGCGACGATCTCATAGGTATGGTCGGCGTAGAGCGTGTGGAAGCGGATATACGGATGCGCAAAGGCAAACTCCGCGTCCTGATACGGTTCGAGCGCGCCGAACATCGTGCCGTCCTTCATATGATGGCCGTAGATGATCAGATTATCCGAGGTGCGCACATCGCACTGCTCCTCTAAATAATACGTTCCGCGCGCGGAGTTGTTCCCGTAGAAATCCAAATGAAGGTATTTGTCTTCTTCATAGGGCGCATACATGACGACGCCGTCGACCGACGTGCCTTCGATGCGCAGCCAGCCGATCGTGTCCGGGTTCTGGGCGAGCAGATCCGCAAACGCCTCATCGGGCTCGGTGTTCTCGTCCGGGCGCAGCTCAGAGACCGCCTCGCGCACGCGCTCGTCGCTGCGGTCCTGCAGCCAGTAATGGGTCAGAATGCCGGCGCTCACGAGGATCGCGAGGCCGCTGAGGATCAGGATCGCCAGTAAAAGCTTCTTCCGCATGAGGGAGTTCTCCTCTTGTTAGGGAATGAGCGCGCCGTGGCGTGCACGGCGCGCTCTGAATTGGTTATGTTACGGTGAGATCAGAGATCTCAGCCGTTGTTCTGGCTCTTGCGATACTTGAGATAAGTAACGACAAAGACCATCGCACTCGCGAGGAGCACCAGCGCGATCGCAACGATCATGCGGGTGTCGCCGGTGCGGGCGCCGGAGCCGGAACCGCCGTTGCTGGGCGTGGTGCCGCCGCTGGGATCGGAGCCCGGGGTGTTGGAGCCTTCGCCGCCGGAACCGGGGATACCGGAACCGTTGGTGCCGGAGCCATTGGTGCCGCTGCCGGGGATGCCGGAGCCGGAGTCACCGGAGCCGGGCAGACCGGAACCGGAGGTGCCGGAGCCGGGCAGGCCGGAGCCAGCGTCACCGCTGCCGGGCAGGCCGGAGCCAGCGTCACCGCTGCCGGGCAG
>JAFRDQ010000142.1 GCA_017411225.1 Oscillospiraceae bacterium
CCGAGACAGCGCTGACGGATGTACTCCGAAAGAGAAAGCCCGCACCGTTTTGCGGTGCGGGCGATCTTCTGCTTTTCCTGCGGCGTCACGCGGGTGTAGATACTGGTGGTTCTGGATTCCATACATCCTCCTTTCCGGGGGTCAGGGGGCGGAGTCCCTTGAAGTGCCGCCGACCCCCTCGGCGGCAGGCGGGAACTTGCCATACATGTTCCCTGCTTGCTACACTGTGAGACGCAGCCCCGGCAGGGCTATTCTCACATTGCACTCCGTCAATTTCGGCATATTCAGCCCGGAGTCTGTCGCGGCACGAAAACGTGCCGTTTTCCCGATTGTTTTCTCCGTTTGGCACGGAAAGCCGAAGTTTTGGCACCATCAGAACACCTCCAATGCTGCCAGCACATTGCGCGCGTTGGTTTTCTTCTGTGCTTCCGTCAGCTCCACATCCAGCGTCTTCGGCGCTGCCGGCTCCGGGGCGGACAGCTGGAGCGTCGAGACCTCCTCGCGGAAGATCTGCCGAATGTCGCCCAGCAGCTTTGCGTTGGGATTTCCGTTTTGGAGCTGCTCCACAAAGGCGCAGATCGCATTCACGGCGAAGGCGTTTCGGGAACCGTATTGCTCCCGATCCAGGTGCTCCAGAAACTCCGCCGCTCTGCGCTGAGCGTCATCCTCCAGCCGAAAGCGCACGTTGATGCGGTACTCGCTCATGGGATGATCCCTTCCTGCATCTGCAGCTCGGCCATGTACTCGTAGCCCTTGGCAGCAGCGCAGATGTCGTCCACGAAGATCACGCGGTTGGCGTTGAAGCGATAGAAGTTCCTGACCAGGCATCCGCCTCCGCCCGTGATGTAGAGCGTCATGGTGTTCTCGTCGTAGCCGTGCTCCCGCAGCCTGCGGAAAATGTCCTGCACATAGGCTGAGGCGACGCTGCGGATGATCTTCAGATCGCTCGGCGCGATGTTCGCCTTTCCGGTACGCAGCACTCTGTTGATCGTGTAATCGTCGATCTCCCGCTGTGTCTGGCGGAGGAATGCCTCTCGTACCGCAAGCGTACATTGATGGGTGCCGAACTTCTCGGTGAACATCCTGCCGGAGAGCGGTTTCCCGTCGCAGACATACAGCACATTCATCGTGCCGTTGCCGATGTCGGCAACCAGATTGACGCCCTCCATGGCAGCGGCGCTCTCCGCAATGGCGGCAAAGCCCTGCGGATAGATCCGAACGCCCTTGAGGTGGATGTGGTACTCTACCTTCTTCCATGTGAAGCAGACTTCTTCGTTTCGGGAGAGGTATGCCCCGAAGGCTTCCTTTTGGCCTGCTGTCCAGGTGAGCGGCAGACCGGCGGCGAGGAAGACGTCCGCCTCGGTCAATCCCTCATCGTGCAGCTCCATGGCGATGGCCGTCAGCGTCAGGAGATAGAAATCGTCGTCCTGCGATTTCTCTCCCACAAACTCCTTGTGACCTTCGCCGATGAGGTAATATCGTCCGTCATAGACCAGCATGTCCCGCGTGAACAGAGGCTCGCTGTCATAGGCGTCGATTCCGGTGGGGAAGCAATGGTTTGCGGTTTTCATGTTGCCGTAACCATGATCGACCCCGATGATTTTGGTGGTTCCGAATGTTTTCATGTTTTTCTCCTTTAACAATAAATAGATTCACTGGGTAATTTCTTTGCACAGCTCCGGTTCGACCGGAATGACGAAGTCCCGGAAGTACTTGCATACGATCCGGGACTCCGAGATTGCCTGTACGCACGGTCCGCCCAGCAGCAGACAGTGCCCGTCGATGTGGTTGCAGCAGAGCGGGATCAGCTCCCGGATCTGGCTGCGCAGATGGATTGGAATTTTCAGCGGCATGGGTATCACCCCCCTTTCTTTGGATTCGGATAACAAAAATGCCTCCACTTCAAATGAAAAAGTGGGGGCAGTTATCAATATATTGGATTTTGGCGTTTTTGCAGGATGATCCTTAAATGCAATAAAGCCCAAAGGTCGATCCGAATTGGATCAATCTTCGGGCTTCTCGATGGAAAACGCGGTCGGGACATGTCCCTCTACTATTATTATGCGGAGATTTCGCAAAAAAGGTAAGTATTGCAAAGCAGCCAAAAATGAACAGTGAGGCAGAAAATAGTCTGTTAAATGAGTAATATAGAAAAGTTCAATATGATTATTTCATAACTTTTCTTCAATCAACCAATGCTCAGTGACGGAAACCGTGTTCATTACCCGATACCGAATGATTTGCTGCTGACTCTTAGTCAGTCTTCTTCGTATAATGAGAAACGAATTACTTGCAAAGCAGCGGAAAACGAACAGTGAGGCAGAATTATGTTTGTTAAGAAGTTTTTCTGCTCACTTAGAGGAACGTATTCTTATTCGCCGAAGAACAGCTTCATGTCATCCTCTACCGTGGTGATACCTGCAATGCCAAACGTGTCAATCAAGATTTTTGCCACGTTGGGGCTCAGGAACGCCGGGAGCGTGGGGCCGAGGTGGATGTTCTTCACGCCGAGGTACAGCAGTGCCAGCAGTACAATAACGGCCTTCTGCTCATACCAGGAGATGTTATAGACGATGGGCAGATCGTTTACGTCCGCGAGCCCGAAGACCTCCTGCAGCTTCAGGGCAATCAGCGCGAGAGAGTAGCTGTCGTTGCACTGTCCTGCGTCCAGCACGCGCGGAATACCGCCGATGTCACCGAGGCCAAGCTTGTTGTACTTATACTTCGCGCAGCCGGCGGTGAGGATAACGGTGTCTTCCGGCAGGGCTTTGGCAAAGTCCGCGTAGTATTCGCGGGTCTTGTGGCGGCCGTCACAGCCCGCCATGACGACGAACTTTTTGATCGCGCCGGACTTCACCGCGTCCACGACCTTGTCCGCCAGGGCGAACACCTGCTCATGGGCAAAGCCGCCGACGATCTCGCCCTGCTCCAGCTCGGTGGGCGGTGCGCAGCGCTTGGCGTGCTCGATGATCTCGGAGAAATCCTTCCGCTCGCCGTAGACGCCGTCGATGTGCTTGCAGCCGGGATAGCCCACGGCGCCGGTGGTGTAGATGCGGTCTGCGTAGCTGGCCTTGGGCGGCACGATGCAGTTCGTGGTCATGAGGATCGGGCCGTTGAAGGCCTCGAACTCCTCCTTCTGCTTCCACCAGGCGTTGCCGTAGTTGCCGATGAAGTTCGGATACTTCTTGAACGCGGGATAGTAGTGCGCGGGCAGCATCTCCGAGTGGGTGTAGACGTCCACGCCCGTGCCCTGCGTCTGCTCCAGCAGCATTTCGAGATCCCGCAGATCGTGGCCGGAGATCAGGATGCCGGGGTTTTTGCCGACGCCGATGTTCACGGAAGTGACCTCAGGGTTGCCGTAGGCCTCGGTGTTGGCCTTATCCAGCAGCGCCATGCCCTGCACGCCGAACTTGCCGGTCTCCAGCGTGAGCGCGACGAGGTCGTCCGCCGTGAGGCTGTCGTCCAGCGTCTTGGCAAGGGCTTCCTGCAAAAAGGCATCCACGGCCTCGTCGTCCTGCATGAGGGCGTTGGCGTGCTTGGAATAGGCGGCGAGACCCTTCAGGCCATAGGTGATCAGCTCGCGCAGGGAACGCACGTCCTCATTTTCGGTGGAGAGGACGCCGACCTCGGCGGCGCGGGCGATGAACTCCGCCTCGTCGTCACTCGTCCAGAGGGCTGCCTCGGGGAGCCCGGCGGCGTCCTCGAGCTGTGCGAGCAGCAGCGCCTTTTCCGCCAGCGTCTCGCGCACGCGGGCGACCAGAGCGTCATAGTCGAAGTTCGCGTTGGTGATGGTGGCAAAGAGGTTCAGCGTGACGAGGTGATTCACATGCTGGCTCACGGGCTTTCCCTCGGCGCGCAGCTTCGTCGTCACGGCGGAGAGGCCCTTCGTGACGCTCACGAGCAGATCCTGCATGGCGGCGACCTCGGGCTTCTTGCCGCAAACGCCCACCTGCGTGCAGCCGGTGCAGCCGGCGGTCTCCTGACACTGATAGCAGAACATCTTGTTTTCCATGGAATGCTCCTCCTGTTTTTCAGAATGTAGTGTGTTTTGTCTTGCGTGTTTACACAGATCCTACTATAATGAGAGCATCCTGTATGTTGTTCTGACAACATTTTCGGAGGAATTTTGATGAACGAACATTTTTTGGTCAACACAAATCTCTTTCGCGGGTTGCACGAGGACGAGCTGCACGCGCTGCTGGAGTGCTTCCGCGCCCGGGAGAAGACCTTTCAAAAGGGCGAGACGATCTACCGCGCCGGAGACGTGGTGACGGAGATCGGGCTGGTGGAATCCGGCAGTGTGAACATCGTGGTCAACTTCTACTGGGGCGGCAGCCAGATCTTCGGACACATCGAGGCAGGGCAACTCTTCGCGGAGACCTACGCCGCCATCCCCGGCAAGGAGCTGCTGTCCGACGTGGTGGCGGCGGAGGACTGCGCGGTGCTGTTTTTGAATCTCGACAAGCTGCTGACCGTCTGCTCCAACGGCTGCGCCTTCCACAACCGGATCATCCACAACCTGATCCGCATCTCAGCGGGGAAAAATCTGAATCTCTCCACGCGCATGATGCACACCGCGCCGAAGTCCATCCGAGACCGGCTCATGTCCTATTTCTCCGAGCAGGCGCAGCGCAGAGGCAGCCGCTTTGCGATCCCGTTTTCCCGCCAGCAGCTGGCGGACTATCTGGGCGTGGATCGCAGTGCCATGTCCAACGAGCTGAGCAAAATGCAGCGGGACGGATTGCTGACCTATCACAAAAACGAGTTCGTCCTGTCCTCCACGTTCCATACAAATTAAAAAAGTCTGCAATTTGTTGTTTCAACAACAGACCACGATCTCGTTTCGGTCTATACTCAGGTCAAAAGGAGGGTTAGACATGGCTAATGTTATTGATTTCAATCGTCCAGTTTACGATCTGGTGCAGGACTATCCCCAGCTGCGGGAGATTCTCGCGGGGCTACGTCGCCGGTGATTTCATCTTCACCGCCGGACAGGGCGGTCTCGATCCCGCCGACGGTCGCATCGTCTCCGAGACTGTGGAAGGGCAGGCGGAGCAGGCCTGCAAGAATCTCGGCGCCATCCTCGCCGAGGGCGGCGCGACCTACACCGACGTCATCAAG
The DNA here is from genome assembly GCA_017411225.1 of Oscillospiraceae bacterium. Lineage (GTDB taxonomy): Bacteria > Bacillota > Clostridia > Oscillospirales > Oscillospiraceae > CAG-103. Next base: position 5,122 of record JAFRDQ010000142.1, read on the forward strand.
GCAAACGTGTATCTCGCGGACATCGCGGATTTTGCCGCATTCAACGCCGTCTATGCCAAGTATTTCACCGAAAAGCCCGCGCGCACCTGCGTTGCGGCAAAGGATCTGCCCCTGGGTCTCAAGTGTGAGATCGAAGTTGTCGCCTACATCGGCTGAATCAGAAAGGAGATTTTATCATGAAACAGTATGTTGTTGACGCGTTTACCGATTCCGTGTTCCACGGCAATCAGGCCGCCGTGATCGTGCTCGATCGCTGGCCCGGCGAGGAACTCATGATGAGCATCACGAGGGAGAACAACTTCTCCGAGACCGCCTTCACGGTCAAGGAGGGCGAAAAGTATCACCTGCGGTGGTTCACCCCCGGCGGCGAAATCGACCTCTGCGGTCACGCCACGCTTGGCACCGCCTTTGTGCTCTTCAACAACTACGAAAAGGACGCGGACAAGGTCGTGTTTACCACGCTCTCCGGCGATCTGATCGTCACCCGCGACGGCGACCGCTTCGAGATGGAGTTCCCGGCCTATGATCTGAAGCCCGTTGACGTCACCGCCGCCATGGAGGACGCGCTGGGTGTCAAGGTGCGGGAGGCCTATCTCGCCCGCGACCTGCTGTGCGTGCTGGACGATGAGCAGACCGTGCGTGACCTCGTGCCGGATCTCGAGAAGATCAAGCAGATCGACGGCCTGCTGGTGCACGTCACGGCCCGCGGCAGGGACGAAGACTGCGTCTCGCGCAGCTTCGCGCCGAAGCTCAGCGTGGCGGAGGACCCGGTCTGCGGCTCGGGTCACTGCCACATCATCCCCTACTGGAAGGACGTGCTGGGGAAAAACGAGCTGGTGGCGTATCAGGCATCGAAGCGAGGCGGCACGCTCTACTGCCGGCAGGAGGGAGACAAGATCTTCATGGCCGGTAAAGCAGCCCTCTACTCCATCGATGAGCTGTTTGTGGACGCATGAGAAAGCTGGGTTTGATCGGCGGCACGGGGCCGGAATCCACCGTGACATATTACCGCCAAATCGCTTACGGCGTGCAGGAGAAAACCGGGCGTTTCCCGAAACTCTGCATCGAGAGCCTGAGCGTGTTTGAGGTGCTGCGCTTTTGTGAAAAGCAGGATTTCGCCGGACTCGCGGACTATCTGCTGAAGGGCTTTCAGTGTCTTGCCGACGCCGGCGCGGACTTTGCCTGCCTTACCGGGATCACGCCGCATGTGGTCTTTGAAGAGGTGGCGGCCCGGTCGCCCATCCCCGTGGTGAGCATAGTGGAGACCGCCTGCGCCTACGCCCTGCAACAGGGCTATCGCAAGATCGCGCTGCTCGGAACCTACCCCACCATGCGCGGCGATTTCTTTCCAGAGCCGTTTCGCGCAAATGGAATCGAGGTCATCACACCCACAGAGCCGGAGATGCAGTACATCGGAGAAAAGATCGAGACCGAGCTGGAGTTGGGAACGGTGCGCCCGGAGACGCAGAAGCGCTTTTGTGAAATTGTGGAGCGTCTGGCGCGCGAGGAAGGCGCGGAGGCCATTGTCCTCGGCTGCACGGAGCTGCCCATGATCCTGAACGGCGACCTGCTGTCGGTTCCCTGCGTGGACGTCATGGAGATTCATATCCAAAAGCTCATTTCCATGATTTTGGAGGATACTGTGTAATTCAAAAACAGTCAAAAAGCTTGAGAGAAGCAGGCTTTGTCGGAACAAAGAAAGCCCGAAGGTCGATCCGGAGTTGGATCGGACTTCGGGCTTCGTGATGTGTACGCAAAAAAGCGGCTGTGAAACATCCCTCTACTATCATTATGCAGAGATTTCGTAAAAAAGGTAAGTATTGCGCAGCAGAAGAAAATGAACGGTGAGGCAGTTTTTTGTCTGTTAAGAAGGGGCGGTAACCGAAACGGCTTTTCCCCATCACAGATCCTCTGCCAATCGTCTTGCGTACTGTACGAATTTTTTTGCTGCCGGTGAGAGCGTGCTTTTGTCAGGCAGGAGGATGCCCATGGTGATGCTGCGCGGCGGGTCCAGCGGGAGCTTTACGACATTTGCCTGCCAGTTTTCGGTGATGAGGTTGTTCGTGATCGTCATGCCGAGGCCGTTTTCGATCATCGCAATGGCGGCGAAGGACTCCATGGTGGAATAGGCAATCTGCGGCTCGATGCCCTCGCGGGAGAACAGCTCCGCCAGATCGTCATCCTTGCCCATGGCTGGCATGATGAAGGCTTCCTCCTCCACCCTGGAGAGCGAATAGCTCTTGCCGTTTGCCATCGGGTGCGTCGGCGGCAGAATGGCGATCATCGGGTCCTCTGCCAGCGGGATCCAGTCGTAGGGCGTGCCCTTTACCTCGCTGAGAAAGGCGACGTCCGCCCGGGACTCCGAGAGCCACTGCAGCACCTCCTTGCGGATGCCCTCCATCAGGTGGATCTGCACATTGGGATAGTCCCGGCGAAAGGCCTTGATGACCCGCGGCAGCCAATGGGAGGAAATGCTCGAATAGGTGGCGATGCGCACCTCGCCGGTCATGAGGCCGTTTAAGTCCGAGGCGGTCTGCAAAACGCGCTCCTCCTGCTGCACCACCGCGCGGATCGCGGGCAGCAGGGTCTCTCCTGCCGGCGTCGGGCTGACGCCGCGGCGGGAGCGCGTGAGCAGAGGCAAGCCCAGATCCTGCTCCAAAGATTGAATGAGCTGGCTGACGCCGGAGGTCGAATAGTTCAGCACCTCCGCCGCTCGGGTGAAGCTGCCGGTATCGACGGCTGCGAGAAAGGCTCTGTATCTGGCTGTGTCCATGGTATCTCCTTTTATTAAGTTTTACTTAACTTAAACTTGACTTACTGCCGCTTTACTTTATCATACACATCCATTATGATGAAGTCAAGAAAGAGATGCCGCAAACAACGGAACAGAAAGGAGCTTTCCCATGAAAAACAAGACCTACGTGATTCTGACCGCGATCTGCCTGCTGATGACCGCGCTTTCCTCCGCGCTGATGAGTCTCAGCTCCTGCGCCGCCATGAACGCCTACGGAGCGCTGACGCTGGTGGTCGGTGCCGTCTGCACCTATGCCGCCGCCCGTCTGCTGGGCCTCGAGAGAACGGCAGAATGAACCGCACGCGGTCAGAGAGAACCGGCGCCGGGTTTATCCTCGGCGCCGGGATTTTGTGGGGAACGATCGGGCTGTTCGTCAAGCAGCTGTACGCCTGCGGCGCGTCGCCGGAGCTCACGAGCTTTCTGCGTGTCGCACTCGCCGGGGTCATCATGGCAGTGCTCGGCGTCTGCAAAAAGGGGTTCGGCTGTTTTCGGATCGGCAGAAAAACGCTGCTTGCCTGTGCGCTGCTGGGCGTTGTCTGCCACGGCGTTTACAATGTGCTGCGCAGCGTCGCGATCCTCCGCGCGGGCGTCGCCGTGAGTACGGTGCTGCTGAACGTCGCGCCGGTGGTCACGCTGCTCTGCTCCGCAAGCCTCTTCGGAGAACGGCTCACAGCGGAGAAATTTGGCGGCGTGACGCTCTGCATCTGCGGATGTGTGCTTGCGTCTGTGAGCGGGGATCTCTCGGCAGTCTCCGTCTCAATCATCGGACTGCTCTGCGCTATCGGCTCCGGCGTCTGCTACGGCATGACGGCCATCTTTGGAAAGCTCGCCGGTGAGGAAGAAGATCCCATTACGATCAGCATTTACAGCTATCTCTTCGCAGCACTGTTTCTCGGGCTCTGGATGCAGCCGTGGAACGGTTTGCCTTCCGTAAGCAGAGAAATGCTGGAGTGGAGCGCCCTGTACGCGCTGATTCCCACAGCGCTGGGGTATCTGCTCTATTATCGCGGCGTTCAGATGATGCGCGACCCCGGCAAGGTGCCGGTCATCGCCTCAGTGGAGACCGTAGTCGCCGTTGTTCTCGGCGGCGTTGTTTACGGAGAGGCAATCAGCGCATCGCGCATGTGCGGAATCGCGCTGGTTCTGGGCGCCATCGTTTTGATGAACACAACGCGAAAAGTGAGGGTTAAAGCATGATTACTGTAGAAGAATTTGAAAAAGTCGACGTCCGGACTGGAACCGTCATCGACGTGAAGCCCAATAAGAAGTCCCGCAATCCGGCATATGCATTGAGCATCGACTTCGGTGAGAAGCTCGGCGTGAAGAAGTCCTCGGCGCAGATTACGGCGCTGTACGCGCCGGAGGATCTGATTGGGAAGCAGGTCATCTGCTGCGTGAATCTTGCGCCGATGCATATCGGGAGTGTGAAAAGCGAGGTGCGCATCCTCGGAACAGACTCTGCAAAGGGCGTGGTATTGCTCGCACCGACCGAGACAGTGAAAAACGGCGATCGCGTGTTTTGAGAACTCAGCTCAACGCTGCCAATATCTCAAAAAAGCCCGAAGGTCGATCCGGCGTTGGATCGGTCTTCGGGCTTCGTGATTTGTACGCGAAAAAAAGCGGCTGTGGTGTATTTCTCTACTTACTTTATGCCATGCCTGTCACTCTGTACTTCTCGATCAGGTTTTCGAGCGTCTGCATGATCCCTATGCCCAGCGGGCGTTCCGGCAGGGCTTCGACAAAGTCAAAGCGGTATTCTTCTGCCTGCAGTCTGATGATGGACATGGCGCCATGCAGTATGAAAGTCAGATCCAGCGCATCGTCTGCGGACAGCTGATTCTTTTCGACGCCGATCAGTGAGAGCCAGAATTGCTCCAGCATGTTATAAAAATGCTGATGAAGCGTTACGGAGTCACTGTTGATGAACAGCCTAAGCTTTTTCCAGCGGTCGCCCACGGCGATGTACTGGAGCGCGTCGCCGAAGGAGAGGCCGCGATCCTGCAGAAGGTGCGAGCGGATAACGGACGGGATCTCGGAGAGCTTTTCATCGTTCAGCGCGTCAAGCGCCAGTGCATCCATCGTGTCATAGTGATAATAAAACGTATTCGGATTCAGCTTTGCTCTTTCCGTCAGCAGCTTTACGGTGATGCGGCGGTAGCTCGTCTCTGCCAGCAGCTCCCAGAAGGC
>JAFRDQ010000143.1 GCA_017411225.1 Oscillospiraceae bacterium
AGTGAGACGGTTTTTGTTTGTCCCTCAAGCATAGACATTCGGGGAGTGAAATATCAATGAAATATGATGTAGTCGTGATCGGCGCGGGGCCGGGAGGTATCTTCACCGCCTATGAGCTCACGAAAGAGGAGAGCGGCCTTTCCGTCGCGGTGATCGAGCTGGGCAGACCGCTGGACAAAAGAAAGTGCCCGATCGACGGCAAAACGGTCAAAAGCTGTGTGAAGTGCCCGGTGTGCAGCATCATGAGTGGCTTCGGCGGCGCCGGAGCCTTTTCGGACGGAAAATACAACATCACCAACCAGTTCGGCGGCACGCTTTTCGAGCACGTCGGCAAGCGCGAGGCTCTTGAGCTGATGCGCTATGTAGACGGCATCAACCTTGCGCACGGCGGCAAGGGGACCAAGCTCTATTCCACGGCCAACACCAAGCTGAAAAAGAAGTGCCTGGAAAACGGGCTGCATCTGCTCGACGCGCAGGTGCGTCACCTCGGCACGGACATCAACTACGTCGTGCTGGAGAACCTTTACAACGAGCTGAAGGACAAGGTCGATTTCTTCTTCAACACGGCCGTCACGGCAGTTGAAAAGACGGAAGAGGGCTATGTCATTTCCGCCGGGGACGAGCGCTTTGCGTGCCGCGACTGCGTGATCTCCGTCGGACGCAGCGGCAGCAAGTGGATGGAGCACATCTGCGAGACCCTGGGCATCCCCACGCGCTCCAACCGCGTGGACATCGGCGTGCGCGTCGAGCTGCCGGCCGAGGTCTTTTCCGAGCTGACGGACGAGTTGTACGAGAGCAAGATCGTCTACCGCACCGATAAATTCGAGGACATGGTGCGCACCTTCTGCATGAATCCGCACGGCGTGGTCGTCAACGAGAACACCAACGGCATCGTCACGGTCAACGGCCACAGCTATGAGGACAAGGCGAAGCACACCGAGAACACGAACTTCGCCCTGCTGGTGAACAAGCACTTTTCCATCCCCTTCAAGGACTCCAACGGATACGGCGAGAGTATCGCGAGACTCTCAAACATGCTCGGCGGCGGCGTGATCGTGCAGCGCTTCGGCGACCTGGTGCGCGGCCGCAGAAGCACGCCCTCGCGCATCGCCGAAAGCTTCGTTACCCCGACGCTTGCGGCCACGCCCGGCGATCTCAGCCTCGTGATCCCCAAACGCATCCTTGACGGCATCGTCGAAATGATCTACGCCCTCGACAAGATCGCCCCCGGGACGGCCAACGACGACACGCTGCTCTACGGCGTCGAAGTCAAGTTCTACAACATGGAGGTCGAGATCGACGAGAACCTCGAGACGATCCACAAGGGCCTCTACGTCATCGGCGACTGCTCGGGCGTGACGCACTCGCTCTCGCACGCCTCGGCCAGCGGCGTCTTCGTGGCACGGAAGATACTTGCGCAGAAAGCAGATTGAGCGTATAATCAACCAACAAGGCTTTTTCTTCAGGCACAGCTCATTCGGAGGAACTACATGGCAAAGAGCAGAAAGCAAAACTACATGCACGGCGCGGCGATCCTCACTGTCGGCGTGATCATCATGAAGGTGCTGGGCTTCTTTTACAAGGTGCCCCTGGGGAACATCCTCGGCGACGAGGGCTACTCCATGTTCATCGGAGCCTACAGCATCTACAACATCTTCTTCACGCTTGCGACGGCCGGTCTGCCCGTGGCGCTCTCGCGCATGGTGGCGGAAGCGGACGCCCACGGCCGCGTGCGGCAGGAGGAAAAGACCTTCCGTGTCGCGCTCGTGACCTTCGCGGTGCTCGGCGTTCTGTTTTCGCTCGTGCTTTTCCTCTTCCCGGATTGGCTGGCCAGAGATTATCTGGAAAACCCGGACGCAGCCATGAGCATCCGCGCGATGGCCCCGGCGATCCTGCTGGTCTGCCTGGTTTCGGCCTACCGCGGCTACTGCCAGGGCAACGGCAACATGATCCCCACCACCGTCGACGAGGTGCTGGAGGTGCTCTTCAAGGTCATTTCCGGCCTGCTGCTGGCCGCGCTGCTGCTGCGCGCGGGAAAGGGACTGCCCGTCGGATCGGCGGGCGCGATCCTCGGCGTGTCGATCGGCTCGGTGATCTCGCTGGGCTACATGATCTGGTACAAGCACCGCCATTACAGCGACCTGGCCGCGCCCTACACGGCCGGCATCGTCGAGGAGGCCGCGCCGGGCGAGGACGAAAAGCCCGACTCCTCCTTCAAGATCGTCCGCAATCTGCTGAGCATCGGCGTTCCGATCGCGCTCGGCGCCTGCATCATGGCGATCCTCAATTCCATCGACTCGAAGCTGTGCATGAACCGTCTGCAGTCCGCAGCGCATTTCTCCTACTTCGAGGCGAAGGTGCTCTACGGCGTCTACGGCAAGGCGCAGACCTTCTTCAACCTGCCCGCCGCGTTCATCACGCCGCTGACGATCTCGATCGTCCCGGCGATCTCCGCGGCCTTCGCCCGGGGCGACAAGGGCACCGCGGGCAAGATCTCCGAGGATTCGATGCGCATCGCCGCCGTGATCGCGATGCCGATGGGCGTGGGTCTGTCGGTGATGAGCCTGCCGATCATGGAAGGCTTTTACCCCGGCAGTCATCATTCCGGCCCCGTTCTGCTGGCCATCATGGGCGCGGCGTCCTTCTTCGTGTGCTTGCTGCTGATGGAAAACGCCGTGCTGCAGGCCTCGGGCAAGGAAAAATTCACGATGATCACGATGATCGTCGGCGGCCTGGTCAAGATCGGCGTCAACTGGATCCTCGTCGCCCGCCGCGACGTCAACATCATCGGCGCGCCGATCGGCACGCTGACGAGCTATGTGGCCATGTGCGCGCTGAACCTGCTGTTCATGAGCGCCTCGCTCGAGCGCACGCCCCGTCTGGGACGCATCTTCTCCAAGAGCGTGTTCTGCTGCACGGTCATGGGCTTCGCGGCCTGGGCGATCTTCGGCCTCGCCTCCCGCGTGATCCCGGCGCCGGGACGCGTCGGGATGCTGCTGTGCATGTTCCTGGCGATGGCCGCCGCGGTCGTGATTTACCTCGTCTGCGTCGTAGCCACCAGCGCCGTGACCAGGGAAGATCTGGAATTGATCCCCGGCGGATCGAAGATCGCGACGATTTTTCGCATGAAATAACGGAAAAACAACCAATTTTTTCAGGGACTATTGCAAATACTACCTGATATAAAGCCAATCATATGTGAGCCTAGCGGCGGGCGAAGGA
>JAFRDQ010000144.1 GCA_017411225.1 Oscillospiraceae bacterium
GAGATGTTCGATCAGATCGTGCTCTCCCTCGGCGGCCGCGTCGCCGAAAAGCTCTTCCTCGACGATATCTCCACCGGCGCGTCCGGCGATATCCAGCAGGCCACGAGCGTTGCGCGCGACATGGTCATGAAATACGGCATGAGCGATAAGCTCGGCCCCATCAGCTTCGATGATTCCAGCCACAGCCTCTTCATCGGCCGCGACTTCGGCACCACCAAGAGCTATTCCGAGGAGACCGCCGCCACGATCGACGCCGAGGTCAAGCGCATCTTCGACGAGGCGTATGAGCGCTGCGAGTCCATCCTTAAGGAACACGCCGAGCTGCTCGAGAAGATCGCGGAGTATCTGCTTATCCACGAGACGCTCGACGGCCCCGACTTTGCCTACTTCTGCGAGCACGGCGAGCCCCCGGTCCACCCGGACCCGGCCATCGAGCCGCCCGCCAAGGTCATCCGCCGCTTCGACGAGCCCACGGAAATGCCCGCGGAACCCGTCGCGGAGGAGCCGAAAGACACAGAAGAAACACCGAATCCGACTGACCGTTTTACACTGGAAGAATAAACCAGTGTGGAGTGTGGAGTTAGGAGTGTGGAGTTATGGTATCGCCTGACGGCGATGATTTGAAATTCAGATCGTTTGCGCAGCGAACACTTTAAACTCCACACTCCACACTCCACACTCCAAACTTTTCGGAAAGGAGCTTTGCATGACGACTTTCTTGATTGTTGCGGCGGTGCTCATCGTTCTGTTCTTCGCCGCCGCCTACGGTACGTATCGCTTCGTCTTCTATTCCCCGAACAAAACGCAGAACAACGACCATACCATCCCGGTCTCCACCGGCATGGAGGAGCAGACGGAGCACATCCACCGCATGATCGATCAGCTCGCTGCTGTGCCGTATGAGGAGGTCAAGATCACCTCGCACGACGGTCTGCGCCTGCGCGGGCGGTATTACCACCAGCGCGACGGCGCGCCGCTCGCCATCTGCTTCCACGGCTATCGCGGCACGCCCACGCGCGACTTCTCCGGCGGCAGCCGCGTGCTGGCAAAGCTCGGCTATAACATGCTCCTCGTCGAGGAGCGCGCCCACTGCGCCAGCGAGGGACACACGATCTCCTTCGGCGTCAACGAGCGCAAGGACTGCCTCGCGTGGGTGTTCCACTTCCACTATCGCTTTCCCGAGACGGAAATGCTGCTCGTCGGCGTCTCGATGGGCGCGGCCACGGTGCTCATGGCGTCCGCGCTCCCGCTGCCGGACTGCGTCAAGGGCATCATCGCCGACTGCCCGTTCACCGAGCCGCTGGAGATCATCAAGAAAACGGGGAAGGACATGCACATCCCGCCCTTCGTCACCGCCGTCATGGCGCCGGTTGCGGCGCGCCTCTTTGGCCGCTTCAATCTCAAGGGCGCGAGCGCGCTCAAGGCCGTGCACGAGGCCAAGGTGCCGATCCTGCTCATCCACGGCGAGGACGATACCTTCGTCCCCTGCACGATGAGCTTCCAGCTCCACGCCAACGCGCCCGAGATCAGCGAGCTGCACACCTTCCCGGGCGCGAACCACGGCGTCAGCTATGTGCAGGACCCGGCGCGGTACGCTCTGCTGACGGAGAACTTCTCCCGCCGTGTCCTCGGCGAGGGAAAGGCGCTGCTCCGGCTGTGAATATTGTGAAAAGGAGTAAAAACTGATGGACAATTTGTTTGATTATCTCAAATGGATGGGCGATTTTCCCATCGAGGCCACCGGCTTTCTGGAGGCGGACGCGATGGTGTTCGGCGTCCTGTCCTATATCGACATGGACCCGGTCTTTGCCGCCATCGACGATGAAATCACGCTCAGAGACTGCCTGAAAATGATCGAAAAGGATCAGGTGAAGGTCATGCTCTCCGCCAAGGGTGAGGATTATACCGGCTTTCTCCGCCTTGCCGCCGAGAGCCGCCGTTTCGGCGAGCTGCGCATGAGCGACTATGTGGACGTGTTCCTCTCCGATCCGCCGGTGCAGTTCTGCGCCGTCTCCTTCCACGATGATCACGACCGCACCTTCCTCGTCTACCGCGGCACGGATACCTCGCTCGCCGGCTGGCGCGAGGACTTCATGATCTCCTTCACGCGCACCCGCGCGCAGACGCAGGCGCTCGCCTATGCCAACGCCCATGTCGATCCCGCGCGCAAGTGCTACCTGATCGGCCACTCCAAGGGCGGCAACGAGGCGCTCTTCGCCGCGGCGAATCTGCGCGATAATAAGTGGGACGCAGTGGAGCATGTCTACATTCTCGACGGCCCCGGCCTCTGCCCGGATGTGCTCGACTTGAGCGGCATGGCCCGCGTCAACGAGAAGGCCACGCACATCGTCCCCACGTTCTCCATCGTCGGCAAGCTCTTCGCCGCCGATATCACCGACACCCGCATCGTCCAGTCCGCGGCCTCCGGCTTCGGGCAGCACAATGTCATCACCTGGGGCATCGACCACGGCAAGCCCGCCTATGCCGAGGAGAACGACCCCACCAGCCTCTGGGTCAACAGCACCGTAGACGGCTGGCTCTCGGACATCTCGCAGGAGGACCGCGTCGTGCTCGTGAACGATCTCTTCGACGCCCTCGCCGCCGGCGGCGCGGAGCACCTCGACGAGTTCGATGAGGGCGGCCTCGCCGGCGTCGAAAAAATCGTGCGCCGCATGCGCGATTCCAGCGAGACGACGCATAAGCTTATCAAGGACCTGCCCAGGCAGGCCTTCAAGCAGTCGATCCAAAACCTCCGCGACAAGCTCAAGGGTGAGGAAAAGGAGCCGGAGACGGCGCCAGCGCCCGCGGAAGCATAAGAAAAAGAAGCCATGCGCAGCATGGCTTCTTTTTAATTAGGAATGAGGAATGATTATGATTGCCGCTCTGCGGCTCCTTCAATTCCTAACTCCTAATTCCTAATTCCTAATTTTTTCGATTTTGAGAAGTGCTTCTTTTCTACATGTCCCTCCTGCGTAGCCGGTCAGACTCCCGTCTGCTCCCACGACACGGTGGCAGGGGATCAGGATTGAGATCGGGTTGCGCCCCACGGCGCCGCCGACGGCGCGGGCGTGGCTGCCGAGCTTTTTCGCAAGCGCTCCATAGGTCACGGTCTCGCCGCGCGGGATCTGCCTTAGCTCGTCCCAGACCTTTCGCTGAAAGGCCGTGCCTCTCGGGGCCAGCTTCGGTGTCGTCTCCGGCGTTTTCCCGGCAAAATAGGCGTCCAGCCAGACCTTCGCCTCACGCAGCACCGCGCAGTCGCCGTTCTTGCCCTCGCGCAGCCCCGCGCCAAAATGCGCCTGCCCGGAAAACCAAAGCCCAATGAGCGCATCCCCATCGGCAGCGAGCACGATCTCCCCAAGCGGAGAAGCATATGTCGTCAGCAGATCCATCCGAATCCCTCCTTGTTTCCAGTATAATCTGATATTCCGGAAAAAACAAGAATCCGCGCAAACGCGGTGGATGAGGGGCAATCTCCCTCCGCAATAAAAGAGAAAACGTAGGGGAGGGGCTTGCCCCTCCCGCATTTTACAGACTTTTTCCGTATTCCCGGATTTCCCTCAGCGTCTCCTCCGGCACCGCATCGCCGTGCGCGGTGAAGGCTTTCGTCTCCAGCTCCAGATATCCCGCAAAGTCGCCCGCCAGCGAAAACAGCGCCCCGTCGTACACGTCCGTGTCGCCGGAGGCGAGCAGCATCACAGCGCGGCGCAGCGGCTCGGGCTTGTCCGGATAGAGCGCGGCGTAAAACCGGTCGATCACGCACTTGAGCTGCCCGGAAATGTTGTGGTAATAGATCGGCGATGCGAGCACGAGCGTTTCCGCCTGCCGCAGCAGGGGATAGATCTCCTGCATGTCGTCGGCCTGCACGCAGCGGCCGTTTCCCTTCGTGTGGCAGTATTCGCACGCGGTGCAGCCGCGCACGTTCATCCGGCAGACGTCAAACTGCCGCACCTCCTGCCCGGCCTTCTCCGCGCCGATGCGCAGCGCCAGAATCATCTGCGCGGTCAGCCCGTTCGGTCGTGGACTTCCGTTTAAGATCAGAATCATTTTACCGCCTCCAGTGTGATCGTCACGTCGTGCTCCGAGAGCAGGGCGGTAAGCTCCTCCTTGGTCAGATCCACGCGGCCGAGATGCGTATACGCCCACCGGTTCGTGCCATAGAACACGACCAGCTGATCGCCGCTGTACAGCACCAGATCCCCCGGCGCGGTCGACGTCTGCCGGTCGCTGCGGGGCAGGGAAGTCCCGATCGCGCCGACCTGCTCAAACCCGCCGTACATGGACATTTCGATCGTCAGCGGGCAGAGCGCTTCCAGTGCCTGCACCGATTCGTTTTTCTCCCAGGTCACCGGCACATCCGTGCCGTCAATGCGCAGAATCATTTCCGTTTCCTCCGTCGGTGGTGTGGATTCGATCGCCTCCTGCCGCCCGCAGCCTGCGAGCAGCAGCGCAGCACGCTTCCTCATCAGAATGTGTTCGCGCGCAGCCATTCGTAGGCGGCGTAAACCTCGTCCGTCACGTCCTCGCCCTCAGCGGTGACGAGCGCCTCGCGCGGCAGATCGTCCGCGAAGTTTAAGTGCGCCTCCTCGGCGATGGCGTTCAGCAGATAGTTGTTGTCGTCCGAGAAGCCCGGGTCCGGCTGCAGCTGGCAGACGCTCCAGCCCTCCATGATCGCCGAAACCGGCACACCGTAGAGCTTCAGACCCTCGTATTTCTTCAGATCGCCCGCAGGCCCCGCCGCGCGGTAAGCGGCGTTCACGTCCTCGGCGAGCCAGCGCTTTTCCGCGTCGTTCAGCGGCGCAAGCTCCTTGTATGTGCGCAGATTGTCCTCCACCTGCTCGAGCGTGCTCATGCCGCTCAGGCAGCAGATCAGCCCGTCCATCGAGCCTGCAAACCGGATTGCCCACGAGGCCACGGAGCGCTCGGGCTCCTTTGACTTAAGCATCTGCTCCACCGCCTCCGGCACTTTGGCCAGGCCGCCGCCCTTCACGGGCTCCATGATGATGACCTGCTTGCCGTGACGGCGGATCACGTCATAGCACGGCCCCGCCTGCACAAGCTGGGAGTTCCAGTCGACATAGTTTGCCGCGATCTGCACGAACTCAAATTCCGGGTGCTCGGTCAAAATCCGGTCGAGCAGCTTGGCAGAAGAATGGAAGGAGAAGCCCAGATGCCGGATCTTGCCCTCGGCCTTCCATTTGAGCGCGTGCTCAATCAGATGCTCCGACTGGATCACGCCGCCGGTTCCGTCATAGCCGTCGTAATACCGCGTCTGGAAGTTGTGCAGCAGATAGTAGTCGATATAGTCCACGCCGAGCCGGTCCAGCTGCTCTTGAAAATACGCCTCGATCTTGTCCTCGTCGCCGGCCTTCAGCAGGAAGGTCGGGAACTTCGTCGCAATCCGGATCGTTTCGCGCCGGTGCCGCTCCACGACCGCCCTGCGCACGGCCTCCTCGCTCTTGCCGTTGTGGTAGACGTAGGAGGTGTCAAAGTAGTTGTACCCGCCCGCGAGATAGGCGTCCACCATCTTGTTCAGATGCTCATAGTCAAAATCCGTCGCGTCCCCGTTCTTTACAGGCAGACGCATCATGCCGAAGCCAAGCTCCGCTTTCAGTGCCATCGTTGTGCTCCTTTCTTATTTCAGATATTCCGCGTAGAACGACGCGAGCTTGCCGAAGGGGATGAAGTCCTCGCCGCCGCCGTCATAGAGGTCGGTGTGCACAGCGCCGGGGATGATCAGCAGCTCCTTGTTCTCGGTGTACTTGCTGTCCTTTACCATGTTCGCATAGGCGTCACGGCCGAAGTAGACCGAGTGCGCCTTCTCGCCGTGCAGGATCAGCACCGCGCTGCGAATCTCGTTCGAGTACTGCAAAATCGGCTGATTCAGGAAGGACTCGCAGCCGATCACGTTCCAGCCGCCGTTGGAGTTGAGCGAGCGCGCATGGTAGCCGCGCTTGGTCTTGTAGTAGTCGTAGTAGTCCTTCACGAAGAACGGCGCGTCCTCCGGCAGGGGATCGACCACGCCGCCGCCGAGCTTGTATTCGCCGTTTTTCAGATCTTCCAGCCGCTGCGCGCACATGGCCGCGCGCTTCTGGAAGCGCTTCTCCTCGCTGTCCTCCGAATCGAAGTAGCCCTTGGCGTTCACGCGCGTCATGTCATACATCGTGGAGACGACCGTCGCCTTGATGCGGGTGTCGAGCGCTGCGGTGTTCAGCGCCATGCCGCCCCAGCCGCAGATGCCGAGAATGCCGATGCGGTTTTCATCTACGCGCTCGTGCAGCGACAGGAAGTCCACCGCCGCCATGAAGTCCTCGGTGTTGATATCGGGCGAGGCCATATAGCGCACGTTGCCGCCGCTCTCGCCCGTGAAGGAGGGGTCGAAGGCGAGCGTCAGATACCCGCGCTCAGCGAGCGTCTGCGCATAAAGGCCGGAGCACTGCTCCTTCACCGCGCCGAAGGGGCCGCAGACCGCGATCGCGGGGAGCTTCCCCTCCGCGCCCTTCGGGATATAGAGGTCGCCCGCGAGCGTGATGCCGTAGCGGTTGACAAAGGTCACCTTGCAGTGATCCACAAAGTCGCTTTTCGGGAAGGTCTTGTCCCAATCCTGCGTGAGTGTCAGCTGTTCCAGTTTCATGTTCCGTTCTCCTTTTCAAAGTTGATTCTGTGTCCGGCGGATCAGACTGTCCAGCCGGTCGAGCTGTTTTTGCTTTTCATGCAGCGTTTCCAGCTGCTCGCTGCGGCAGAGCCGGAGGCAGCGCAGCAGCTCCTCCGCCGCGCCCGCGCGGCAGAGCATCTCCGCCCGCGCGATCTCGTCTGCGGTGCAGCCCGCGTCCTGCATGCACGTGCCGATGTGGTTCCAGTCGTCCATCGCGAACTCCTTTCGGGTTTCTTGCGCATAGTATAACCCCTTGCGTAATCCGGCGCTAATGGATATAATGAATATCATGATATTCGTTTTATTCATATCATGGAGGGAACCGTATGGAGATTCGCACCCTGCGCTATTTTCTCGCCGTCGCGCGCGAGGAGAATATGACCCGCGCCGCCGAGCTGCTGCACGTCACGCAGCCGACGCTCTCGAAGGCGCTCCGCAGCCTCGAGGATGAGCTCGGCAAAAAGCTCTTTCTGCGCCACAGCTTCCGCATCGAGCTCACCGAGGAGGGGGCCTTACTGCGCGACCGCGCGGAGGATCTCGTCTCCATGGCGGATAAAATCGAGAAGGAGTTTCTCTCGCTCGACGATCTCACCGGCGGCGAGCTCTATTTCGGCCTCGCCGAGTCCTATCAGATCCGCCGCCTCGCCCGCGGCCTGCGCGCGCTCAAGGATCTCTGCCCCGGCCTGCACTATCACATCACCAGCGGCGATACCGAGCAGGTCACCGAGAAGCTCGACCGTGGGCTTCTGGACTTCGCTGTCATCTGCGAGACGCCGGACGCGCGCAAATATGAATCCATCCCGTTTCCCGAGGGCGACCGCTTCGGCCTGCTCCTGCCGGAGGGCGACCCGCTCGCGCAGAAGGAGCGCATCCGCGCGGCCGATCTCGCGGGTTTGCCGCTCTTCGCCTCTGCGCAGAGCTGGGAAAAGGACATCGCCCCGTGGGCGAAGGATCGCTTTCGTGATCTGAAGCTTGAGGGCTCGTTTCGCCTTGCCTATAACGGCTCGCTCTTCACGCTGGAGCGGCTCGGGTATCTCCTCACGCTCGAGCGCCTGGTGAATACCGCACCCGGCAGCGGCCTCGTCTTCCGCCCCCTCGAGCCGGAGCTGAAGCTCTCGTTTTACCTCATCTGGAACAAGTACCAGACCTTCACTCCCATCGCCGAGCGCTTTCTGGAGATCATGCGCCGCGAGCTCGCGGTCTGACCCTCCGCACGGAAACCAACGCCGCAGGGGCGGATATCATCCGCCAGCGCGGGGGCTGGGGGAACATTCGCGCCGGACTTCGGCGCATTCGCAGCGCTCCCGGTTCGCTGCACGGGCGACCACACCATGCCTTCCCCAGAGTGGGAAGGCTTTGCAGAAGACGACA
>JAFRDQ010000018.1 GCA_017411225.1 Oscillospiraceae bacterium
CCCTATGGCTTCGCGCAGACGTCCGGCGAGCTGGACGATGCGCTCGAGCAGCTGGCGACCGTCTTCAAGGACATGCTCGAGCTCGCACAGATCGAGAAATCGATGCAGCTGCTCGCGCAGGAGATCGAAAAGACCCGCCGCCGCGTCAACGCCCTGGAGTACGTCATGATCCCGGAGCTGGAGGAAAACATCCGCTACATCACCATGAAGCTGGATGAAAACGAATCCTCCACCAAGGTGCGCCTCATGAAGGTGAAGGAAATGGTCCTGCAGGACGCGCATAATTTCAAGTAACTATGGAAAAATCCGCCGTTTGAACAACGGCGGATTTTTCTCTTGCACTGTCAGTGCAAGTATGATACAATAAAGCGTCAAAAATATACAAGAGGAGTTGGAACCCATGTCCGGACATTCCAAATGGCATAACATACAGAAAACCAAGGGCGCGCAGGACGCCAAGCGTGCGCAGGCCTTTACGAAGATCGCCCGCGAGATGATCGTGGCCGTCAAGGAAGGCGGCAGCGGCGACCCCGCGAACAATTCCCGCCTCGCCGCCGTCATCGCCAAGGCAAAGGCCGCCAACATGCCGAACGACAACATCAAGCGCACGATCGACAAGGCCCTCGGCTCCGGCAACACCGATAACTTCGAGTCCATGACCTATGAGGGCTACGGCCCCTGCGGCGTCGCCATCATCGTCGAGACCATGACCGACAACCGCAACCGCACCGCCTCTGAGGTTCGCCACTATTTCGATAAGTACGGCGGAAACCTCGGCGCCACGGGCTGCGTGTCCTGGAGCTTTGATAAGAAGGGCGTCATCGTCGTGAATAACGAGGACGGCGATCTCGATGAAGATACCGTCATGGAGGCCGCCATGGAGGCCGGCGCGGACGATCTCGTCACCGAGGAAGAGGTCTTCACGATCTACACCGAGCCCGATTCCGTCGCCGAGGTCGCCGAATACCTCACCGGCAAGGGCTACGAGCTGCTCTCCGCTCAGGCCGAGATGGTTCCGCAGAACACCGTCTCCGTCACCGGCGAGGACGATGTGAAGAATCTCCGCAAGATGCTGGATATGTTCGAGGATAACGACGACGTGCAGAACGTCTGGCACAACTGGGAAGAGGACGAATAAGTCAGCATTTCATATCATGTAAAACACGAGTCCACCGGTTTTATCCGGTGGATTCCTTTTGTAAGGAGTGATTCGAAATGTCTGCCAATGCCGCCCAGCGCGATCATCAGATCGATCTGATCAAATCGCTTGCGATCTGGATGGTGCTCATCATTCATTCCAGCTTTTTCTCCGATCCGGTCGGCTCTGCGCCGTTTTTGAGCAATCTATTTTGGCGCGTGCTTGCCGGGAGCGCGGTGCCCGTTTTTCTCATGTGCTCCGGCGCGCTGATGCTCCGGCCGGAGAAGGAGCTTTCGCTGCACAAGCTCTTTTTCCGCAGCCTGCTGCGCTTCGTGATCGCCATGGTCTTTTGGGCGATGGTGTATAAGGCGCAGCATCTCTGGCAGGCGGGGCAGCTCACGCCGTCGACGCTCTTTGCCGCCTTGAAGGAAGTGCTGGTTTTCAATCAGGAGTTTCATCTCTATTATCTGCACATCATGATGCTCATCTATGTGCTCCTGCCGGTGCTGCGGCTCATCGTGCGCGAGGGGAATGAGACGATCCTGCGCTATCTGTTGGCGTTGCTCTTCCTCTTCGGCATCCTCGGGCCCACGGTCAAGCCCTATTGGCCGTTTACCCTCGTTGAGGGCATCCCAACGCAGTGGGTCATGAACATGACCTATGCCGCCATCGGCTACTGTTTGCTCGGCAGGTATCTGCGCGTGCATCCGCTCTCGAAAGCGGTCTCGGCAGCGTTGTTCGCGGCGGGCTTCGCATTCACCTTTGTGCTGACATACCTGTTTTCCGCGCGGCAGGGGAGTCTGGACGGTCGGTTTCTGGAGGGCATGACGCTCGGCCCCTGCCTGATGGCCGCGGGGCTTTATGGTATGCTCCTTCACGCGAAGCCCACCGGGCGCGGAGAGAAGCTCGTCACCGAGCTCTCGCGCGGCAGCTTCTGCGTCTATCTGGTGCATGTGTTCTTCCTGAACCTCGACCAACAGGCGCTCTGGCGCACGCTCCCGATCCCAAGGCTCCTGCTCGTCCCCCTCGCCGCCACGGCACTGCTGCTTGTGTCCGTGGCAGTGTATGAGATCCTCTCCAGAATCCCGGGTGTCAAGCGCTGGCTGATCTGACCCAATCGCAATCACCGCCCCGAGTCCAACGTGGCGGTGATTGCTGTCTGTGCGGTTTCGATTGGTCTGGAAGAGGAGAGCGCCTGTTCTGTGGTTTGCAGATTCTTGCCAAAGCCCACGGCAGCCATGAATACGATCAGGGTAAAGATAAATGTCAGAATTCCTTTTTTCATTGGTATCACCATCCTTGTGTCCAAGGATAACGCAAGTACCATAAAGGGAGTTAAAAAGAGTGCAAATAAGAAAATCCGCGCTGCTAAACTGCAGCGCGGATTTGATATGTTCGCTTGTTTTTACACGGCCTTGATCCAGCCGAGGATATCCGCCATGACCTCGTCCTTGTTGAGCTCGTTGAGGATCTCGTGGCGGCAGTCGGGGTAGAGCTTGAGCGTCACCTGTGTGTGGCCGGTGGCGAGCAGCTGCTTGTAGATCGTGTTGATGCCCTTGCCGTAGTCGCCCACGGGATCCATATCGCCGCTCGTAAGGAGAATTTTGGCGTCGCTGGGGATGCCGGCGTACCACTCGTCGGTGTTCGCCGCGACGTTCAGCTCGACCAGATCGTGCATGCCCTGAATCGTGAATAGGAAGCCGCAGTAGGGGTCGGCGATGTACTTGTCGACAATCGCGGTGTCGCGGGTCAGCCAGTCGAAGTTGGTGCGGCCTTCAAACTTCTTGCCGTAGGAGCCGAAGGTCATCTTGTCGAGCGTCTTGCTCTTGTGCATCTTGCCCTCGATGCCGCCCATCATGGAGGCCATGGCCTTGCCCATGCCGGCGATCGGGTTCGGGCCGCCGGTGCCCATGTAGATTGCGCCGACAAAGCCGTCCTCGGGATACATGGAGGTGTAGCAGCGGCAGATGAAGGAGCCCATGGAATGACCCATGACGACGAGCTTCTTGCCCGGGTTCTCCTCCTTGGCGAACTGCACGTTGCGTCTGAAGTCCTGAATCAGACCCTTCCAGCCGTCCTTCTCTCCGAACCAGCCGGTCTCGTCATAGTCGGCGTTGGACTTGCCGTGGTTGGCCATGTCGTGCATGTAGACGGCGATGCCGTTGCGGCAGAGATAGTCGATGAAGCCAAGATAACGCTCCTGATGCTCGGCCATGCCGTGGTGGATGACGAGCACCGTGTCGAACACACCATTCTCGGGCGTGTAGGCATTGGTGGCAATCTCACAGACGCCCGTGGCGGAGGGAAAACGATAGGATTTGATGTTCATGACAGCACCTTCCTGTTATTAATTTCGTTCAATCTTTATATTACCGCAATTTTTGCCGCCGCGCAACATAAATTTACCAAAATATAAGCACTTCCGCGCGATTGTGACGTCCACGCGGAAGCGCAAAAGAAAGGATGACAGTTCAGCAGGTTTCGGTTTCGGCGGCCTCGGTCTCGACCGGAGTCCCCTCGGGCATCTCCGGCGCCTCATTCGGGCAGGGGCAGCCCTCCGGCGGCATGGGCGGTCGCTCGCCGTCCATCGGCGGGCGCGGAGGAGGGGGAGGAGGCGGCTTGTGTCCGCCGCCCATCGGGCCGTGACCATGTCCGTGGGGACCATGACCATGACCGCCCATCGGCGGCCGCTCGCCGTCGGTCGGCATCACGGGGCACTCGCCCTCCGGCATTTGATCGGGAAGAACCTCTTCCACGACTTCGGGAACTTCTTCCAACACTTCCTTGACTTCGTCGCTCATGGTATGTGCTCCTTTCCTGAATTTGGTTTGCTTGCGCATATTTTCGCAGGCGAACCTTAGTTGGAGCTTAAAACCTTGACATATCAGCACTTTTTTGCTAGCATTGCAAACTGTTGAAAAGGAAGTGTTTTTATGGAAAACCACCGGCATCTGCCGGGCGTGCTCACAGTGATGATCATTGCAGTGATGATCGCGGCGTCGGAGGTGCTCGGCGAGCGGGAGATCATCTTCCCGGAGATCGCCGCGATCGCTGCCGGCATGCTGCTCGCACCGCACAGACCGTGGCAGACCAGCCGCTGGCGCGTGCTTGTGCTCATCTCAATCAGCGCCGTGGTCGGTCTCGCCGTCTCGGTGCTGCTGCCCCTGCCGCTGTGGGAGAAGATGTGCGTGGCGTTCCTGCTCGCGCAGGTGCTGCTCATTTTCGGCGGCACGTCGTTCGCGCCGCTGATCTCCGCTGCCGTGCTGCCCGTCATGCTCGGCACGCAGAGCCTCGTCTATCTGATCGCCGCCGTGTCGCTCACGGCGCTGATCCTGATCGTCAGCTTCGTTCTCGAGCGCCTCGGCCTGCGCGCGCCGGAGCCCTATCGCCCGGTGCACCCGCCGGAGGGCAGGGGATGGGCGCGCGTGTTATTGCGCTGCCTGCTCGGCTGCGTCTGCATCGCCCTTGCCGTCACGCTCCGCGCGAGATATATGGCCGCGCCGCCGATGCTCGTGGCGTTCACGGAGTTCATGAACCCGGTAAGCCGCGCCAAAAAGCAGCCCGTGAAGGCCGTCGCGCTGATCGCGCTCTGCGCTGCCACGGGAGCGCTCAGCCGTCTCGCGCTCTCGGCCGCGCTTGGCCTGCCGCTTACGGTCTCGGCCATTGTCGCTTCGACCATTCTGCTGTGGCTCCTGCGCGAGTTCGGCATGATTCTCCCGCCTGCCGCAGCGCTCACGGTGCTCGCCATGCTCATTCCGCAGAGCGACCTTGTGATCTACCCGGTCGAGATTCTCGTCGGCATCAGCGTTCTGATGGGGCTCGCAAAGCTCACGGACGCGCTGGCCGAGGCGAGAGGACGGTTTGCCGCGCAGCACCATTCATAAAGCAAAAGCAACGTCAAAGCCTGACGTTGCTTTTGCTTTTTTATTTTCAGATCTGCTCCGCGAGCTTGAAGATCATCTGCTCCGTTTTCTCCCACCCGAGGCAGGGATCGGTGATGCTCTTGCCGTAGACGTGCGCGTCCTCCGGCTTCTGGCAGCCGTCGACCAGATAGCTCTCGGTGATGAAACCCTTGACATAGCGGCGCAGGTCGCTGTTAATCTTCCGCTGATAGACGACGTCCAGCGCGATGCGCGGCTGCTCGAGATACTGCTTGTTGGAGTTGTTGTGGTTCGTGTCGATCAGAATGGCGCGGTTCTGGACGTCCTTCTTCTCGTACATTTCAATCAGCCGAATGATGTCCTCATAGTGATAGTTCGGCAGGCTCTGCCCGTGCTTGTTCACATAGCCGCGCAGAATCGCGTGGGCGTAGGGGTTTCCCTGACTCTCAACCTCCCAGTTGCGGTAGACGAAGGTGTGGCTGTGCTGGGCGGCGGTGATTGCGTTGAGCATGACGTGATAGTCGCCGGAGGTCGGGTTTTTCATGCCGACGGGGATGTCCAGCCCGCTCGCCGTCAGGCGGTGGCCCTGATTTTCCACGCTGCGCGCACCGACGGCGACATAGCCGAGCAGATCGTCCATGTACCGGTGATTCTCTGGGTAGAGCATCTCGTCCGCGCAGGAAAAGCCCGTCTCAGTCAGCGCCTTCATGTGCAGATCGCGGATCGTGAGAATGCCGGTCAGCACGTCCGGCCGCCCGGTCGGGTCGGGCTGGTGAAGCATGCCCTTATAGCCGTCGCCGGTCGTGCGGGGTTTATTGGTGTAAATGCGCGGCACGATCACGAGCTTGTCGGACACTTGATCGGCCACACGGCGCAGCCGCGTCAGATATTCCAGCACCGAGTCCTCGCGGTCGGCCGAGCAGGGGCCGATGATGAGGAGCATCTTCTCGCTCTCGCCGGAAAGCACCGCGCGGATGGCGCGGATGTTCTGCAGGCGCACCTCGCGCAGAGGGTCGGGCACAGGGAACTCCTGCTTCACATCGCGGGGGATGGGGAGCTTGCGGATAAACCGCATGTTCATTGTGCTCTCGTAAGGGTTGTCGTAGGAAATGTGCCGTTTTTCGTCCATGGTTATCTCCCCTGATCCAGCGCGATGCGGCGCGCTGTGGATTTGCGCATGGTTTCCTTCATTCCTTCAATATCGCGGCTCGCGAGCATCCAGCGCAGACGTCCGAATTCGGCGGAGAACAGGTCCATCTGGTGGATGAGGGCGTCCATGTTGTCTACAAAGAGCTCCGTCCACATGTTCTCGTTGATGTTCGCAATGCGCGTCAGATCGCGGAAGGAGTCGCCGGTGTAGGTGCCGATGTGGTCGGCGTCGTTGCAGGTCATGAGCGAAATCGCAATGCAGTGCGTCAGCTGCGAGACGAAGGCGATCATCTCATCGTGCTTCTCGGGCGTGAGCTCCGTGATGCGCGAAAAGCCCATCACGCGGCCGAGGGACTTGCAGCTCTCGATCGCCTCCGGCGTGTTTTTCTCCGTGGGGACGACGATGTAGTTCGCGTCGCGGAAGATGGTGTCGTCCGCGCTCTGAATGCCGGAGGTCTCGCGCCCGGCCATCGGGTGCGCCGCGATGAACTCCACATCGTCGCGCAGAATCTCCTGAATGTCATAGACCACGCAGCGCTTCACGCCCGTCACGTCCGTGATCAGCGTGCCGGGGCGGAAATACTTCTGATTTTCCTCGATCCACTCCTTGAACACATGGGGATAGAGCGCAAAGATCACGAGCTCCGCGTTTCCGATGAGCTCGGGGTCGGCCCAGTCCGCGCCCTTTTCGATGAAGCCGCGCTCCATGGCGTAGTCGATGTCCGCCTGTTTGTGCGCGATGGCGTTCACATGGAAGCCCACGCGTGAGAGCGCCTTGGCATAGCTGCCGCCCATGAGTCCGAGACCGACGATGAGAATGTTCGAGTTAGATACCAGCTGCATGTTCGTTTACCTCAATTCCAAGACCGCGCAGGCGGTCAAAAAAGTCCGGGAAGCTTTTTCTCACCGCTTCCGCGCCGGTGATCGTGCCGCCCACGCGCGTGAGCAGCACCGCGCCCGCCATCACGATCCGGTGGTCGTTGTGGCCGTCCCACGGCAGGATCGGCGTCCGGATGCCGGGGAAGACCGTGATGCGGTTTTCTTCCAGTTTGCATTGGCAGCCGAGCTTGCCCAGCTCCTCCGCCATGGCTGCGCCGCGGTCGCTCTCCTTGATTGCGAGCCGGCGCGTGCCTGTGAGCACCACGCCGCGCATCGCGGCGCCCGCCGCCATCAGAATCGGCGCGAGATCGGGGCAGTCTGTGACGTCCAGCGTCACGAGCGCGTCGCGCATCTGCTGCAGATACGCCCGGCAGACCCGGTCGCCCTGAATGCTCCCGTCCGAGACGCCCTCCACGGCCACATCGTCGTCCATCGCGGCGAGCGCCTCGAAGAACGCGGCGTTCGACCAGTCGCCCTCCACGGCGGTGTACTGTCGCTGATACCGCTGCTTTCCGGGAATGTACAATTCCGTCTCCGACGTCCACTGCGCTGTCACGCCAAATTGCCTGAGCGCATCGAGCGTGAGATCAATATAGCTCCGGCTCTCCACCGGAGGAAGGAGCGTGATGCGGCTTGACTCCTTCAAGAGCGGCAGCGCGAGCAGCAGCCCAGTGAAGAACTGGCTGCTGATGTCCCCGCGCAGCGTGTAATGTCCGGCCGAGAGGGGGCCCTGCACGCGGAGCACCTCGCCCTCGCGGCGAAAGACGAGCCCCTGCTCGGAAAAGAGCGTCTCATACACCGTCTGCGGCCGCTCCATCAGTCGCCCCTGTCCGGTCAGCAGAAACGGTGTCCCGCTCAATGCCAGCAGCGGCACGAAAAAGCGCAGCGTGCTCCCGCTCTCGCGGCAGGAGATGCGCCCGGGATAGCGTGCTCTGCGCGCGTCGCAGCCTGTGATCGTGACCGTATCGCCGGCGGTTTCGATCTTCGCGCCCATGGCCTTGAGCACATCGAGCGTTGCAAGAATGTCCTCCGAGAAGGCCACGTTCCGCACCACGCTCTGCCCCTCGGCGAGACCCGCGCAGATGAGAAGCCGGTGCGCCACGCTCTTCGACGGCGGGGCGATCACCGTGCCGGCGGCATGGCCGGGGCGAATGTCAACCGTCATGTTTTGCCTCCAGCAGCAGGTCAATCCCGCGCAGATAGCCGTTCGTGCCCTGCCCGGTGATCGTGCCGATGCAGGCAGCGCGGATATAGCTCACCTGCCGGAAGTCCTCGCGCTGCTCCACGGCGGAGATGTGCACCTCCACCGTCGGAATCTGCACGGCCTTCACGGCGTCGAGGAGCGCCACACTCGTGTGCGTGTAGGCCCCGGGGTTGATGACGATGCCGTCGACCTGCTCGAAATACGCCTGCTGAATCCGGTCGACGAGGTCGCCCTCGTGGTTCGACTGGTAAAAGCTGACGTCGATCTGCTTTTCGTCGCAGTAGGCCTGAATCTTGCATAGCAGATCCTGATACGTCTCTTTTCCATAGTGATCCGGCTCGCGGATGCCGAGAAGGTTCAGGTTCGGCCCGTTGATAACCAGCAGCTTCATGCCTCAAAATCCTTTCGTATCGTCTCCGCCACGGTCTTGGGGAGACCCTTCACGGGAACGATCACATCCGCCGTCGCTTTGTAGATCGGATAGCGCTCCCGGAATCGCTGTTCCAGCGCCTCTCGGTCGGCAGAGAGCGGGCGGTCGTCTGTCGGGAGAATGTACCGCAGCGGTCGGTCGATGAAGTAAATGCGCCCGTTGGCGCGAAGCCGTCTCATGTTCTCCTCGCGCAGGATCACGCCGCCGCCCGTGGAGATGATGCAGCCGGTCTGCATGGACGCCTCCGAGACGATCTCGCTCTCGAGATCGCGGAAGGCCGCCTCACCCTGCGTGCGGATGATCTCGGACGGATGCACGCCGGCTTTCTTCTCAATCATCTGATCCAGCTCCAGGAGCGGGCGACCGAGGAGCTTCGAGAGCCGCTTGCCCACCGTGCTCTTGCCGCAGCCAGGCATGCCGGTGAGGACGATGTTTTCCTTGCCCTTGTAAAGGCTCAGGAACACGCGGTCGAGCGCGTCGTCCGGAAGCTTTTCAGCGAGAAAGATCTCCACCGCTGCGACAGCCTGTCCGACCAACATGTAAAGCCCGCCCTCGGCGGGGAGCGACATGCTCTGCGCCTGCCGCACCAGCTGCGTGCGCAGGGGGTTATAGACCACGTCCACCACGCCCTCGAGCTTGGTAAACGGTGTGAGATCGATCGCCTGCGCGTCCGGCTTCGGGAACATGCCGGAGGGCGTTGTGTTCAGAATGATCTGTGCCTCCGGGCATTCCAGAGCGGCATTTTCATAGCTGAGACTCCCGTCGCGCCCGGATCGGCTCACGGTGCGGATCACCGCCGCGCCGAGTTTTTTGCAGACATACTGCGCCGTGCGCGAGGTGCCGCCTGTTCCGAGGATCAGCACGGTCTTGCCATTCAGATCCAGACCAAGCTTTCGGATCAGCGCCGTCATACCCATCTGGTCGGTGTTGTCGCCGCAGAGACGCCCTCCGCGGTTCACGATCGTGTTCACCGCGCCGATCTCCCGCGCACTCTCGCTGATCTCGTCGAGATAAGGAATTACGTCCTGCTTATAGGGGATCGTGACGTTGATCGCTTTGAAGTCCTTCGAGCGCATAAAGGCGTCGAGATCGTCTTTTTCCACCTCGTGCAGCTCGTAGGTATAGTCGGCCAGCTGCTCGTGAATCTCCTTGGAAAAGCTGTGGGGAAGATGTTCCCCAATGAGTCCGTATTCCATCGTCAAACCTCCCGGTAGGCGGCGTCAAACCGCGCCTTGAGCTGCTCGGTCGTGACGCGCTCGATGCGCCCCTGACCGATCTCTTCCACCGTTACAATATCCATCGAGCCTGCGCCGGCCTTCTTGTCGTGCCGCATGGCCTCCCAGACGGCGTCCAGATCAAAGTCCGCGCTCGTCGGCAGTCCCGCCTTTTCCAGCACGGGGATCAGCCGCGCGCGCACATCGTCCGAGCACATCGGCAGCATCCCAAGCGCGACGCACTCGCCGTGCAGCAGCGCGCCCGTGCTCTCGATTCCATGGCCGATTGTGTGGCCGAAGTTTAAGAGCTTGCGCAGGCCCTTTTCGGTCTCGTCCTGCTCCACGACGGCCTTTTTGATCTTCAAAGAGCCTGTGATGATCTCGTCGATGTGTTCCATGAGATCATGCGTCTCCATGAACTCGAAGAGCGCTGCGTCCGAGGTGCAGGCCATCTTGACCGCCTCGGCGAGCCCGTTCGAGATCTGCCGCTGCGGCAGGGTTTTGAGCGTGTCCGGATCAATGAGCACCTTTTTCGGTTGCCAGAAGGCGCCGACGATGTTCTTCACCCCGTCAAGATTGATCGCCACCTTGCCGCCGATGGAGGAGTCCACCTGGCTGAGCACCGTGGTCGGGAGATTGTAAAAGTCGATCCCACGCATGTAGCTGGCCGCGGCAAAGCCCGCGAGATCGCCGATCACGCCGCCGCCGACCGCAATGACGCAGTCGCCGCGATGAAAGTCGTGCGAGAGCATCGCGCGGCAGAGTCGCTCAAAGATCGGAAAGCTCTTGCTCTGCTCGCCCGGCTCCACCGTCACGATCAGATGCTCCCGGCACTGCCCGGCAATGCACTCCGAATAAGCCCGAGGAACCATCGCCCCGGTCACAATCAAACACTTGCGATTCAAGTTCAGCAGAGTGCCGGCTCTTTTTAATACGCCTCTCTCCACCACAATATCATAGCTCCGGGAGCCTAAATTCATTGTTAAACTCACGTTATCTCCACTCTCCACTTTTAACGCTCCACGCTCAAATCATCGCGTGCCGCTCGAACGTCCCCACGACCTTCAGCCTGTCGCAATAGGGCGCCATGTCGCGCAGAAGGTTCTGCCCCTTCTCGCTGAAGATATCGCCCTCGGCCTCAAGATAGAAGTAATACTCCCACAGCAGCTCCTTCACCGGGCGGCTGCGGAGCGTGCGCATGTTAAAGCCGTACTGCTTGCCGAGCACCGCGAGGGCCGCGGCGAGCGAGCCCGCCTCGTTCCGGCTGGTGAACACAAGCATGAAGTGATCGCCCATCTTCCGACCGAGCGCGCGGTTCTCCGCCCGGGAGAACACGGCAAAGCGTGTGGTGTTCTGGCTGCTTTCGTTGATGTTGGCCTCGAGCACCTCCAGACCATACAAGTCTGCGGTTTCCGCCGAGGCGATCGCGGCGAGACTTATGTCGCCCAGCCGCGCCACGTGCTCGGCAGCCAATGCAGTGTTCGCGTATTCCACTGCGCGCCAACCGTGGTCGTGAATGTAGCTCTGGCACTGGCCGAGCGCCTGCGGATGGCTGAACACCTGACGGATCTCGCTGATGTCCGTCCCCGGCAGAGCGATCAGATTCTGCGTGATCGTGAGCTCATACACGCCGTTGACGTGCAAGGGACCGAAGAACATGAGATCCTGCACCTCGCCGACCTCGCCGTTGAAGCTGTTCTCGATCGGCAGCACCGCGCAGTCGCACGTGCCGTCCACGACCGCGTCATAGGCGCTGCGGAAGTTCTTGAACCCAAGCCGCTGCGCCTCGGGGAAGATGCGCCCGGCGGAGATGTGCGCAAACGCGCCCTCCACGCCGCTGTAGGCCACGCGCAGCCCCTGCATCAGTCGGGACTGATACGCCTTGGAGACGTCCATCGTTCCCTTTAGAAACGGCACGTAATATTCCCGGATCACAGGGTCCTGAATGAGCACGCTGTTTTGGTCGATGACTGCCTGCTCGCGCGCCGTGTCCAGAATCGGCAGCCCGTGCTCCATCTTGTGCTCGGCAATCAGCTTTGCCGCCTCCATGCGCTGTTCAAACAGCCGCGCCATCTTGGCGTCAATTTCAGAAATCTGCGCTCTGGCTTGTTCCAATTTGTTCATCGGTAAGTCTCCATCAGTTTCTCGAATTCAGGAAGCGCTCGGCGGATTGTTTCCGTCTCCACGCAGTAGCTCAGTCTCGCATACCCCGGATAGCCGAAGCAGGTGCCGGGGACCATAATGAGCTCAAATTCCTTCGCCCGCTCGCAGAAGGCGAGATCGTCGCCGTCCGTCGCCTTAAGGACGAGATAAAACGCCCCGTCCGGCCGCGCCATCTCATAGCCCTGCGCGGTCAGCGTCTCGAGCAGAAGATCGCGGTTGGTTTTATAGATACCGAGGTCGCTCGTGATATCGAGGCAGTGCGGCAGCAGATGCTGAAAGAGCGAACTGTTGCACACCAGCCCCAAAATGCGCCCCGCGCCCGCGAGCGCGGCGTAAACGTCGCGGTGATCTTCCACCTGCGGCGGCACGAGCAGATAGCCCATCCGCTCACCGGGGAGGGAAACACACTTGGAATAGGAATAGCAGTAGATCGTGTTGTCATAGAGCTTGGGAATGAAGGGAAGCGTGATGTGCTCATCATACACCAGCTCGCGGTACGGCTCGTCCGCCAGCAGATAGATCGGGTGGCCGAAGCGCGCCTCAGCCTCGCGGAGAATGTCCGCCATGGCGTTGATCGTCTTCTCCGAGAAGATCGAGCCCGCCGGATTGGAGGGGGAGTTTACGACGACGATCTTCGTCTTTTCCGTTATCGCGGCTCTCAGCGTTTCGGGCTCGATCTGAAAATCCTCCTCACGGCAGGGAATCGTCACGACTCTGCCGCCGAAGGACTCGGCATAGACCACGTATTCCGGATAGTACGGAGCGAAGATAATCACCTCGTCGCCCTCGAGGAGCAGCCCGCTGAACGCCATCGCAAGCGCGCCGGAGGCACCGGCGGTGAGGTAGAGATCGTCCGCCGTGTAGTCCGTGCCGTACCGTGCGTTCAGATCATCTGCAACGGCCTTTCTGACCCACGGCAGACCCGCCGCGGGGGAGTAGGAGTGCAGCTCCGCCGCCGGTACGGTGCGGAGAATCTCCTGCAGCGCCTCCGTCAGCCGAGTGGGCGCGGGCACGTTCGGGTTTCCGATGCTGAAGTTGAACACGTTCTCCGCGCCGATCTCTTCGGCACGTTTGGCGGCATAGGCCGCAATCACGCGGATCAGGTTTTCCTCCTTGCCGAACTGCAGCGGGAACTTGGGCAGGGTGGTCACAAGGCATCCCTCCTAAAAAGATAACAGCCTTGCCGGCTGGCAAAGCTGCTTGGAATCGAATTGTCGTTTCAGGCGCTTGACCGGCGGTTAAATTGTACACTGAGCATAATAGCCGTAAAAATAGGCAGCAAAAGAAGCCGCAAACACTGTTGCGGCAAAAGCGCTAAAGTTGTCTCTTCTGCGTGCTGTCATGTTCGGCTCCTGCTCCGGCACACGGCCTGAAAGATTTTACTTGCTTACTATACCGCGAATTTCATGGAAAGTCAACAAAAACTTTAGCGATAAAACGGTTTAAATGACGAAACTCCAAACGCAGACAAAAGGGAGGGACAAATCCCTCCCGAGCTTGTGTTATGCAGTTTTCGGCACATACCGCTTCAAGCGGTCACGCAGGAACACCGCAAGGGCGAGCTTTGCCAGATCCGGCAGCACGAAGGGGATCACGCACTTGCCGAGCGCCGCCGCCCAGGAGATCGGCCCCGCCGTTTTGGCATAGGCCACGACGAACCACGCCGTGCCGAAGGCATAGCAGACAATGAGGGCGATCACGCCCGCAATGAGAAACACGATCGTCCGATCGCCGAAGAGCTTCTCCGCGGCGATGACGATGAGACCCATGAAAATGTAGCTCACGAGATATCCACCCGTCACACCGAGCAGGGCTCCGACGCCGCTCTTGAAGCCCGCGAATACCGGCGCGCCGACCGCACCGAGCAGCAGATAGACCGCAATCACGATCGTGCCGCGCTTGCCGCCGAGCAGTCCCAGTGCCGCGAAGACGCCGAAGGTCTGCAATGTGAACGGCACGTCGCCGATCGGAATCACCAGCCATGCGCAGACGGCAAGCAGCGCCGCAAACAGCGCGCAGAGCGCCATGTCTCTTGTTTTCATTCTTCTTTTCCTCCGATTGTAAAGCAAATCATAAAGTGACTTTACAATTGAGAGGATACCACGAACACGACACGCTGTCAAGAATTTTGCGCGCTTGCGCGGCGGTGGGCCATGTGATATAATAAATTACAAAATATAACGAATCGACATGATCCGAAAGGAGACCAGAAGATGAAGCGGAAAACATGGATTGTGCTCCTGCTCTGCCTGTGCCTTGCGCTGATGGCCGGCTGTATACCGAAGCCGGAGGCGGACGATGTGAAAACCGGCAAGGAGCTCGACGAAATGGAAATTCTCTTCGGAAGCATGGAGGAGGAGCCCACGCCCAGTCCCACGCCGCTCGAGGCGCTCTACTATGACTATTCCGATTATAAGAATATTCTGCTCGATACGGAATACAAATATGAGGAGGAAATGGGCGGAGAGTATCTCGAATACGGCCTTTGTGACTTGGACGGGGACGGTATTGTTGAATTGATCGTCAAGGAGGGCACCAGCGAGGCGGACTTTGTCTGGCGCGTCTATACGATCAGCGAGACCGGAGCCAAGGACGTCGGCTCCTTCGGCGGCGGCCACTCCGCGCTTTATACCGACGCAGAGCCCGGTCTGCTCTGCGCCTACGGTCAGATGGGGCACGAGGAGATTGTCCGCGTGACCTATGACGGGCAGTATATTTCCGTGCAGACGCTCATCTCGCAGGATCTCGCTGAGGGCGAGGAATATAGTAAGCCCGGCTCTCCCGTGACGCTGCTGCCGATCACTGATCCGAGTATGATCCCGTAAACGAAATCAACATATAAAACCGATGCGTTCGATCTGAACGCATCGGTTTTTTGTCGTCCATCCGATTGACAAACCTCGGTGATTGCTGTATGATAACAAAAGTTAGCAAAAGCTTACTTACTGGAAAGGACGGCGTGTGCATGTTTCCGGAGCTCCTCTCGTCACTCGGCGCGCAAACTGAATCCTGGACGCCGCAGCCCGGTGCGGCGGTGCATCGCGCCTTTCTGCGCACAGAGGGGGAGGCGCCGGTCGAGCGACCTGCGGCGGACACGATCGAGACCATGCTCTGCATCGACGGGCAAGTGGATTTGCGCCTGTCGGATGGTCAGGTGCGCTCCGTCTTTCCTGGCATTGTGCTCTTATGCGGCGAGGGCGCGTCGGTTCGATCGCTTACGCTGCCGCAGCAGCATGCCACGGTCTATACCGCTGTCATCCCCTTGGAGCGTCTGTATACGTATTTTACCGAGTCCACCGGCGCGGAGCATTCCGCGGCGCTGATCGCATCACTGCAGGAGAGTTTTTCTTCCGGTTGTCGTGTGCTCCACGGGTCGGATTGGTATGCCTCTGTTTCGGGCGTGCTCTCGCGTCTCGAATCGGAGCGCCGCGGGAATTATCTGCTGCTGCGCCTGCTCGAGCGGCTCTGGCTCGCGGCGGAGGAGCGTCCGATGCCGGTGCAGGACCCGTCCATCAGCGAAACGCAGATTGAAATCGTCCGCCGAGTCCGGCGCTATCTGCTTGACCATATGGACAGCCGCCTTACGATCGAGCGGCTGGCAGAGGAGTTTCACATCTCGCCGACCTATCTCAAGGAGACCTTTCGCCGCGTCAGCGGTCAGCCGGTGCACCGCTATCTGCAGGACTGCCGCCTTACGCGCGCGGCGCGTCTGCTGAGCACGACGGATGACAGCGTGCTCTCCATCGCCGTCAGCGTCGGCTATTCCGGAACGAGTCGGTTTAACGCGGCTTTCAAGGAGCGCTACGGCGTGAGTCCGCGGCAATTTCGACAAAATGCGGTAAAATAAGACAAAAATCTGTCCAAAAGCGGAGGCTAACGCCTTTTTCGGGCAGATTTTCTGTTTTCCGCGTCGTAAGATGAGCATAACGAAACCATGCTTCGTTCCGGGGCGGCAGGACTGGCTGCAAATCATATTTTGGAGGAAACTATCATGAGAGCAAGAATCGTATCCTGGTTTGCCGGCGGTGTGCTGTTCGGAACGGCGGGTCTGAGAATTCTCACCAGCCGCGACGCACGCAATCTGTATGCCCACTGCACCGCCGCGGTGCTGCGCATGAAGGACGACGTCGTCGCCACGGCCACTGCCGTGCAGGAAGGCGCGCAGGACATTTATGCCGACGCCAAGGAGATTAACGCACGCCGAGCAGCGGAATGCGCTGTGGTCGAGGACGCCGCCAAGGCGTAAACAAGCGGAATCGATGCGCCCGGTGCTTCACCGGGCGCAATTTATGAGGATATCACTATGAGATTTCAGATCAAACACGAAAACGCCGGCCGGCTTCGCGTGAAGATTCTGCAGCGCAGTCCCATGACGATGGCGCAGGCGGATGAGCTGGAGCTCGCCCTCTCGCGTGTGCCCGGTGTGCAGAAGGTCACCGTGCACGATCAGACCGCCGGCGCGATTATTCTCTATCGGGAGGGCCGCGAGCGCATTCTTGACGCTCTCGCGCATTATGCCTGGGGTGATGTGGGCGATGCGGATCTCTCCCTGCAGACGCACAGCCGCAAGCTCAATCGGTATTATACCGAAAAGCTCGTCTTCAAGGTCTTCCGCCGCACGCTCCGAAAGCTCTTTCTCCCGGCGCCGCTGCGCCGCATCTACACCTGCGTCAGGTCGCTGCCTTATCTCTGGCGCGGTCTTCGCTGCCTGTGGCGGCGTCAGCTCCACGTGGAGCTGCTCGACGCGCTCAGCATCGGCATCAGCCTTGCACGCGGCGATTTTGGCACGGCGGGCTCGGTGCGCTTCCTGCTTGAGGTCGGCGATCTGCTCGACGAGTGGACGCATAAGAAATCCGTGGATGATTTCGCCCGCACGATGAGCCTGAACATCGATCAGGTCTGGGTGCGCACGGACGACGAGACCGAGGTGCTCCTGCCGATCACGCAGGTGCAGGCAGGTGACCGCGTAGTCGTGCGCGTCGGCGGCGTTGTCCCGCTCGACGGCGTGATCGACTCCGGCGAGGTCATGGTCAATCAGGCCTCGCTCACCGGTGAGTCCGTCCCTGTGCCGAAACGAGCGGGCATGACGATTTATGCCGGTACGGTCGTAGAGGAAGGGGAGTGCGTGCTCCGCGTGGAGCAGCAGCCCGGCGATACGCGCTATGACAAGATCGTCGCCATGATCGAGGCGTCCGAAAAGCTCAAAAGCTCGGTTGAGCAGCGCGCGAGCTATCTCGCGGATCGGCTCGTGCCGTACACGCTCCTCGGCAGCGGCATGACTTATCTGCTCACGCGCAATACCGTCCGCGCGCTTTCGGTGCTCATGGTGGACTTCTCCTGCGCGCTGAAGCTTGCCATGCCGCTGGCTGTGCTCTCCGCCATGCGCGAGGCCGGAAACTATGGCATGACCGTCAAGGGCGGTAAGTTCCTCGAGGCGATTGCCCATGCGGACACCGTCGTCTTTGACAAGACCGGCACGCTCACGCATGCCTGCCCGCAGGTCGTGAGCATTGTCCCCTTCGGCGGGAATGATGAAAACGAGATGCTCCGCGTCGCCGCCTGTCTGGAGGAGCACTTCCCGCACTCGATGGCAAACGCCGTCGTGCGCGCCGCGCGCGAGCGTGGACTCGAGCACGAGGAGATGCACACGCAGGTGGAATACATCGTCGCGCACGGCATCCGCTCGACTGTCAACGGCAAATCCGCCCTCATCGGCAGTCACCACTTCGTCTTTGAGGACGAGGGCGTGAAGATTCCGCGCGGCGAAAAGCGCGTGTTCAACAATCTGCCGGATCAGTATTCCCATCTCTATCTCGCCATCGGCGGCAAGCTCGCGGCGGTCATCTGCATTGCCGATCCGCTCCGCGCAGAGGCGCGCGAGGTCATCGAGGAACTGCACCGTCTCGGGGTGAAGCACACCGTCATGCTCACCGGCGACAGCGAGCGCACCGCCGCCGCCATCGCCCGCGAGGTCGGCGTGGATGAATACCGCTCCGAGGTGCTCCCGGAGGACAAGGCGGCCTACGTTGAACAGGCGAGAGCAAAGGGACGCACCGTCATCATGATCGGCGACGGCATCAACGATTCCCCGGCGCTCTCGGCGGCCAACGTCGGCGTCGCAATCGCAGACGGCGCTGCCATCGCGCGCGAGATTGCGGACGTGACCATCTCGGCGAGCGATCTGCGCGAGCTCATCAAGCTGCGGCAGATCGCAGCGGCGCTGATGCACCGCATCCACCGCAACTACCGCTTCGTCATCGGCTTCAACGGTTCGCTCATCGCCCTCGGCGCCCTCGGCGTACTCCCGCCTGCTACGAGCGCCATGCTCCACAACGGCAGCACGATCGCAGTCAGCGTGCAGAGCATGACGAATCTAATCTGAATCAAACAGTGAAAGCTCCCTGCGACAGCAGGGAGCTTTTTCATTGGCTCTTCAGAGACAAAGAACCCCCGGCTCAGCCGGGGGGATTAAACTCTTATAGGTGGAAAAGAAAGACCTCCAATGATAGGATGGTGAGGGTTTGCCAACCGCACCAAAATCAAAGGAGGCTGTCATATGGATGACA
>JAFRDQ010000145.1 GCA_017411225.1 Oscillospiraceae bacterium
GATCCACGCCGTCGCTCTTCTTGAACTCGCTCACGAGGTAGTTGGTGATCGCGTTGTCGAAGTCGTCGCCGCCGAGGCGGTTGTTGCCGGCGGTTGCCAGAACCTCGATGACGCCGTCGCCGATCTCAAGCACGGACACGTCGAACGTGCCGCCGCCGAGGTCATAGACCATGATCTTCTGGTCGGTTTCCTTGTCCAGACCGTAGGCCAGCGCGGCCGCGGTCGGCTCGTTGATGATGCGCTTGACGTCGAGACCCGCGATTTTGCCGGCGTCCTTTGTCGCCTGACGCTGGGCGTCGGTGAAGTAGGCGGGCACGGTGATGACGGCCTCGGTGACGGTCTGACCCAGATAGGCCTCGGCGTCGCTCTTGAGCTTCTGCAGGATCATCGCGCTGATCTCCTGCGGGGTGTAGCTCTTGCCGTCGATGGTGACCTTGTAGTTGGAGCCCATCTCGCGCTTGATGGACATGACGGTGCCGTCGGGGTTCGTGACGGCCTGGCGCTTTGCGGCCTGGCCGATCATGCGCTCGCCGTTCTTCGCAAAAGCGACGACGGACGGCGTGGTGCGGTTGCCTTCGGCGTTCGGGATGACGACGGCCTCGCCGCCCTCCATGACGGACACGCAGCTGTTGGTGGTGCCCAGATCGATACCAATAATTTTACCCATGATGTTTTCCTCCTAGATATTGAAAAGATTGTTGTTAACAGATTCAGTTTGCGACCTTGACCACGGAGTACCGCAGCACCTTGTCGCCGATCTTGAAGCCCTTCTCGAACTCCTCGACCACAATGTTCTCGCCCACGCTCTCGTCCTCCACGTGCATGACCGCGTTGTGGAATTTTGCGTCAAACGGCTGACCCACCGCCTCGATGAGGCTCACGCCGAGCTGCGTCAGCGCGTTTTCATACTGGGTCATGATCATCTCCAGTCCCTTGCGGGACGGATCGTCCTCCGCCGTCTGCGTCAGTGCGCGCCACAGCGAATCATAGACCGGAAGGAACTTCTTGAGCGTCTCGCCGCGCACGTTGGTGTAGATGTTCTCCTTTTCCTTCTGACTGCGGCGGCGGAAGTTGTCATATTCCGCGAGCAGCCGCAGGTATTTGTCCTTTTCGGCGGCGAGCTGGCTTTTGAGATCCGGCTCCTTTTTCTCCGCCTTGGCCTTCGGCTCCTCGGCGGGCTTTTCTTCCTGCTTCGGCGCCTCAGTTTCAGCCTCGGGCTTGACCTCCTCCTCAGCCGCCTCCGTCTCGGGGACGGTCTGTTCGGCCTCGGCCTGAGGCTCAGCCTTCGTTTTCTTCTTCTTTGATTTCTCGCTCATCGAAGTCTTCTCCCTTGATGATTAGTTTGTTGTCCAGTCCCGGCGGGGGCATGCTGCTGCCGCCGCCAAGGCGTTTGGAAAGGCCGGCCGCAATGTAGCTCAGCTTTGCGGCCACCCGGGAATAGTCCATTCTGGTGGGACCCACCACGCCGATGATGCCCCGCATGTTATCGCCCGCGTCATACGTCGCGATGATCACGCTGGAGTCCTTGAGCTCCTCGGCCACGTTCTCCGGGCCGATGAGCACGCGCAGCTCATTGTCGCCGTGCATCTCCTCCAGCGGCAGGTCCGCCAGATGTCCGCCCTCGGTCAGATACCGCATCAGGCGGTGCGCCTTGTCCGGATCGCGGAATTCCGGCTGATTTAAGAGCTGCGTCTCGCCCACGAGATAGGCCTGCGTCTGCTCCGAGTCCGTCAGCGTCTCGATCGCGAAGGCGGCAATCACGGCCGTGATGCCGAGATTGTCCTCCGCCGCGCGCTCGGCGGCGTGGATCATGCCGGGGGTGATCGCGTTTTCGCTGATGCCCGTAAAGTGCGCGTTGAAGAGGGTGGAGAGCTTCTGGATCATCGTCTGATCCACGCTCACCGGCAGTCGCACGAGCTTGTTTTTCACCGCGTCCGTGCTCAGCAGCAGCACGATGATGAAGCTGTTGGCGTCAAGATAGATGAGATCAAACCGGCGTATCGTCGCGGCCGGTCTCGCCGTGATCGTCAGCGCCGGGTAGTTCGTCAGCTGCGAGGCGATGCGTCCCGCGTCGCTCATCAGCTGATCCGGCGGCAGGGGACCGCTCAGTCGCTCGGCGATCTCGGCGACCTCCTCGTCTGAGAGATCCTGCGTCTCCATCAGCTCGTTGACGTACATGCGGTAGCCCAGCGGCGTCGGCACGCGTCCGGCTGAGGTGTGCGGCTGCTCGAGATAGCCTCTCGACACCAGCTCCGCCAGCTCGTTGCGGATCGTGGCCGGGCTGCAGCCGAGGTTTCCCTTGGCCGCAATGGCCTTCGAGCCGACCGGCTCCGCTGTGCGGATGTACTCCTCAATGACGGCGGCCAGTATTTTCTTTTTCCGGGGAGTCAGTTCCATATCCGTCCCGCCTTTGGCACTCAACGCCGTCAGGTGTTGGCACTCTGTTTCTTCGAGTGCTAATTTACCACTCAGACAACAGATTGTCAAGCCTCGCGGTGAGAATTGATAAATTATTCATATTTATATTGTGCATTCCTGAAAAATAATTGCAAAACCGCTTGCAATTTAAAAATCCTTATGCTAGAATATCCTCTGCGCTTTGTAACCACCGCACGGTGCTCAAGGCAGCTTATACTGAGGAGTTTTGAAATTATGAAGTCCGGAATTCACCCGAATTATCAGCCGACCACCATCCGCTGCGCCTGCGGCGCCGTGTACGAGACCGGCTCCACCAAGCAGAACATCACCGTTGAGATCTGCGCCAAGTGCCATCCGTTCTACACCGGCAAGCAGAAGCTGGTCGACACCAGCGGCCGCGTGGATAAGTTCAACCGCAAGTACGGCATCAAGTAAAACCAAAAAGAGCGCCCGGCCAACAGCCGGGCGCTCTTTTTGAATACTCGCTTTTATCGCACGGGGCTTTGCCCCGTTTGGTCGAAGCGAGGGGCGCGCGTCACGCGCGCCCGAAGGAGTTTTTCCACCGCGCATGTCGCTGGAAAAACGGATTCCGATTTTATTCGCGCGTCCGCGCGAACTCTGCGAGGCTTAAATAAAGTAATTCCTAAGTCCTAATTCCTCATTCCTAATTTCTTGCCAAACCCATACACTGCATGATAAAATAGATTCATCTGAAATTACGAAGGAGGTTATCGCATGACCTTTCTCTGTTATTCCCGCTGCTCCACCTGCAAGAAGGCGCAGGCCTGGCTGGACGAGCGCGGGGAGGCTTACACCCGCCGGGAGATCAAGGACGAGCCGCCCACGGAAGAGGAGCTTCGCGCCTGGCAGCAGCTCAGCGGTCTGCCCCTCAAGCGCTTCTGGAACACGAGCGGGCAGCAGTACCGCGCGCTCGGCCTCAAGGACAAGCTCGCGGACATGTCCGAGGATGAGCAGTTCCGGCTTCTCGCGAGCGACCCGATGCTCGTGCGCCGTCCGATCCTGATCGGCGATGATTTTGTGCGCCCCGGCTTCAAGCAGCCGGAGTGGGAGGAGGTGCTCTGATGGCAAATGAAGTCATGTGCCCCTACTGCGGAGCGATGATCTCCGAGAAGGCGACGGTCTGCCGCCACTGCGGCAGGCTTCTCACCGGCTCTGTGAAATATGACGCCGACGGCGCCGGCGTCTGGTACGGCGACGCGCCCGACGGTCACACCGGCGAGGAAGCCCAGCGCCTGCGCCGCCGCAGCCGCGGCATCCTCTGGGCCGTGATCGCGCTGGGCACGCTGCTGATGATCGGCTTCATCGCGCTCTTTGCGTATTTTATCGCGGACTTCGCGCAGACTGCCGTCGAGCACTCCAATGACGTCGACAGCATCATCAGCGAGATCACCAACACCGATCCCACCGAGATCGCCGGCTCTGAGGACATCGACACGCTCCCAGGCATTGTCAGCGAGGCGCTTTCCGATCAGATGACGCTCATCACGGATTACATGACGGCGTTTGAAAAGAACGACCATCCCGCCGCGGCGAAGCTCTTCCATCCCGCCATTTTGCAGGCGTATGAAAACGACGCCGACACGATGCTCGCGGATCTCGACGAGCACTTCTCCGAGTACGGCACAGAGCTTAGCGGCTGGAACACGATCGATTCCGAGGCCGTGGACGCCGAGGGGATTGCCGAGCTCAACGAAGCTCTGCCCATCGGCATCGAGACTGCCGAGGTGCACCTCATCGAACTCACGCCCGTCTCCGGCGGCGCCATCGACGTGTATCTCCTCCTCGTGCAGACCGCCGAGGGCTGGAGCCTGTACTATTCTTATTGATTCTGACGAAAAACCGACATCCGGGCCGCCTTCTTTTGACGGCCCGGAAATTGACAGCGCAGGAAATGTCTGCTAGAATATGGACACAAACCGAATATTGCAGTGAAAGGATAGAGGCGCAGCTGTCATCAGTACGCTCTGTGTCAAGGCATCGCAAAGCCGTTGCAGAGCCGAAAGGGGCCGCTGCCGAAGGGAAGGATCGCGAACCTCCCCTGGGCCGTGGGAGAAGATCTCACGGACTGTCGCATTTGCGGAGCGCTTGAGATTCATTGTTTCTCTTACCCGCCCGGGGCGACGCGGCGGGAATCAGAGCAAGTTTTCACGCGGCAAATGCAAATTTGCCGCGTTTTTCTTTTGATTTTATCTTTTCGAGGCAGTAACCGGTTTCCGAAACCCTTCATTGCGCACGATTTGCAATATCATTCGCATTTTTTGCGTAGAAATTGCAGCTTCCGGCGCATAAAATGGAGACAAGAACCAAACCCGAACCCAATACTGTAAAGGAGAGACTTCAATCATGACTACGAATCCCATTTTCCGCGGCGTCGCCACCGCCATCATCACTCCGACCAACGCAAACGGCGTCGATTACGAGGCCTTTGGCCGCATCATCGACTGGCAGATCGCCGAGGGCATCAACGCCATCGTCGTCTGCGGCACCACGGGCGAGAACCCGACCCTGTCCGACGATGAGCACAAGGAGTGCATCCGCTTCTGCGTCGAGCGCGTCGCGCACCGCGTCCCCGTCATCGCCGGCACCGGCTCGAACGACACCGCCCACGCCATCGCGATGACGCAGTACGCCTGCTCCGTCGGCGCGGACGCGATCCTCTGCGTCACTCCTTATTATAATAAGGCCACGCAGGCCGGCCTCGTCGCCATGTTCAACGCCATCGCGGACGCCTCCACCGTCCCGATGATCGTCTATAACGTCCCCAGCCGCACCGGCTGCGGCATCGAGCCCGCCACCTACGTCGAGCTCGCCAAGCACCCGCGCATCGCCGCCATCAAGGAGGCCAACGGCGACATCTCCAAGATCGCCAAGACCGCCGCTCTGCTAAACGGCGCGCTGGATATCTACTCCGGCAACGACGACCAGATCGTCCCGATCATGTCCCTCGGCGGCATCGGCGTCATTTCCGTGCTCTCGAACGTCGCCCCGCGCAAGACGGTTGAGATCTGCGACCGCTGGTTCAATGGCGATGTGCAGGGCGCTGCTGCTCTGCAGCTGGAGCTGCTGGAGCTCATCAACGCCCTCTTCTGCGAGGTCAACCCCATCCCCGTCAAGGCCGGCATGGCCGCCATGGGCTGGTGCGAAAACTACCTCCGTCTCCCGCTCACCCCGATGAGCGCCGAGAAGTGGCCGAGACTCGAGGCCGCCATGAAGGAGCAGGGACTCATTTAATTAGGAATTAGGAATGAGGAGTTAGGAATGACCCGAGATAGATAATTCCTAATTCCTAATTCCTCATTCCTCATTTTTTGTATGGAGGATTATCCATGAGAGTAATTATCAACGGCGCCAACGGCCGTATGGGGCGGATGCTGACCGCCTGCATTGAGAACACCGAGGGCTTTGAGATCGCCGCGCGCGTTTCGCGCAGCTTCACGCTCAACCCCGAGGCGGACATTTACCAGACCCTCGAGCAGTTCGAGGGCGAGGCCGACTGCGTCATCGACTTTTCCAACCACTCCGAGACCGGGAGCCTCCTCGGCTACTGCGTCATGCGCCATCTGCCCGTCGTCATCGCCACGACCGGCCAGAGCGCCGAGGAGCTGCACCAGATCGAGACCGCCGTGGACGACATTCCCGTCTTCCTCTCGGCGAACATGTCTCTCGGCGTGGCCGTGCTGGCGGATCTCGCCAAGCGCGCCGCCGCCATGTTCCCGGAGGCGGATATCGAGATCATCGAGCGCCACCATAACCAGAAGCTCGACGCCCCGAGCGGCACGGCGCTGCTGCTGGCCAGGCGCATC
This sequence comes from Oscillospiraceae bacterium, assembly GCA_017411225.1. Classification (GTDB taxonomy): domain Bacteria; phylum Bacillota; class Clostridia; order Oscillospirales; family Oscillospiraceae; genus CAG-103. Next base: position 6,243 of record JAFRDQ010000145.1, read on the forward strand.
TGCGAGGCCCGCGGCGAGATGAAGTTCGTCCTCGGCCGATCCGGCCACGCCAAGCGTGAGCCGGACGAGATCGGCATCCACGCCCTGCGCTACGGCTCTGAGACCGGCACGCACGAGATCATCATCTCCAACGGCATGGAGACCATCACCCTCAAGCACGAGGCCGAAAACCGCGCCCTCTTCGCGCAGGGGGCCTTAGTGGCTGCCCGCGAGCTCGTCAAGATGGAGCCGGGTTTGTACGATATGCGCTCCATCGTGGAGTGAAACTGTTTCCAATTAGGAATTAGGAATGAGGAATTAGGACTGATGGTGCAAATCCCTCCGGGATTTGTTTTTATTATACACTACAAACAACCTGATACATCGGAATAGTCACA
>JAFRDQ010000146.1 GCA_017411225.1 Oscillospiraceae bacterium
CAGCACCACGTCCGTCGGCGCGGGCACCTCGCGCCGCACGTTCTCGGCCGGAGCCGCGCCGATTACGGCGCCGATCTCCATGCGCTTGGCGGCATAGCCGGGGTGATACAGCTCGTCCACCTGTCCGGTGGCAAGGCCGAGCTGGTTGCCGTAGGAGGAGTAGCCCGCCGCCGCGGTCGTCACGATCTTCTTCTGCGGCAGCTTGCCCTCCAGTGTTTCGCTGAGGGGCTTGGTCGGATCCGCCGCGCCGGTCACGCGCATGGCGGCATATACATAGCTCCGGCCGGAGAGCGGATCGCGGATCGCGCCGCCGATGCAGGTGGCCGCGCCGCCGAAGGGCTCAATCTCGGTCGGGTGGTTGTGCGTCTCGTTCTTGAACAGCAGCAGCCACGGCTGCTCCTCGCCGTCCACGTCCACGGTGATCTTCACGGTGCAGGCGTTGATCTCCTCGCTCTCGTCGAGATTCGGGAGCATCCCGCGCTCTTTGAGCACCTTCGCCGCGATCGTGCCGATGTCCATCAGGTTCACGGGCTTTGTGCGGCCGATGAAGGCGCGGGCGAGCAGGTATTCCTCGTACGCCTGCTGCAGCAGGGGGTCGGAGAAGGTCACGCGGTCGAGCGTGGTGAGGAACGTCGTGTGGCGGCAGTGGTCGGACCAATAGGTGTCGAGCACGCGGATCTCCGTGATCGTGGGATCGCGCTGCTCCTCGTTCTTAAAGTAATCCCGGCAGCAGACGATGTCGTCAAAGTCCATGGCGAGGCCCTTTTCCTTCCGGAAGGCCTCGAGCTTATCGTCGCTCCATGCCGTGAAGCCCGCGACAGAGTCAACCTCGGTGGGGATCTCATAGCGCATGACGAGCGTCTCGGGCTTCTCCAAGGATGCCAGCCGGCTCTCCACGGGGTTTACCACGTGCTTCTGCACGGCGGCGATCTCCGCCTCCGTCAGGTCGCCCGCGAGGAGATAGACCTTCGCTGCGCGCACGAGCGGGCGCTCGCCGCCGCTCATCAGCTGGATGCACTGCTCGGCAGAGTCGCTGCGCTGGTCAAACTGCCCCGGCAGCGGCTCCACGGCAAAGACCGCGCCGTCGAACGCCGGGAGCTCTGTGTAAACATTGTCCACCTGCGGCTCGGAGAAAACCGTGCGCACGGCCTCCTCAAAGCGCTCGGGCGTGATGTGCTCCACATCATAGCGGTTCAGGATGCGAACCTCCGTCGCCGCCGGAATGCCCAGAAAGCCCTGAATTTCCGCAAGCAGCGCGGCGGCCTCCTGCGCCAGTTCCTTCTTCTTTTCAGCGTAAATGCGATAGACCATAATTATTTCACCATCCCTTGGTGTCAATTCGTTGCTTTTAACGCTCTCTGCCCAATATCCCTGCGGTAGAACGCATTGTCAAAGTGGATCTTCTCCGCGAGGGCGTAGGCCTTTTCGATCGCGGCGGGGAGGGTTTCGGCTCTGGCCACGGCGCCGAGGACGCGGCCGCCGTTCGTGCGGAGCTTGTCGCCGTCTCGCTTCGCGCCGGCGATGTAGATCTCCTCATCCGCCGCCGTCTCGGGCAGGGTCATCTCAAAGCCCTTTTCGTAGCTCAGCGGATAGCCCTTGGACGCGAGCACAACGCAGCAGGCGTGTTCCTTGCGGAATTTCACGTCCACATCCTTGAGACGGCCTTCGCTGACGGCCTGCATGATCGTGAGCAGATCGGTCTCCAGCAGCGGCAGGACGACCTGCGTCTCCGGGTCGCCGAAGCGGCAGTTGTATTCGATGACCTTCGGGCCGTCCGGCGTGACCATGAGACCGAAGTAGAGGCAGCCGCGGAAGGTGCGGCCCTCCGTGTTCATCGCGCGCATCGTGGGGAGGAAAATTTCCTCCATGCACCGCTGCGCGACCTCCGGCGTGTAATACGGGTTCGGGGCCACGGTGCCCATGCCGCCGGTGTTCAGCCCCTCGTCGCCGTCCATGGCGCGCTTGTGGTCCATGCTCGAGACCATCGGGACCATCGTCTCGCCGTCGGTGAAGGCGAGCACGCTGACCTCCGGGCCGGTGAGAAATTCCTCGATCACGATGCACTTGCCGCTCTCGCCGAATTTGCCCTCGGCCATCATCTCGGTGGCGGCCTGCTTGGCGTCCGCGATCGTCTCAGCGATGATGACGCCCTTGCCGAGGGCAAGGCCGTCCGCCTTCACGACGATCGGGGCGGTCTGCGTGTCGAGGTAGGAAAGCGCGGCGTCCAGCTCCGTGAAGGTCTCATATTTCGCGGTCGGGATGCCGTATTTCTTCATCAGGTCCTTGCTGAACGCCTTGCTGCCCTCGATGATCGCGGCCTTCGCCTCCGGGCCGAAGCAGGGCACGCCGATCGCCTGCAGCGCATCGACGCAGCCGAGCACCAGCGGATCGTCCGGCGCGACGACGGCAAAGTCGATTGCGTTCGCCTTTGCAAAATCGACGATCGCGGGAATGTCCTTCGCGCCGATGGGAACGCACGTTGCGTCGCCTTCCATGCCGCCGTTTCCGGGCAGGGCGAAAATTTCCTCCACGGCGGGATTCCGGCGCAGAGCCTTAATGATCGCATGCTCACGACCGCCGCCGCCGATGACGAGTAATTTCATATGATAGAAACCTCCGATAATGAGGAATTAGAAATTAGGAATTAGGAATTAATGGTGCCGCAGAGCGGCAAATTGAAATCATCGGCGTAAGCCGATACCATCATTCCTAACTCCTCATTCCTCATTCCTAATTCTTTAATGGTGGAACAAACGCTGCCCGGTGAATGCCATAGCAATTCCATATTTGTTGCAGGTGGCAATCACGTGGTCGTCGCGGATCGAGCCGCCGGGCTGGGCGATGTAGTCCACGCCGCTCTTTCTCGCGCGCTCGACGTTGTCGCCGAAGGGGAAGAACGCGTCGGACGCGACGGAGACGCCGCGCTGAGAAGCAATCCACGCCTTCTTTTCCGCAAGCGTCAGGCGCTCGGGGCGGGTCTTGAAGATCGGCTGCCACGCGCCGTCGCGCAGCACGTCGTCGCACTCGTCCTCGGAGAGATAGACGTCGATGGCGTTGTCGCGGTCGGGGCGGCGGATGCCGTCGACGAAGTCGAGGGCGAGGACCTTCGGGTGCTGGCGCAGGAGCCAGTTATCGGCCTTGGAGCCGGCGAGACGCGTGCAGTGGATGCGGCTCTGCTGGCCCGCGCCGACGCCGATGGTCTGGCCGTCCTTGACGTAGCAGACGGAGTTGGACTGGGTGTATTTGAGCGTGATGAGCGCGATGACAAGGTCGATCTTCGCCTGTGCGGGCAGCTCCTTCGCGTCCGTCACGAGGTTCTCTAAGCAGCTCTCGTCGATGACGCAGTCGTTGTGGCCCTGCTCGAAGGTGATGCCGAAGATGTCGCGGTGCTCGTCGGGCGCGCAGACGTAAGCCTCGTCGATCTGCACGACGTTGTAGCTGCCCTTTTTCTTGGTCTTGAGGATCTCGAGCGCCTCGTCGGTGTAGCCCGGGGCGATCACGCCGTCGGACACCTCGTACTTGAGGTATTCCGCCGTCGCCGCGTCGCAGACGTCGGACAGGGCCGCCCAGTCGCCGTAGGAGCAGAGACGGTCGGCGCCGCGCGCGCGGATGTAGGCGCAGGCGATGGGGGAGAGCTCCGCGTTTTCGTCCACGAAGTAGATCTTTTTCTCCACGTCGCTCAGCGGCAGACCGACCGCCGCGCCGGCGGGGGAGACGTGCTTGAAGGAAGCCGCGGCGGGCAGACCCGTCGCCTTCTTCAGATCGCGCACGAGCTGCCAGGAGTTGAGCGCGTCCATAAAGTTGATATAACCGGGCTTGCCGTTCAAAACCGTGATCGGCAGGTCGCTCCCGTCCTTCATATAAATGCGGGAAGGCTTCTGGTTGGGGTTGCAGCCATATTTGAGTTCCAGCTCGTTCATTTCATTCGCTCCATTCCGTGTTTGAAATGAGGAATTAGGAATTAGGAATTAGGAAATGACGGTGCCGCGAAGCGGCGGATTGAAATCATCGGCGCAAGCCGATACCATCATTCCTAACTCCTCATTCCTCATTCCTAATTAGTTCTCGTTCTTGTTGATAATGACCGTATCATCCTCTCCCGTCTCGATATCGTGATACCGGACGAAGAGGGACACCTTGTTTTCCTCGTTGAGCGCCGCCCAGACGCGGTCGGCGAGGTCACGTGCCGTCTCGCAGTCGATGTCCACGCGCTCAGGCTCGCCCTCGAAGGAGGGGAGCGGCTCGCCGTCCATCATGTAGGTGTGGATGAAGTGACCCACGCCCGCGGCGGGGTGGTCATAGTCGAAGTACTGGCGCACGCAGCAGCTCGGGTCGCCGTCGAGGCTCTTGAGGATGGAGAGCTTGTACGTGCCGTCGGCGCGCACGACGCCGGAGATGCGGGGCGTGAAGTTCGGGCCGTCCGGCTCGAAGGTGCGGGTCTTGAGCGCGGCCTCCATCGTCTTGCCGACGCACATGAAGTCGCGGATCGTGTCGGTCTGGTCGCCGTTGGAGACGATCGTCCAGTTGCCCCAGACGCGCACGGGGTGATAGATGATGAGGCTGGGGTCGGAGAGCTTCGCGGGATCGAACGCCTCGGTGCGGATGCCGTCCTCGGTCAGGAGGAAGACACGGTTGCGGCTGTTGACGCTGCGGCCCATGATGAAATAGACCATGACGGCCTTCGTGCCGTCCGGGCTGCGGCCGAGCACGATGCCGCGGCCGGGATAGTCGTTTTCGTTCAAAAGCGCTTCAAGATCATACGTTTTCCACATGGTTGTGTTCCTCCAAAAGTTGTTTCGAGACCATCTCTGCCGCGCGGGGCAGGAGCTTCCATTCCGCCCGCTCCATCACGCGGCGCTGCAGCACCTCCGGCGTGTCGCCGGGCAGGACCTCGACGGCCTGCTGCAGCAGAATTTCGCCCCCGTCGGGGATTTCGTTGACGAAATGCACCGTCGCGCCCGTGACCTTCACGCCGCGGCGGAGCGCCTCTTCGTGCACGCGCAGGCCGTAATAGCCCTTGCCGCAGAAGGCGGGGATGAGCGAGGGGTGAATGTTCAGAATGCGCCGGTCCCACCGGCGGGTGAAGTCCTCGGAGAGGATGCTGAGGTACCCCGCGAGGACGATGAGCTCCACGCCGTATTCTGCGAGAAGCGCGTTCATCTTCTCCTCGGCGGCGGCCTGAGAGCCCTCGGCCTTTGCGCTCACGACGGCGGAGGGGATGCCCGCCTTTGCCGCGCGCTCGAGGGCGTAGGCCTTCGGGCTGCTTGCCAGGACGAGGACGATTTCTCCGCTCGGGAGCGCGCCTGCGTCGGCGGCGTCGATCAGCGCCTGCAGATTCGTCCCGCCGCCGGAGACGAACACGGCGATTTTCGTTTTCATGCGAATACCACGCCCTCGCCCTCGACGATCTCGCCGAGCACATAGGCGTCCTCTCCTTGAGCCTTGAGAGTTTCCACGGCCTTTGCGGCCTCCTGAGCCGGAACGACGGCGATCATGCCGACGCCCATGTTGAAGGTATTGAACATCTCGCGCTCCGGGATCTCGCCGGTTTTCGCAATCAGGTCGAAGATCGGGAGCACCTTCACGGCGCCGCGGTCGATCTTGGCGGCGCAGCCTTCCGGCAGCGCGCGCGGAATGTTTTCAAAGAAGCCGCCGCCCGTGATGTGCGCCACGCTCTTGACGGTCACGGCCTCCATGAGCGCGAGCATGGGCTTTACGTAAATTTTCGTCGGGGTCAGCAGCGTCTCGCCGAGGCTCTTGCCGCCGAGGGCTTCCACCGGCGCCGAGAGATCGGCGTTTTCCACGTCGAACACCTTGCGCACGAGGGAGAAGCCGTTGGAGTGCACGCCGCTCGAGGGCAGGGCGATCAGCTTGTCCCCGGGGCGGACGGCGGTTTTGTCGAGAATCCTGTCGCGGTCGACCACGCCGACGGAGAAGCCCGCGAGGTCATATTCGTCCACGGGGTAGAAGCCGGGCATTTCCGCCGTCTCGCCGCCGATGAGCGCGGCGCCGGACTGCACGCAGCCCTCCGCCACGCCGGAGACGATCTCGGCGATGCGCTCGGGATAATTCTTGCCGCAGGCGATGTAATCGAGGAAGAAGAGCGGCTTTGCCCCGCAGCAGATGATATCGTTGACGCACATGGCCACGCAGTCGACGCCGACGGTGTCGTGCTTTCCCATCTTGAATGCGATTTTCAGCTTCGTGCCGACGCCGTCCGTGCCGGAGACGAGCACGGGCTTTGCGATGCCCGTGAGATCGAGCCCGAAGAGCCCGCCGAAGCCGCCCACGTCGCCGAGGACGCCCTCGGTCACGGTGCGCGCCACGTGCTGCTTCATGAGCTCCACGGCCTTGTAGCCCGCGGTGATGTCCACGCCGGAGGCGGCGTAATGCTCGGAATAGCTGTTTTTGTTCATGGCTTTTTGCCCTCACTGATTTTGTAGTCAAAGCGATTGCGCTCGCTCTTCTCGGGGACGGCGGTGGGGTATTCGCCGTCGAAGCAGGCGTGGCAGTAGCCCTCGCCGCACGCAACGCCCATCAGCTCGCCCACGTCCTCCACGGGGAGGTAGCCGAGCGTGTCCGCGCCGATGATCTTCGCGATCTCGTCCACGCTGTGGTGGCAGGCGATCAGGCGCTCGCGGGAGTCGATGTCCACGCCGTAGTAGCAGGGGTTCATGAACGGAGGCGCGGAGGAGCGCACGTGCACCTCGGAGGCGCCGGCCTCGCGCAGGAGGTTTACGATACGCGCCGACGTCGTGCCGCGCACGATCGAGTCGTCGATCATCACGACGCGCTTGCCCTTTACGACCGAGGAGACGGGGTTGAGCTTGATGCGCACGAGGTTTTCTCTCGCGCTCTGGCCAGGCGCGATGAACGTGCGGCCGATGTATTTGTTCTTGATGAAGCCGACCTCATAGGGAATGCCGCTCTCCTGGGCGTAGCCGAGCGCGGCGTCGAGCCCGGAGTCCGGCACGCCGATGACGACGTCGGCCTCCACGCCGTGGCGCTTTGCCAGGCAGCGGCCGGCGCGGATGCGCGCTTCGTGCACGCTCACGCCGTCCACGATCGAGTCGGGGCGGGCGAAGTAGATGTGCTCAAACACGCACAGGCGCTTTTCCTTCGTGCCGCAGTGCTCGCGCAGCGACTGGATGCCCTCGCGGCTGAACACGAGAATCTCGCCCGGGTCAATGTCGCGCACAAAGTGCGCGTGCACGGAATCGAGCGCGCAGGTCTCGCTTGCCACGACGTAGGTGCCGTCCTCGGTCTGGCCGTAGCAGAGGGGGTGGAAGCCGCGCGGGTCGCGCGCGGCGATCAGCTTCGTCGGGCTCATGAGCACGAGGGAGTACGCGCCCTCGATCTTGTACATCGCGCAGCTGACGGCGGCTTCGATGCTCGGCGTCGTGAGGCGCTCCTTCGTGATCGTGTAGGAGATGACCTCGGTGTCCGTCGTGGTGTGGAAGATCGAGCCCTGCAGCTCGAGCGAGCGGCGCAGCTCCGCGGCGTTGACGATGTTGCCGTTGTGCGCGAGGGCCATGCGTCCCTTGATGTGGTTCACGACCATGGGCTGGCAGTTCGAGCGGGTCTTCGTGCCGTAGGTGCCGTAGCGCGTGTGGCCGACGGCGATGCTGCCCTCGCCGAGGTTTTCGAGCACCTGCGGGGTGAACACGTCCTGCACCAGACCGACGTCCTTGTGGTAGGTGATCACGCCGTCGTCGTTCACGGCGATGCCGCAGCCCTCCTGGCCGCGGTGCTGCAGCGCATAGAGCCCGTAATAGGTCAGCGCGGCGACGTCCTTGTTCTCCGGCGCGAAGATACCGAACACGCCGCATTCCTCGTGGATGTGCTGATTCATAGTTCCTCCTGAAGTAATAGAAAAAAGCGAATCCAATTAGGAATGAGGAATGAGGAGTTAGGAATGACGGTATCGGCTTGCGCCGATGATTTCAATCCGCCGCTTTGCGGCACCGCAAATTCCTAATTCCTAATTCCTAATTCCTCATTATCGTTTAGCCCAGAATTCGGCGCATCATCTCGCTGTACGCGTCCTCCACGTTTCCGAGATCGCGGCGGAAGCGGTCCTTGTCGAGCTTTTCGTGGGTCGTGCTGTCCCAGAAGCGGCAGGTGTCGGGGCTGATCTCGTCGGCGAGGACGATCGTGCCGTCGTTCAGGCGGCCGAACTCGAGCTTGAAGTCCACGAGATCGACGTTTACGGCCTTGAAGAAGGCTTTGAGCACCTCGTTGACCTTGAAGGCCATGGCCTTGATCGTCTCGATCTCCTCGGCCGTGGCGAGCTTCAGCGCGCGGGCGTGGTAGGCGTTCATCAGAGGGTCGCCCAGATCGTCGTTCTTGTAGCTGAATTCGATCGTCGGCTCGTCGAAGACGATGCCCTCCTCCACGCCGAAGCGCTTGGCGAAGGAACCTGCGGAAATGTTGCGGATGATGACCTCGAGCGGCACGATGGAGACGTGCTTCACGACCGTGTCGCGCTCGCTGAGCTCCTCGACGAAGTGCGTCGGGACGCCCTCCTTCTCCAGCAGCTGCATGAGGTGGTTCGTGACCTTGTTGTTCACAACGCCCTTTCCGACGATCGTGCCCTTCTTCAGGCCGTTGAAGGCGGTGGCGTCGTCCTTATAGGAAACGATGACGAGGTTGGGATCGTCGGTAGCGTAAACTTTCTTGGCTTTTCCTTCGTAGAGCTGTTCGCGTTTTTCCATTTTTTCTGACTCCTTTCAGAATTAGGAATGAGGAATGAGGAGTTAGGAATGACGGTATCGGCCTGCGCCGATGATTCAATCAATTCCTAATTCCTAATTCCTAATTCCTCATTGGTTAAACTGTTCTTCGATTTTCTTATTTTTCTCCAGCACCTTCGCCGTGTCGGCCCTTCTCCGGTCGTCGAGCGCTTTTCCGAGCGCGGGATCGCTGACCGAGAGAATCTCCACGGCAAGCAAAGCGGCATTGACAGCTCCATCGATCGCCACAGTCGCAACCGGGATGCCGGAGGGCATCTGGACCGTGGAGAGCAGAGCGTCAATGCCGTCTAATGTGGATGATTTGACCGGAATGCCGATGACCGGCAGGGTGGTGTTCGCCGCAATCGCGCCGGCCAGATGCGCAGCCTTGCCTGCGGCGGCCAGAATCGCGCCGAAGCCGTTTTCGCGCGCAGACATAGCGAAGGCGCGAGCCTCCTCCGGCGTTCTGTGGGCGGAGAACACATGGACCTCCGTGGGCACATTGAATTCCTTCAGCGTCGTGATCGCTTTTTCAACGATGGGCAGATCGCTGTCGCTGCCCATAATGACTGCAACCTTGTTCAAGCTGACTTCCCTCCCCAAAAATGCGCAGAGGGGCAGACGAAATGTGAAAATTCGTCTGCCCTCCCGCCAAAATCAGTAGGTACATTATATTGTGACGTTTCTTGAATTGTCAATGGTTTTCATGTTATGGAAACAGAGAAAAAACGCCCGAAAAGAGTGGCGCGTTCGTCAATTCGACGGGCGCTTAGAGAGCCGCGCGGGCGGATGATATCCGCCCCTACGGCGGAATCGGCGCGCCGCTTCTTCACAGCCGCGGCAGCGCGTCGCCGACGGCCACGCCGTTTCGCTCCAGCGCGAGAGCCAGAAGATCTTTGTTTACAATGCTGTCATTCAGAAAGCGCGGAAGAACACGCTCGCCGTTTTTTCGGCAGAAGATGACGGTCTCCAGATCGCCTTCCCGGCGCGCTTCGATCTCCGAGAGCGGGATGCGCTCTCCCTTTCGAATCAGCGTGTCGCCCTCGATCCGGAGCTTCCGGTTCAGCGGAAAGCGGCCGGCGCGCTCCTCCGGCGTGAGCAGCTGCGGCTGCAACTCGAGCTCGCGCAGCAGCTCGCGCAGACGGTCTCGCCCGGGGATCTGCAGAAAATCCGCCGGAAGTCTCTCTCCGTTTCGATAGAGCAGAAGCGTTGGATATTGCCGGACGAGCGGTCTGCGCAGCAGCGGTCCGAAACGATAGCCGGTAATTTCACCGAGCGTGAAGCGGATGACCTTTCCGGAGAAGACGCGAAGCTCCACCCGGTCTCCGTCGATGAGCATATAGCTTCGCATCAGACCGACGATTATCAGCCAAAGCCCGGCGGTAAGAAGGAAAAAGAGCGCAGCCGCGATCCAATCCCCGGTGCCGGAGCGGCGATCGTTCCAGACGATCGCGGCGAGAACCAGCGCAGGAAGAGTGAGCATCCAGCCGAGCACGGCATAGGATGCACGGTGGCCCCAATAGATCTCCGCCCCCGGCGGGATCGGGTCTTTTCTTCGCCGCATGCAAACGCCTCCTTTGCCTTGCACCGTCTCATCACAGCTTCGGCAGATAACTTCCCACCGAGACGCCGTTTTGCTCCAGCTTCCATGCCAGCAGATCGAGATTGTTCATGGATTCGTCGCGGAGCTTCACGATCCGCTCGCCGTTTCGGCGCGTCAGAACGGTCGATGCGATCGGCTGCTTCACGCGGATCTCCGGGAGCGGGATCTCCTCACCCCGGAAGATCAGCCGACTGCCCTCCACGCGCATGCTGCCCCGGATGGCAAACGAATCCGGACATTCCTCCGGCGGGAACCACTGCGGCTCGAGCTCAAGGGCGCGCAGCCGCGCCATCACCGTCTTGTATCCCGGCACGCCGCCCAGCGGAAAGCTCCGGCCCGGCCCGAAATAGATCCGGATGTTTGTATTGGAATAGCGGTATCTGGAGCCAAACACCTTTTCCGCGCCGATCAGCTTTCCGAAGCGGTATCCCGTGATCTCATCCATGGAAAACGAGACGGTTTTTCCGTTCGGGTAACCGATCTCCACGCGGTTACCGTCGAGGAGTGTGTAGCAGGGAGAGGCTCGAAACAGCAGATAAAACGCCAGCGCGCACCCGGCGGCGAGCGCGGGCAGAAGCACCCATTCGCCGACGGACTTCGGCGGGTTCATCAGAAGCACCACGATGACCATGACCAAAAACGGGGGCAGAAGCCACAGCAGCCCCAACGTGTCCGCGCGGTCATCCCAATAAATCTCCGCCCCCGGCGGAACGGGATCGCCTTTCCGTCTCATTTCTGCTTCCGCATGGCCTCCATCTGCTCGTGCTCGGCGCGGATCTCGCGGTGGAGTCTTGCCGCGCTCCAAGCCGCGTTCGTCTCGGTGAGCATGGCCTTGAGCTTCACGCTCGGGATGCGGCTCTGGCGAAAGCCGTTGAGAAATGCATCGAGCATGCCGGGGCGAAAGTGCGCCATGACGAGCATCTCGTCGGCAAAGGGCTCCGCGGGCTCGACGGTCGCGGGCGTTTCCAGCACGCCCGCGAGCGCGCCGACGGGGAGTGCGAACTTGTCCGGCTCCACCACGCGCACGCCGATGCCGAGGCGCAGCGCGAGCACGCGCAGCCGCCCGAGCTTTTCGGGCTGCAGGTTATAGCATAGCACCATGGGATTCATGGGATCATTCCTTTCCATTTCAAAAAGAGGTACCCCGCCAGCGCGAGCTGGCAGAGGAAAATCACCGGAAAGCCGATGCGAAACGACCGGTGCAGCGTCTTGTGGTGAAAGGCGGCCATGCCGAGCATGCCGCCGAGACTCCCGCCGAGCACGGCAAGGAAAAACAGCGTCGCCTCCGGAATGCGCCGCGCGCCGCGCTTCGCCCTCGCCTTGTCCACGCCCATGAGGACGAAGAGGAGGAGGGTGACGGCGGCGAGGTAGCAGAGAAGGTAAGTTGTCATTTATATACTCCAATTGAAGTGAATTAGGAATTAGGAATTAGGAGTGAGGAATGATGGTATCGGCTGCGCCGATGATTTCAATTTGCCGCTTTGCGGCGCCAACAATTCCTAATTCCTCATTCCTCATTCCTAATTGTCACCGTGCTCCGATCACTTTCTCCATCTGATACAGCGTCCCGCGGATGCCGGGGGTTTCGCCGATCTTTTGAAAGCCGAAGTGCTCGTAGAAGCCGCGGGCGTGGGTGTTGTCCTCCGCCACGTGGAGGCGGACGCTGCGTCTGCCGTGGCTCTCGCTGAACCAGAGCGCGTGGCCGAGCAATTGCGCAGCCCACCCTTTTCCGCGGTATTCCGGCAGGAGATAGAAAAACGAGATCCAGCCGTAGCCCTCCGCTCTGCCGCGGTCGGGGTCCATGTCGATCATGCCGACGACCTTGTCGCCGCTTAAGAGCTTCACGACGGCGTGGGGCGTGCGCGCGTGCTCCTTCGCGCTGCGCAGATATGGCCGCGCGGTGTAGCCCGCGGTGGAGCCGTGGGCGGCGGCCCAGGCGTCGGAATAGCAGGCGTCGAAAAACGCGCTGTCGCGCGGGAACTGCAGCGGCTCGAAGCGGAGGTTGCCCGCGTCCGCGTCGCGGCCCTTCCACCACGTCTGGCGGCCGAGCGTGCTCAAGTCCTCCGGCAGATGGCTCGCGTCGTTGTAGTATTCCACGGTGAGCTCATCCCCGTCGTACTTCAGACAGGCGACGGCGGTGTTGTCCCCGTGCGGGAGGCGGTCGATCTCCGCGCTCGGAATGCCGAGGACCGCGGCGAGAAAGACGCGGATCGCCATGCCGTGGCTCACGGCGGCGACGGTCTGGCCCTCGTGCTTTTTCGCAATCTCGGCGAGGACGCCCTTCATGCGTGCCTGCGCTGCCTCATACCGCTCCGCCTTCGGGATGATCCAGCGGGCGGGGTCGTGGTTGAAGTAAAACATCTGCTCGGGCATCTCATATTCCACATCGCCCCACGGGCGGCCCTCCCAGACGCCGAGGCACACCTCGCGCAGGCGCGGCGTCGTCTCAAGCGTCAGGTCGTGATATTTCAAAATCGCCCCGGCGGTGTCCATGGTGCGCTGCAGGTCGCTGGACCAGACGGCGTCGATCTCGACCTCCCGAAAGCGCTCGGCGAGCGCGTCGATCTGCTTTTGCCCGCGCGGCGTGACCTGCCCGTTCCAGTGCCCCTGAATGCGGCGGTAGAGATTCCCCTCCGCCTCAGCGTGGCGGATCAAGTAGATGACAGTCATATGTGTTGCCTCCAGAGAATGAGGAGTTAGAAATTAGGAATTAGGAATTGAAGGTGCGCTTCGCGCGATTGGAATACGGGCGATTACGATAGGCGGGTAATGTGATGTTCTCTTGTAGGGGTCATTCACGAATGACCCGCAATTCAAATCCGTCGGCGCAAGCCGACTCCACAACTCCTAACTCCTAATTCCTCATTCCTAATTTGTTATTTGTTCCCGTTTCCCGTTCCTTCGTTTTGTAATTTATCGTTCCTTGATTCTGCCGGTCGAATAAAGTATAATACTTTAGATAGACTAGAATGCAACGATTATATCGTATTTTTCGTTTCGATACAAGAACCCACGGAGGGATCTATGAAAGTCATCCATCTCATCAGCGGCGGCGACACCGGCGGCGCAAGAACGCATGTCTACTCCCTGCTGAGTTATCTGCTGCACAAGGGCGTGGAGGTGCAGCTCGTCTGCTTCATCCCCGGCTCCTTTGCCGACGGGGCGCGCGAGCTCGGCATCCCGACCTGGGTGCTGAAAAACGGCTTCCTCGGCAGCGTCGGCAAGCTCCGCCGCGCGATCCGCCGGGGCGGCTACGACGTCGTGCACTGCCACGGCGCGAAGGCGAACCTGATGGGCGCGATTCTGCGGCCGAGTCTCGATGTGCCGGTGATCACGACGGTGCACAGCGACTACCGTCTTGACTATCTGCACCGGCCCTTTGCCGCCGCGACCTACGGCATTGCCAATAAGATCGCCCTGCGCCGGCTCGACTACCGCGTGTGCGTGTCCGACACGCTGCGCGAGCGGCTGATCGACCGGGGCTTCAAGCCGAACGATCTGTTTACCATCTATAACGGCCTCGACTTCGGCCACGTCGTGCCGAAGACCGACCGCGCGGAATATTTCGCCTCCTTCGGCTATGCCGTGCAGCCGGACGACGTGATCGCGGGCATCGCGGCGCGTCTCGACCCGGTGAAGGACATTCCGACGCTGCTGCGCGCGCTCGCCGAGGCGCGGAAAAAGTGCCCGAAGCTGCGCCTTGCCATCGCGGGCGAGGGCATGCAGCGCGAGGAGCTCGAGGCGCTCGTGCGGGAGCTCGGCCTGCAGGAGAGCGTGTTCTTCCTCGGCTGGGTCTCGGATCTCGACCGATTCTACGGCGCGCTCGACATCAACACCCTCTCCTCGCTCTCCGAGGGCTTTCCCTATGCGCTGCCCGAGGGCGCGCGGGCGCACCTCGCCACGGTGGCGACGAACGTCGGCGGCGTGCCGGCGATCATTGAAAACGAGGTCACGGGGCTTCTCATCGAGCCCGGCGACGTGCACGGTCTGGCCGAGGCGCTCGCGCGCTTTGCGCTCGACCCCGACTACCGGCAGGAGATGGGCGACGCGCTGTTTCACCGCGGCATGACGGACTTCTCCGAGGAGGCCACCGGCGACCGGCAGATTGAAATTTACAACACTCTCAGCCGCTGCGAGGCGCACCGCGCCGGCGCGCGCGACGGCGTGGTCATCTGCGGCGCCTACGGCTTCGGCAACGCGGGCGACGAGGCGATTTTGCAGGCGATCGTGCACGAGATGCGCGCGCTCGATCAAAACATGCCCATCACGGTGCTCTCGCGCCAGCCGCGCGAGACGCGCAAGATCTGCGGCGTGAACGCCTATCACTCCTTTGATCTGTTCCACATGGGCAGGGTCATGAGGCGATCGAAGCTCTATATCAACGGCGGCGGCAACCTGATGCAGGACGTCACCAGCCGCTACAGTCTCTGGTATTATCTCTACACGATCCGCCGCGCGAAAAAGCTCGGCTGCGCCGTGCAGATGTACGGCTGCGGCATCGGGCCGATCCTCTATCCGCGCGATATGAAGTTCGTGTCCAACACGCTCAACCGCTGTGTCGACACGATCACCCTGCGCGAGCCGGACAGCCAGAAGGTGCTCGAGCGCTTCGGCGTCACCGAGCCGGAGATCCTCCTCTCGTCCGACCCGGCGCTCACGCTGCAGCCCGAGCCGGAGGCGCGCGTCAGCCGCATGATGGACAGCTGCGGCATTCCTTCGGACGGGAAGTACATCGCGTTCGTGCTGCGCCGCTGGCGCGGCTTTGAGGAAAAGAGCACGGTGTTTGCCGCCGCGGCGGTCTATGCCTACCTCAACTATGAGCTGACGCCGGTGTTCCTGTGCATCAACCACCGCACCGACTGGGAGGCGGCCAAGCTCGTCACGCAGCATCTGAGCATCCCGTATTTCGTTCTCGCGCAGCCGCTGTCCTCCGGCATGACGATCGGCGTGCTCGCGAAGATGAAGGCCGTCGTGAGCATGCGTCTGCACGGTCTCGTCTTTGCCGCGGGGCAGGGCGTGCCGCTCGCGGGCGTGAGCTACGACCCGAAGGTCACGGCCTTCCTCGACTATATCGAGCAGGACAATTATCAGGAGCTCGAGAACCTGAGCGTTGAGAACGCTTCGAGCCTCATTGACTGCGCCATTCAGCTCGGAAAAGAGGGCGGGGAGCTGCGCCGGCGTACGGAGCTTCTCAACGAGAAAGAACGCATCAACAGCGAGGCAGCCGGACGGCTGCTGGAAAGGAGCGCATCCACATGATTCGCTGTGTCGTACTGGCGTCCGGCAGCGGCACAAAGCTGCAGAGCCTGCTGGATTCCATTTTCTTCGGCGAGATCCCGGAGCTGGAGATCGTCGCCGTCATCTCCTCCGACCCGGAGGCCAACGCCCTGACCCGCGCGCGCAACGCGCGCATCGAGGCCGTGGACATCCACCGTGAGGTCTTCCCGAACGAGAGCACCTTCGATCTCGCCGTGCGCAACAAGATCCGCGATCTCGACGCCGATCTCGTCATCGACGCGGGCTTCCACCCCGGCGTCGGCCCCGAGACGGCCAGGGCCTTCCGCAACAAGATCATCGCCATCCAGCCGTCGCTGGTCCCGGCGTTTCAGGACCTGCGCGGCCTCGCCGTGCACGAGGCGGTGCTCGCGCGCGGGCTCAAGCTCACGGGCGCCACGGCCTATCTCGTGGACGAGCAGGGCGAGATCGGCACTGTGCTGCTGCAGAAAGCCGTCGAGGTGCGCGACGATGACGACGCTACAAAGCTCCAGCGCCGCGTGTTGAGACAGGCGGAGTGGATTTTGCTGCCCGAGGCAGTGCGTTTGTGGTGCTCCGGCGCATTTGAAGTCAGAGCCGGAAGGGCGAAACGTGTAAAGTGAAAGAGAACATGTAGGGGAGGGGCTTGCCCCTCCCGGCGCGCCGGAGAACAAATGAAAAACAGTGTGAGGCGAAGTCGCCGTCTGTACGAAGTCGCCTCACA